>JBDTNM010000419.1:0-2504 GCA_039933735.1 bacterium | reverse complement strand
TTTGAGATTCCCTCCGCAAATGAAGAGGAGAGACAAGCGTTTGAGCGAGACCGAATCCAATGCAACATGGAGCTTTATGGGAGCCCGGGAGGACCAGCCATACCATGATGAATTGGAACTGTTCCTGGCAAGGGAACCAGTGATCGCTGTTCGAGCGGCGGTTCTCTCGCCCTTGTGGCATCCGTTCTCTCCCCCAGTTTCGTACCTACGATGGGGGCGCGAGAGCATTTGAGGGTGATTCGCCCGGCGGCGTATGTTGCGGTGGCCGCGCTGTTGGCAGTAGGCGCTTTTTTGGCATGGGACCGGTTTGGTGGTGATTCCGGAGAGGCCCAGCACCCGGTCGTGACGGCGCCTGTCGAGCACCGGACTTTGCAGCAGACTATCGTTACGCGAGGGACAGTTTCCTATCCGTCGGCCGGACAACTGTTGGCCGTTGGCGCGGGGCGAATCACGTCGGTAGATGTGACGACCGGTGGCACAATCGAGGCGGGCGGGAAGCTCCTCAGTGTGAACGGCCGCCCCGTGATTGCCATCCCGGGAAGCCTGCCATTCTGGCGTGAGTTGTCGAACGGTGACGAAGGCGAGGACGTGCGCCAGCTCGAGACGGCGCTCAGGGCGGAGGGCTTCGACCCGGGCCTGGTCGATGACACCTTCACGTTCGCCACGGGGACAGCGCTGCGCGCGTGGCAGGGGCAGCACGGCTTTCCGATCGATGGGACATTCCAGGCAGGCGATGCAGCGCCAGGCGTTTGGCCGGTTCGAACGGGAGCTATCCGGGTGGCGGTCGGAGAATTCGTCGCTCCCGGGCAGGTTCTGCTTGGTTTCACAGAGGGGACGCTGGAAGTGCTGGCACAACTCGCTCCTACTCAGCGGGTGCGTGTGAAGGAGGGCGTTGTGGTACAGGTTGAGGTAACCGGAAACCGTAAGGTTGTGCGTGGCACCCTGGGTGCGCCACGCGAGGCACCGGCAGTTGCCGCGGCGCCCGGCCAGGCTGCGCCCGAACAAACCAGCTATGTCGCCCCGGTGAAGTTAGAGACACCGATCGAAGCGGTGGACGGGGCCCAGGCGCAGGTGACGATCCTGCTCGCCGAGGTGCCGAATGCGCTGGTTGTGCCACTCGCGGCGGTCGTGATGGATGGCGCAGGCAAACCTTCGGTGCAGGTGCAGGATGCCGATGGGAGCATCCGGCTCGTTGCTGTGACGACGGGCCTGAGCGAGGGCGCCTTCATCGAGGTCAAAGCCGGTCTTAACGGAGATGAGACGGTTTTGCTGGAGCAGCGATGAGTGCGGTCGTCGAACTCGCCGGGGTTTCGAAGACGTATGGGGGCGCGGTCCCGGTGCATGCGTTGCGTGACGTTTCGTTCACGATTGGCGCCGGCGAACTGGTGTCGATTATTGGGCCTTCCGGTTCTGGAAAGTCGACGCTGCTGGGCTTGCTGGGGTGCCTGGACCTGCCTACGGATGGCTTGATTCGGATTTCGGGCGTTGAAACGACCCGGCTCAACGACGCGGCGCGTTCGCGGCTTCGGCAGGAGACGCTTGGCTTCATTTTCCAGCAGTTTCATCTGATCCCGTTTCTCAGTGCCCGGCGAAACGTCGAGACGGCGCTGCTGTTCCGAGGGATGAAGGGCCGGGATCGGCGTGACATTGCTGGCTGGGCGCTGGGGCGTGTTGGGCTGAGCCATCGCGCCGACCATCGGCCGAACCAACTTTCGGGAGGAGAGCAGCAGCGGGTGGCGATTGCGCGGGCGCTGGCTTCGGAGCCGGCGATCCTGCTCGCGGATGAGCCGACCGGGAACCTCGATACGGAAAACGCGACGGCGATCCTCGGGCTGCTCGAATCGATCAGCGCGGATGGTACGACGGTGGTATTGGTGACACACGACCTCTCCATTGCCGGGCGTACGAAGCGGCAACTGCACATGCGCGATGGACAATTGAGGGAGGAAGCCGTGGTGGCCGGGGCACGTTGAACACCGCACGCGAACTTGCGACGGTCGCGATTTCTGGGCTTTTCGCGCGGAAGTTGCGGACTGCGCTTGTCGTACTCGGGCCAGCGCTTGGGGTGGCGGCGATCATTGGGATCTTCGGGATGTCGGAGAGTGCGCGCGGCGACGTGAAGGCCACGCTGCGGGAACTGGGGACCAACTTGCTGGTGGTGGACCAGGGCCCAGGCGGGGCCGGGCAGCTTCCGGAGGAATCGCTGGAACGGATGCGCCAGGTATCTACCGTGGAAGCGGCTTCGGCGACGGGGCTGGTGCCGGGCGCCAAGATCCTGGTCTCGCGCGAGTCCGAGGGGCAGATAACGCTGGCGCAGACTCTCCAGGTGCGCTGGGCCGAATCAACTATGCCGCAAGTACTGGAGCTTGAAGTGACCGCGGGCCGATTCCTGAACGCGTTCGATGACACAGACGGAGTACAGGCGGTGGTCCTGGGCGCGGGCGCGGCGGAACTCTTCGCGGTGGACGGAACAACTCCCCGTTCGATCCTGATAAATGGTGAAC
>JBDTNM010000418.1:0-2511 GCA_039933735.1 bacterium | reverse complement strand
GAGGCGAGCAGGGCACGGAGTCCGGTCCGGAACGGCGCGGAGTCTTCGGCAATGAGTACGGAGACGGTGGATTCGGTCATGACGGGCGAACTCTTCCGGGCGCAGGATCGCCGTCTGGTTCACGCAGGGGCAAGGTGACGAAGACTCGCGTACCCCCTTCTGGTCGCGGTGCGACTGTGGCCGAACCACCGACTTCGCTCGCCCGGTCGCGCATCGAATGCAAGCCGATGCCGACGGTGGCGGCGGGATCGATGCCGCGGCCGTCATCGTCGACGGTCAGGTGCAACTCGCCACGGCCGGCCATGGTCGTTGTCGCCACCCGCACCTCGCAGGTGCGCGCATTGGCATGGCGTACGACGTTCGTCAGGGCTTCGGCAACGATTCGATAGGCGGCGACTTCGACGGCCGCGTCGAGCGACGGCAGTGCCTCCGGGCCATTGACTTCGATCCGAAGCGTCGAGGAAGCGCCCTGCCGGGCGAGCCTTGCAATCGCGCCGGTGAGGCCGAGTTCATCGAGCGCCGGCGGACGCAAGTCATACACAAGGCGGCGAACTTCCTGGACGACTTCTTCGGCCTGTTCGGTGACGGCGGCGAGGATTTCGCGCGCGCCGGCCGGGTTCTCATCGAGGATGGCACGGGCCGTATCCGCCTGCATGGCGATGGCCGCGAGCGACGGGCCGAGGCCATCGTGGAGGTCCTGGCGGATGCGGCGGCGTTCCTCTTCGCGCCCGGTGAGGATCTGTTGGCGCGAGCGGCGCAGGTCCTGGGTGAGCAAGACGGCGCGGACGGTCGGGGCTGCCTGGCGAGCGATAAGGCGGAGGATTTCGTGGTCGCGTTCATGGAGCGGTTCATCGCGGGCACGCGGCGAAACGATCAGGCGGCCGACTTCCTCACTCTGGTGGACGATGGCGAGCGAGACTGGCTCCAGTTCGCTACGACCGATCGAGGCGAGCACCTCGTTCGAACCGGCCTCCTGGATGGTGACCATGGGCAACTTGAGCGTGGTGGCAACGGTTTCGACGATGGTTGCGAGCATGGTTTCGGGCGAGCCAAGTTCGAGGCGGTCGCCGAGCGAGTTGAGGACGGCGATCGGTTCATCGCGCTGGCCGTAGAGGAGGCGGTTGATTTCGCGCTGGAGGAATTGCTGCAGGGGCAGGCTGATCACCGCCCAGGCTGCGACCACGCCGAGGAAGTAGACGGGTCCGAGTTCGTAGTAGAGCAACGAAGGCGCGAGCACCAGGCAGACCGTGAGCCCGACCATGATTGCCGCCAGCGCGCCATAAACCAGCGTGCGCCGAATGAGCGTGTCCGGGTCGGGCACGGTTGGGCGCAACCAGGCTGCTCCGAGGCCGATTGGGAACGCCGCACCGCCGATGACGAGGAGCAGGTGGCCAGTCATGTGGCGGTCGATGCTTTCGGCCGAGAGCGTGAGCGCCGAGCCGATCGAGACGGCGACGATCAGGATCAAGCCGAGGCCGATCGTCGCGCCGTAGAGCAGCCAGCGAATTTGCTGACGCTGGAGCAGGGGCGGACGCGTGCGGTAGAGGCGCACGCTGCGTGCGATCAGCCAGAACCAGGCTCCCCAGGCTGCGAGGGCGGAGATTCGCGCCCACCACGGGCCGACACCGGCGGCTTCCGAGACTACCCCGTTGAGCGGCCCCCAAATCGTCAGAACGAACGCCGCCGAGGCTGCCAGCGAGTCAGTGCGGTGCCGGCGGAGAATGAGTGCCGCCACGGTTATCGAGGTCATGCCGAAGACCAGGTCCAGGGCGACGTGGTAGGTAGCATTGCCATTGGCCGTGACATTCGCCGAATGGAGCGCGGGCGCGGCCGACGCGGGCGGGTTCGCCAGGTCCCTGAAGTTGTCGGCGAGGACCGGCGCCCAGATTGCCAGCACGACGGCGACGACCAGAAGCCAGCTCAGCCACAACGGGCTGAACTGGCTGGCCAGGAATGGCCGGGGGGTGACTGCGCGCTGACTCTGGTCCATGTCAGCTCCCGATGGAACGGACCTCGGGGCGGAAGAGGAGGATGGCGGTGACGACGAAGATGACCATGCCTGCAATGGAACCAACTCGCATGATGCCTTCGAGGCCGAAGACTTCAGGCAGCGTCAGGAAGATGTTGAGGACGGTGTCGACGAGCATGAGCCGGCGGCCCCAGCGCTGTCCCTTGTACATGGCGACGAGGGCAACGAGGCCGATGCCGAAGGTCGCGGAGATCACGATGTACTGGGTGAGCCCGATCGTATCGATATCGACGAACTGGGGGACGACGTACCAGAAGACGTGGATTGCGACGTGCATCACGGCGATCCAGGTCAGGGCGATGGGCCATCCCGAGGAGATGGCGCCGGATGGGCGGGTTGTCTGGGCCTGGGCTTGCATGGCTGCTTCTCCGAAACCGGCTGACGTGCCTCAGCTCGGTTGCCGCAGTGTCCACCCGCGGATGATGCCGGATCATGGGGCCCTCGTCCCGTCTTTTGTCCTGAAGTGCGTAGGACAACGGGGC
>JBDTNM010000417.1:0-2513 GCA_039933735.1 bacterium | reverse complement strand
CAGCTCCGCGAAGTGCGGATGAAGCCGAAGATTGACGAACACGATGTGGACTTCAAGACGCGGACCGCGGCGAAGCTGCTGAAGCAGGGCGACAAGGTGAAGGTCACGGTGATGTTCCGCGGGCGCGAAATCACGCATCCGCAGATCGGCAAGGCGTTGCTGGACCGTGTGCAATCACGGCTCGATGACATCGCCAGTATTGAAAAAGACGCGATGCTCGAAGGCCGGCACATGACGATCATCCTCGCCCCGGACAAGAAGAAGATGGCTGCCAAGGCTCGCGCCGCGGCCGCCCTCGCTGAAGCCGGACAGGCGCCGGTTGAAGAGGAAGAGGACGACGAAGCGATTATTGCGGCGGCGGAAGCTGCCCCGGTAGTCGATGAGGACGACGAGTACGTAGACGCCGCCGTTGATGACGACGACGAAGACGACGAAACAGGAGACTGATTTGCCGAAGCTCAAGACCCATAAGGGCGCTGCCAGCCGCTTCCGTGTAACTGGTGGCGGCAAGATAGTGAGAATGTACGGGAGTCGAAACAACTTCCGCCGCAAGAAGCGCCAGCCCGTGACAGTGAAGTTCGGGCGGACGGTCGAAGTGGCTGCAACTCATGCCCCGATCATCAAGCGCCTGCTCTCGGGCCAGTAACCCGAGTACCGAGGAGAACCGAACATGAGCCGAGTTAAGCGTGGCGTCACGTCACATCGCCGCCATAAGAAGATCCTGTCGCTGACGAAGGGTCATGCAGGGCAGCGCCACCGCATTATCAAGCGCGCCACGGAGAGCATGCTGCATGCTCTTCGGTACAACTACGTGGACCGGCGCGACCGCAAGGGCGACTTCCGGGAACTCTGGATCATGCGCATCAATGCGGCCGCACGGCTTCACGGCCTCACCTACAGCCGGTTGATTCACGGGCTGAAGGTCGCGGGCATAGAACTGGATCGAAAGCAGCTGGCCGACCTCGCGGTCACTCGCCCGGATGCGTTCGAACTGCTCGTGGGCCAGGCAAAAGCGGCTCTCGTCTAAACCAGCCAAGAAACCGTAAAGGGCGCTCGTGAGAGCGCCTTTTTTCGTGCGCCGGTCCCGCCGGGCTCCCAGCCGAAGTGGGCATACTGGTTCCATGACTATGCTGACCAACCTCTTCCGTCACCATGCATGGGCGAACCTGGCGCTCATCGATGCTCTCTCGGCGCTCCCGGCCGAGGACTTAAACCGAAAGACGCCCGGTGGGTTCGGGACGATTCTCGAAACGTTGACGCACTACGTGTACAACGAAGGCCGCTTCATCGACGTCTTGAACAACGGGACGACCGATCTCGGCGAGGTGCCGCACGAACAGCCAACGCTCGAGCAGCTGCGTGTGGTGGTCGCAGAGAGCAATGCGCGCGTCCTCGAGTTCGCCGGCCGGCTGCAGGAGAATGACCGCGTAAGCGGGACCATTCGGGGGCGGGAGTTCGATTTCCCGGCCTATGTGCCGCTCTTCCAGGCGTACCACCATGCGGTCGAGCACCGCACTAACATCACGATGGTTCTCGCGGTTTACGACTTGCCCGTGCCGAGCATCGATCTCTGGTCGTATTTCGCAGCCGGGGAACCGGGCTAAGCCGGAACTGCTCCGCTCTGAAGGGGTACACTTTCGCCATGGGTTTCTACTACGGTTCGAACGAGCCGCCGAAAAAAGACTCGTCTTCGAGTTCCTGGCGCGAGATCATCACGATCATCCTCGTCGTGTTCCGGACGCTCGCATTGCCCCTGGGGATGCTCTTCGGCGTCGTATTCGGCCTTGTCGGCATCATCTATGCATTCACGGTGAGCCCCTGGTTGGGCCTCGCCATCCTTCTGCTCATTGTTGGAGCGGTCGTCGCCCGCGGCGTTTGGGAAGCCAAGCACCCTCCAGAATTCCTGTGACGCACGTTTCAACACCGCCTCAGCTCGCCGATCGCATTGCCCAAGTCCGCGGACGTTCGGCAGAGGCGGCCGCTCGCGGAGGACGGACAGCGGAAGACGTGACGCTCATCGCCGTCACCAAGACCTGGCCGGCGTCCACCGTCCTCGAAGCGCTGGGAGCGGGACTGACGCAGTTCGGTGAAAACCGCGTTCAGGAAGGTGTTTCGAAGGCCGCCGAGGTCGCGGCTCTGCAAAATGGCCTCCCGGTCTGGCATCTCATCGGGCACCTTCAGACGAACAAGGTCCGGGCCGCGCTCGGGACGTTTTCGCTCCTCCATTCGGTCGACTCGGAGCGGCTGCTGCGCGCCATTTCCAGTGCTGCCGAAAGTCCGGTGCCGTTGATGATCGAGGTGAATGTGGCGAACGAGCCGACGAAATTCGGCATCTCGCCGGCATCACTGCCTGCGCTTCTTGAAGTCGCTGTTGAGCTACCCCACGTCTCCGTCGAGGGCCTGATGACGGTCGCGCCACGGGCCGTGGATTCTGAGACCGCGAGGCCGGTATTCTGTGCACTTCGGGAACTCGCCGACCGGCACAAGCTGAAAGAGCTATCGATGGGAATGAC
>JBDTNM010000416.1:0-2552 GCA_039933735.1 bacterium | reverse complement strand
GAAGCCTTGAAGCCCGAGTTCAAGGTCTACGCGAAGCAGATTGTCCTGAACGCCACCGCCCTTGCGGATGAACTGCACGCAGGCGGCATCCGGCTCGTCTCGGGCGGCTCGGATAACCACTTGCTGCTGATCGACTGCAACTCCGTCGACATCAGCGGGCTGAAGGCGCAGAACGCGCTGCAAGGCGCGGGCATCATCACGAACCGGAACACCGTCCCCTACGACCAGCGCTCCGCGTACATCACCAGCGGACTGCGCATGGGTACGCCGGCCCTCACGAGCCGGGGGATGAAGGAAGACGAGATGCGCCGCGTGGGCAAATGGATCGTGCGCGTCCTCAAGAACCCCGATGGCGACGGTGTCCGCGAACAGGTGAACGCCGAAGTCGCCGAGTTCGCGCGGGCCTTCCCGGTGCCGGGCATCACCGACGCCATCGCCGTCTAGCTTCGGCTTAGAACGGCGCGGCTTCCTTCTCCCACTGATCGTCGAACAGCCAGTCGACCCCGACCTGGTCGAGCTGGATCGCTTCGTCGCAGCGGCTGCGCCAATCGCAAAAGGTGCAGGCCGGGCCGGGCGTCGCTCGCCACTCCGTATTTGCTTCGACGCCGCGGGCGAACCGCCAGAGATAGTCGACCGTCTTCACGGCATCGTCGCGAGTGAGTTCGCGGACCCGTTGTTCGCCGGTGCGAAGGTTCCAGCCGATTGCCCGCACACTCGCGGTCTGGGGCAGCCGCAGCATCGTGCGCAGCACGAGGTGGGCAATGTCCAGCTGGTGATCGACCGTATCGTCGAGGTCGAACTTGCCCGTCTTCCAGTCGATGAGTTGCCAGCGATCGGGCGAAAGACGGTCGGCGCGGTCGACCTTCGAACGGACGTTGATCCCGCGCGAACGGGCCGGCACCCAGGTATCGAGCTCGGCCCAGCGCTCCTCGCTCTCGATCGATTCGTGTGCCTTCACGCCGTTCTCGTAAATCTGGAGAGCGAGGCCGAAGTGCTCGGTTTCGGGCCCGGCCATCTCGTGCTTCGGCATGCGCAGGTAGGTGTCGAGTTCGTGGGCGCCGTCGCGAGGGTCGCCAGTTTCGCAGAGCTTTTGCATCGCCCGGTGGACGCCGTTCCCGACCAGGGAAGCCGCCGATTCGCGTGAAGGCGGCCAATCCTCGCCGCTGACATACGAAAACCAGTACTGCTTGCGGCAGCGTTTGTAGGACTCGATCTTGCTGTGCGTCAGCCGGAAGAGCGGCTTCTCGGAATCCATGGCGGCATCGTACCCCTGCATCGGCCCAATTCAAAACATATGTTCCACGGACTTAGCCCCAAAATGCCCCGCCAGTATCAGCAGCCGAGGGGAGGCCTCGAAGGATCATTCGATCCACCGCCGCCAGGTCGCCGGGAGATCCGTCGCGTAGAGGGCCAGTAGCTCGATCAGCCGACGCGTATTCGATTGTGCGCGCCATGACTCGCCGTCCCACATCGAGATCGCCGCGCCGAGGTGGTCAAAGAGGATCCGGGCTTCGGCGGTTTCGTCGTCATCGAACGGTGCTTCCTCGCGGTAACCCTCGACGGCATACGGGAGAACGCGGGCGGGCATGCTGTAAAAGTCGATAGTGCCGTCACACCAGCCGGCGCCGCCCCAATCGATGAGCGCGACGAACTCGTGATTGCGGACCAGGACGTTGCTCGGTTGCGCGTCACCATGCGTCAGGCGACGAAACGACGAAGCGTTCTCGACCGCTGGACGGAGACGATCGAAGCAGCTCCGAAACCACCGCTTGTGGTCTTCACTCAGAAAATCCGCGGCTTCAAGGACCGATTCGGGATCGGGCCGTGCAGTGTCCCGCAGGAGATGCTGCGGATCCTCGACGTCCACGGCCCCGTGGTGGAGCCGGGACAGTTCACGACCAACCTGGCGCCAAATCTGAGCGAGCTCGTGTGGCGGGACATCGATTCGTGTGAGGTCGATTCCATCAACGCGCTCATAGATCGTATAGGGGGTGCTGAGAAGTTCGCGCGAGTTGTCGAACGCGATCAGCCGGGGTGTCCGAACTCCAGCGCGGCGCGCCGCGGGCGCCGCAATCGACTCGGAAGTCGTCCCGCGAATCGCTTCTGGAATGTCCTTTGCGACGCGAAGGATGAGACCTGGTCCGAGGGCGAAGATGGCGTTGACGACGCCGCTGGGCGGGATCCTTTCGAGGTGAAGCCGCCCGAGACCGTGCCGGCGGCAGATCTCCTCGGCCTGGGCAGCGGTCACCTCGGGAAACGGAGCTGCGTCCCACGGGGAATTCGGGGTTGTCACTGGAGGCGCACCGCCTCGACGAGGTTCATGAGCCGGTCCCGATTGTCGACCGGCCGGCGGTATAGCAGCGAGGCGAAATCGCACATGCCGGTGATATCCGTTCGATGAGACGACGAGTTGCGCGACGCATTTTGTCCTCGAAGTGGGCGCGCGCCGGCGCCGACAGTGAAGGCCTGGAGATCCGCACGGTGCTGAGGATACGCATGTCGCCCGCCGGGGGCATGGCGGCCAGGTGAAAGAGGAAAGAGGAAAGAGGAAA
>JBDTNM010000415.1:0-2567 GCA_039933735.1 bacterium | reverse complement strand
GCGGTTGCTTCCACGGGGTCATGTTCGGGTGCGGAAGTTCGACCCAGAACCCGCGTTCAGTGAGGTGCGGGTCGTTGTGGATGTCGACCGTGTTGAGGACGCGACCAGCCGGGATGCCGGCTTTCGAGAGCGCCTCGAGGGCAACCTGTGGATCGGCGGTTGCCAGGGCCGCTGCTATGCGCCGGTCGATTTCGTCGGCGCGGGAATCCTTCGGGATATCGCCGAGGCTCTCTTCGATGTCGAGCACGGTGCAGAGCGATCGCCATTCGCCGGGGGTGCGGAGCGAAATGGCAAGCCACTGTTCTTCGCCTGCGCAGCGATAGACACCCTGGGCGAAGTAGCGAGCGTCGCGGACACCGTGTTGGGTCGGCGTCTCGTTTCGCAGAGATGCACCAACAAAAGCCTCGCCGATGAACGAGGAGAGCACTTCGCGCTGGCCGAGGTCGATGAACGAACCCTCGCCCGTCTTGCGCCGTTTGATCAAGGCGAGTGCCACTGCCGAAGCCGCCGCCATCCCCGCCACCGGGTCGCCGTAGGAAAGACCTGTCTTCATGGGGACGCCGTCATCGCCGTAGCCGGTCATGGAGGCGAGGCCGCTCATTTGCTCGATGATCGGCCCAAAGCCGACCTGATCGCGCTCCGGGCCGGTCTTTCCGTAGCCCGCCATGCTCACGAGGATGATGTCGGGTCTCGCCGCTCGCAGGACTTCGTAGCTGAGGCCGAGATTGTCGAGCACGTCGGCGCGGTAGTTCTCGATGACTACATCGCACTTCGCGACGAGCTTGAGGAAGGTGGCCTTGCCAAGATCCTGGGCGAGGTCGAGCGTGAGCGACTTCTTGTCGCGGTTGTAGTCGTTGAAGTAGAACGAGGAGTTCCAGGGATCCTCGACGCCGGGCTGGGGAATGAGGGTGCGGATGTTGTCCCATGCCCGGGGCGATTCGATCTTGATGACTTCGGCGCCCATCTCCGCAAGGATTCGGGTGGCGAAAGGCCCGGCCCACATCATCGTCAGGTCGGCGACACGGATTCCTTCGAGGGGCAGCTTTTTCATGACAGGTGCTCCAGCCATTCGCCCATCACTTGTTCAGTGTCGGCGCCGGCGAGGTGAAGGTCGCCGGGCACCCAGGGAAGGCCGAGGAACGGGCGCCCGGGGACCATCGCTATGCCTTCGGGCGTGGCAATGGCATCGAAGAAATGGCGTTCGGCGAGGCTCTGGTTTGCGAGGAGGTCGTTCGGGGTCATCACGGCGCCGAACGGAACTTTGTATTTCGCGCCGAGGTCGAGGATTTCGGCCTTGGTGTGCTCGCTGAACCAGCCGTAGCACTTCGCCTGCAGCTCGTCGTCGTTCTCCGCGCGCTGCGTGACGTCGCGAAAGCGCGGGTCATCGAGTTCCGGGTCGCTCAGCACCTTGAAAAATGCCGGGATCTGCCGTTCGAGTGCACACACACCAGCGAAGCCATCGGCGCACGGGTAGATCCCCCAGGAAGCGCGAACGTGATTGCCGGCGCGCATGCTGGGCACACCGGAGATGGCGCCGCCCGGACCGTAAAGTTCGAGCATGCCAGCCATGCATTCCTGGATGGAGATATCGACCCAGTCGCCTTCGCCGTGGATGAGCGAGCCGAGGTAGGCCGTGACGGCGGCGCCAAAGCCGTTGATACCGCCGAGATAGAGCGCCTGGCTGCCGCCCGTGACGAGCGGTTCGCGCTGAGGCATGCCCGTGAGCGACATGATGCCGCCCATCGCAAACGAGGTGATGTTCGTCGCCTGGTTCGCAGCGTAGGGGCCATCCTGGCCGTACGGGGTAATCGAGATGACCACGAGCCCAGGCTTGTGGCGGCGAAGAACCGCCGGGTCGACGCGGCGGCTGAGCGTCGGGCTGTCGCCTTCGATGACGATGTCGGCGGCTTCGGCGAGAGACTCGAGCGCGAAAGAGGCGCTGACACGGCGCTTTCCGGCAAGCAGGTAAACCTGCTCATCGGCGGTGAGCGTTTCAGCATGCGGATCGACACGGACGACGTCGGCGCCGAAGCCGGCAAGCCACTTCGCGGCAAAGGCCACGGGGAGGGTGCCGCCGATTTCGAGGACGCGCACGCCGGTGAGGACTGGTTCGGTCATGCGGCTGATTCTACGGATAGAGGCGCAGCCAACAACGCGGGCGAGATTAACTTAGGCGGGCGTCGCTTAGCGGCGTGCGCGGTACATCCTCGGTGTCGTTCACCATGTGGTGGGCGAGCGGGCCGAGACGTTCGAAGACGACCGCTTGGACCTCGGCCGAGGCACCGGCTTCCTGCCAGGCTCCGCGCATGTGCCGCAACCAGCGGCCCGAGTGGATGTCGCCGATCACGAACGGAAAATGGCGCATGCGCAGACGTGGATGGCCGTACAACTGGGAGTAGGTTCCAGGCCCGCCAAGCCACTGGGCAAGGAACAGCTTGAGCTTCTCTTTGCCGGGTTCGAGGTCATCCGGGTAGAGCACGATGAGGACTTCGTCGGCGATGACGCGGCGGTAGAAGGCCTCAACTATTTCGGAGACGCCGCTGGCGCCGCCAACGGATTCGAAGAGC
>JBDTNM010000414.1:0-2573 GCA_039933735.1 bacterium | reverse complement strand
CGCCGCAGCATCCTGGATACAGGCATTCCTCTTGCTCCCCTCCCGACCCGCTCTCCGCGCACAGGCAAATGCCCGGTGCAATTTCCGGTTGTGAACGGCGTCGCAATCGGATTTATAGAACGGGGCCGGTACCCTGTCAAGGAAGCGGAAACGCGCGTATCTAGATTCAAGAATGAAGCTTATTCGGATTGAGACGGGCTTCCAATGCGCTTCTTTCCGCCTCATCGCTCACGCCCGGCGGTCATGCGAAACTCGCGCCATATGACACTTTCGGAGAGCCTGTCGCCATGCGGAGGCTGAGCCTGGTGGGGGCAGTGCTGCTCGCGCTGGCGCCCTCGGTGGCGTTGGCACACGGGACAGATGCGCCGAAACCGACGCTGTGGCTGTTGCTCACTCGCTGGGACTTCGACCCACTCTTCATCATCGTCGGCGGAGGCGCCACGTGGTGGTACCTGACCACCTCGCGGGCCGTTTCGAAGGCCCATCCGAAGTCGCCCTGGCCCAAAAAACGCTCGGCATTCTTCTTCTCAGGCATCGGCGTGATGGCCTTTGCGGTGATGGCGCCGCCGTTCAGCTATGACGGTGTGCTGTTCTCGGTGCATATGTGGCAGCACATCTTGCTGATGATGGTGGCGTCGCCGCTGATATTGATGGGCACGCCGATCACGCTTTTGCTGCGGTCGGTGAGCCGGGATACGCGACGAAATGTGATTCTGCCGATTTTGCACAGCCGGGCGATGCGCGTGGTGACGTTCCCGGTGATCGCCTGGCTGATCTTCGCCGCGACGATGTGGGGGTCCCACTTTTCGCCGCTGTTCAACGCGGCGCTCGAACATCCGTGGCTGCACATGCTCGAACACATGTTGTATGTGACGGTGGCACTGATGTTCTGGTGGCAGGTCATCGGGCTGGACCCGACGCCCTGGCGGATGGCGCACCCGATCCGGGTGCTCTACGTCTTCCTGCAGATGCCCCAGAACTCGTTCCTCGCGCTTGCCATTTACGAGACGAACCGGGTGCTCTATTCGCACTACGCGACGACACAGCGGACATGGGGGCCAACGCCGCTGGAAGACCAGCAGCTTGCCGGGATCACGATGTGGATCATCGGCGACCTGCTGTTTCTGACGGCGGTGGGATTCGTCATCGCCGGCTGGGTGAAGCACGAAGAGCTCGAGGGGAAGCGGCAGGACCGCGCGCTGGCGCGCGACCGGGCGGCAGCCGCGGCAGCGAAGGCCGGCCAGGCTTAGTCCCGAAGGGCCTGAGAGAGCGAGATGTGACCTTCGGTGCCATTGAGGTGCGCCGTGTCGTTGACTCGTTCGACCCGGCGGGAGCCATGTTCATCTTGTTGGAGGACGGTGATGCTCGTGACATGGGCGGCGAAGCCGACGCCGGCGAAGGCCTCGGCGCTGAGCCTGAGCCAGCAGGCGATCAGCGCATCGATTGTGCCGCCGTGCGACACGACGATCGGCAACGCGCCGTCGAACGACAAGCTTTCCAGGAACTGGCCGGCGCGGGTGTGGACATCGCGCCAGGTTTCACCTTCGGGCCAATGACGGTAGTCGGGGTGCCATGGCCCGGACGGTTCGGGGAACCGGGTGCGCGCCTCGGCGGCATTCATCCAGGCGGCGACGCCGTTGCCGAACTCGCGTAGCCGGGGATCGAGCGTGGCTTCGATGTTGAATTCGCTGGCGATGTGGCGAGCCGTGTCATGGGCGCGGCGGAAGTCGCTCGTTACGAGCCTGACTTCGACACCTGCGAGTTCAGCGCGGAGGCGCTTCGCGACGAGTTCCGCCTGGCGGTGGCCGAGTTCAGTGATCGGCGTGTCCGTCCAGCCACCGGTGAGACCGTTGATGTGGTGTTCGGACTGCGCGTGACGGACGAGGATGACCGATTCGAGGCCCATCGCTGACTCCGGGCGGATGTGGCCGCCCTATGAGAACGCCGGGAACCGCCGGGTGGTTACCCGAAGACCGCGGCGTCGACGCCCATTGAGATGAAGACGAGCGCGAGATAGAGAAGGGAGTACTTGTAGAGGCGGATGGGCGGCGTGGTTTCGTGCTTGCGGAAGAGCTGGTAGGCGAGGAAGACAAAGAATCCGCCGGTGGCCAGCGCGGTGGCGTAGTAGATGACGCCAAGTTCCGCGGCGGGTCCGAGAATGAGGCTGACGGCGACGAGCATGACGCTGTAGCGAAGGATCTGGAGGCGCGTGAAGGCGGGACCAGCGGTCACGGGCAGCATGGGCACGCCGGCTTCGGCGTAATCGCCTTCGAGGCGGAGGGCGAGCGCCCAGAAGTGCGGCGGCGTCCAGAAAAAGATGATCGCGAACATCACCAGGGGAGCGAGCGAAATGTCGCCGGTGACGGCGGCCCAGCCGACCATCGGCGGGAACGCGCCGGCGGCGCCGCCGATGACGATGTTCTGGGGCGTCCGGCGCTTTAGCCAGACGGTATAGATGAAGACGTAGAAGAGGAGTGCCGACAGAGCAAGAGCGGCCGCGGCGAAGGTCGTCGTAGCCCAGAGAAAGACGAAGGCGCCGGCGCCAAGGGCGATGCCAAATGCGAGGCCCTGCG
>JBDTNM010000413.1:0-2582 GCA_039933735.1 bacterium | reverse complement strand
AAAATCCCCGGGCGGTTCAAATCCAAGCCGACCAGCAAGTGGCAGACAGCGCTGACCACCCCACCGTGCGCGACGGCGACTGTGGTCTCGCCTTCAGGGCCGGCGGTCAGGCGAGCCAGGATGTCCGAGAGCCGCGCGGTGAACACGTCACGGCCCTCTTCACCCGCGAACAAGGGTCGCTCGCCGCGAGCGTAGGCTGCCGCTACGTGCGGATGCTTGGCGCGAATCTCCTCGCCGGTTAACCCGCTGATTTCGCCGACGTCGTATTCCATGAGCGCTGGCTCGGCGACGGGCACCATTCCGCGGTTGGCGCCGATGATGTCCGCGGTCTGCGCGGCGCGTAAAAGCGGACTCGTCACGATGCGGACGATGTCGTCGTCCTTTAAGCGGTCCGCGACGCGGTGTGCCTGAAGACGCCCGAGTTCGGAGAGGCCAAAATCGAGGCGGCCCTGGATGATGCCGCGAGCATTGGCCTCAGACTCACCGTGACGGACGAGAATCAGTCGCAACGAAGGCTTCAGGCGCCGCTGGCGACGGGCTGCAGGGGCAGCGCCGGGAGTTGGAGTGAGACATCGATCCCGCCGTTTTCGGAGGCCTTTTGGCAGAAATGCCAGATTTCGAAGCCTTCGGTCACGCTCGTTTCCAGGTTAACTTCGGCGAGCAGTCCTTCGCCGATCTCCCGTGTTGTTTGGCCCTCGTGCCGTTCGACAAAATCGACGTAGAGGATGTCGGCTACGGCGTCATATTGAATGTGCATCGTCCGTCCATAGTACATCACCAACGGTCGAGGGAAGCTCACTGCGATAGGCCGTGGCGACCCACCAACGGCTCACTAAATCAACCGGGGCGACGACCACACAGACAGGTCGCCCGCCATCGTCGAAATTCCGGACAAAGAGAGGTTCGTTGATTTCCGAAGCGCGCTGCCGAATTTCGTTCGGATGGGACACGACGGCAGCGATGAGCTCGGTATCTCCTGCGCGAAAGTACGATGCCGCATGCGGATATGTCGCCATCGCTCTTCGGTGAGTTCGATGGGAGTCCCAAGGTACGGACAGACTAGAACGCTGGCAGCCAACGCTATTCGGTCAGGCGGCGGTAGAGCTGCGGCAAGCGGCTCGGCAGGGACTCGATGTCCGCGACGACTTCGTACCCCATGTCTTCGCACATCGTTTTCAGGTAGTCGTGGCCAGCGCGGTCAACGGTCAGGGCGAAGGGTGTGATGCCCTCGCGCTTGGCCTCGTTTAACGCCTGCTTCGTGTCGTGGATGGCGTACTCCTTCTCTGTGCGGTCGCGGCCGTACCCGTGGTCCTGGGGACGGCCGTCGCTGAGGAGGAAGAGGATTTTCACTTTGGCGTCTGTGAGTTGAAGCTTGTGCGTAGCGTGCCGAATCGCCGGGCCCATGCGGGTGGAGCGAATCGGAGTGATCTTGTCCAGGCGGTTCTTAATCGGCTGGTCGAGGCTCTCGTCAAAGTCTTTGATGACGAAGAATTCGACGTTGTCGCGCCCGTAGCCGCTGAAGCCGTAAATGCCGTACTGATCGCCAATCGTCTCGAGGGCGGTCATGAGCAGGACCGCGGACTCTTTTTCAAGGTCGATGATGCGCTTGGGTGGGCTGGTCAACTCCTGGCGGCGCTTGGAGACCCACCAGCTCAGGTACTTGCGCGGGTCGTCGTCGTAGTCGTCCTCGTCGTACTTCTTTTCGCGCTTGTTTATCTCTTCATCGGTACTGGCGGACATATCGATGAGGAAGGCGACCGCCACGTCGCGGTCGATCTTGTTGCGACGCCAGTAGATTTTATCGCTTGGGTTAACCCCCGCGCGATGCTCGATCGTCCATTCGATGGCCGCGTCGAGGTCGAAGTCTTCGCCGTCAGGCAGGCGTTTGATCTTGCGGAACATCTCGGGCTTCATCAGCTCGAACTGTTTGCGGGTCTGCGCCACGAGCCCGGCGTGTTCTCGCAAGGCGTTTTCGTAGAAGTTGTCGGTGCCCTGCTCCAGCTTTGACTCTTTGACCGCGCACCAACGGGGCTTGTAGTCCTGCGCCCGGAAGTCCCATTCGTCGTAGTAGTACACGGTAACGATCGGTTTGAGCTCTTCTTCGCCCGGCTCTTCGCCGGTGCTGGCGTCGCTTGTTGGGTCGCCCTTCTGGGCCTGGTCCTTGGCCTGTTGCCCGGCTTCCTTCATGAGGTTGGACATGAACATGCCAGTGCTCGCGTCCAGGTCGCCGTCCATGAGCGAATCGAGGTTGATCTCGACGCTCTTTTCGAGCAGTTCGGCGAGCTGCTCCGGGGTGAGCGGGACTGGCGACATCTTGCCAGCGTCCCCGCCCATAGCATCCTGCTTCAGCTTCATCAGGAGCTGGACGAGTTCTGGCTTGAAGTCGCCGCGGAAATCGACCTCCTGGGGGCTTTCGTAGTTCTCGTCGCCCTCGCCGACGTCTCCCATCTGCATCGAGCCGCCTTCGCCGCCTTGCTCGCCGGGGGCCATCTGCCCGCCTTCGCCGGGCTCCATTGGGTCAACGCTCTCCCAGTCGATGTCCTGGTCTTCGAAGGTGTTGGGGATGGAGATAGCCAGCTGGT
>JBDTNM010000412.1:0-2598 GCA_039933735.1 bacterium | reverse complement strand
GCACCGCCTCTCGGATTGCGCAGCCACCAGCCCTGCATGAAGGGAACGTTCGCCATGCGCCGGAAGTTCCGAGGACGGTAAGGGGCGCATAACGGGGTCGCTTCTTGGCTAGTGAAACAACCGTTTGTAGTGCGCGCCGGCGAAGAATTCTTCAAGGATTGCTCGGGCGTGGAAGGGCATTTCAAGCGCGGAAAGTTCGTTTGGCCCCCAGTACTGGAACGCCTGACCTTCGTTTACTTCCAGCTCGGCTTCATCGAGGTCAGGGTCGCAGTAGTACACGTGATAGAGGTCGGTGTTCGCGGTGGGAAAATCCGGGTCCTTGCGAAACAGGCGGAAGAGCTTGAGGTCAGCGAGGAGCACGCCTGTCTCTTCTTCGAACTCTCGGAGGGCGCCCGAGTCTGGCGCTTCGTCCGGTTCCAGGATCCCGCCGGGGATCGACCAGGTGTTGGGATAACGGTCGGGAGGCAGATCGGCGTCACGTAGCTGGAGCAGGACTCGGCCCCAGCGGTCCAATGCGATCACCCCCACCCCGGCCTTATAGGGCTGAAGCATGGAGACCGTGCCCCGGTAGAAATCGCTCGCCAGGAACCTGTCGAGCAGATTGCGGGTGCCGGGGTTCATCTTTAGCTCGGCGAACGTGCGCGGATGGTGGTACTGAAAGTCGAGGCCCTCGAATACCTGGATCCGTTCGCGCGGAACTCGGTCGTCGGCGAAGAACACATGCAGGACCTTCGGCAACAACTCGGGCACGTCCTCCGGAGTGATCGTTTCGAAGAAGCGCAGGCGTTCGAGTCGGACGCCCGTTTCCTCTTCGAATTCGCGGAGCGCGGTCTCCTTCGGCGATTCGTCGCCTTCGCGTCCACCGCCGGGCGGCGTCCAGCGGCCGATGCCAGCAGGATCGACGTCGTCGCTGCGTTGTTGCAGGAGGATCGAGCCATCCTCGGCAATCAGCATGATGCTGCTGCCCTCTCGCCCACTGCCGGGAGCTTTGTAGACCATGGTTCGAGCGTAGTCTGCTCCCAAGCGGGCGGCTAGAAGCCCGGCACCGGGTTTCGTTCGCCAACCACGTCTTCGGACCTCCGCTTGATGCCGTCCTTGTTTTGAGATGGGACGATATAGAACTTTTCCTCGCGGATGCCATCGAAGACGAGCCCCGCCACGACCGAGGGGTCGTAGCCCGAAGTTAGGCCAGCCGAAAGCGCCTGGCGGAACTGGTTCGCCTGTTCGGAAAAGCTGCCGCCGCCGGCGAGGTCGGCGGGCCTGTTGCGGGAACTCTGCATGATTTTCGTGTTGATGAGCCCCGGGCAGACCACGGAGACCCGGAGCTTCTGGTTCGTGACCATGAAGTCCTTGTGGAGCGACTCCGAGAGCGCGACGACTCCGAATTTCGTGACGTCGTAGACCGACATGAACGGCGCGGTAGTAAGGCCGGCCATCGAGGCAGTGTTGACGATATGACCTTCTTCGCCGGCCGCGATCATCCTCGGTACGAAGGCGCGGACGCCGTGAATCACGCCCCAGAGATTCACGCCGATAACCCATTCCCAATCAGCGAGCGTGTGCTCCCAGGCAGCGCCGATGACTTCGACGCCCGCGTTGTTGCAGACGACGTGGACGGCGCCGAAGGCTTCGTAGGTCGCCTTCGCGAGGCCTTCCACCTGGTCGGGCTTGCTCACGTCGAGGACGTGGGCGAGCACCGGCACACCCTTCGCCTTGAGGGTGGCCGCGGCTGCCTGCAGTGCGTTGTTTTCGATGTCGGCGAGGACCACCCTCATGCCTTCGGCGCCAAAGCGCTGCGCCATGGCAAGGCCAATGCCGCTGGCGGCGCCAGTGACGACGGCTACGCGATCCTTGAACTGCTGCATAAAATCATGTCCTCCCGAATCTCGCCCTAGCCTAGCGAGGCCCCGCTAGCATGGCGAATAGCCCGCGGCTGAGGTGTAATTCGAGCCCAGGGGAACGAGGCCTGCAGATGACGTACACGATGGTCCTATTGCGCCACGGCGAGAGCACGTGGAACCAGGAAAATCTGTTTGCCGGCTGGCACGATGTCGGCCTCACTGAGAACGGGCGAAAAGAGGCCGCTAACGCCGGGGCCCTGATGGCGGCGGCCGGCCTCCACTTCGAGGTGCTTCACACTTCGCTCCTCCGCCGCGCGATCCAGACGTCGCAGATCGCGCTCGATGTCATGGAGCAGCACTGGATTCCGGTGAAGCGCTCGTGGCGGTTGAACGAACGGCACTACGGAGCGCTGCAAGGTCTGAACAAGAAAGAAACGGGTGAGAAGTACGGCGCCGAACAGCTCTTCGCCTGGCGGCGAAGCTACGATGTGCCGCCGCCAGCGCTAGCCCCCACGGACCCGGAACATCCGCGCAACGACCCGCGCTATGCCTCCCTCGCACCTGATGTACTACCCGCTACGGAGTGCCTGAAGGACGTTGTGGCGCGGTTCTTGCCGTACTGGTTCGACGGAATCGTCCCCGATCTGCGCGAAGGGAAAACGGTGCTCATCGGTGCTCATGGCAACACGATCCGGGCGATGGTGAAGCACCTCGACGGCATCAGCGATGCGGAGATCGCCGGGCTCAACATCCCCAC
>JBDTNM010000411.1:0-2612 GCA_039933735.1 bacterium | reverse complement strand
TTCGCTTCGATCGCCGGGCTGCCTTCGGCAAACGGCTCGATATCCCGTCTGGCACTGCCGTTCGTTTCGAAGCTGGCCAGACGCACCAGGTCGGGCTCGTTCCCTTCGGCGGTACCGGGACCATCCTCGGGTTTAACGGGCTGACCGTCGGCGCCGACTTCGAAGCCTCAGTGGTTCGGGCCCAGGAAGCGGGCTTCATTAGCCCCTCCACGGCCGCCGAATGACCTACAACATCTCGCGCGAACGCTATGCCCATCTGTATGGACCAACCACCGGCGACCGTGTGCGCCTGGCCGACACGGGCCTCTTCGCGCTCGTTGAGGCTGACTATCACACGCTCGGTGAGGAAGCATCGTTCGGCGGCGGCAAATCGATTCGCGACGGAATGGCGCAAACGGCCAGCCCCGGAGAGGCGCTCGACCTCGTCATCACCAACGCGCTCATCATCGACCATTGGGGGATCGTCAAAGCCGATATTGGAGTGAAGGCCGGCCGCATCAGCGGCATCGGCGCCGCCGGGAATCCCGACACAATGGAGGGCATTACGCCCGGCATGGTTATCGGGCCCGGCACCGAAGTCATCGCAGGCGAACATCTGATTGTGACCGCCGGGGGAGTCGATTCCCACATCCACCTCATCTGCCCGCAGATTGTCGAAGAGTCGCTCACGAACGGCGTCACGACGCTTTTCGGCGGAGGAACTGGCCCCGCCACCGGGACAAACGCGACCACCTGCACCCCTGGGGCCTGGAACATCGAACGCATGCTCGAAGCGGCCGATAGCTATCCCGTGAACCTGGGGCTCTTCGGGAAGGGGAACTCCAGCGATGTGACTGCGCTCTGGGCTCAGGTCGAAGCGGGCGCCTGCGGCCTCAAACTCCACGAGGACTGGGGCTCAACCCCTGCTGCCATCGATACCGCCCTCCGGGTTGCTGATGCGTTCGACATCCAGGTCGCCATCCACACCGACACCCTCAACGAGGCCGGCTTCGTGGAGAGCACCATCGCTGCCATTGCCGGGCGCACCATTCACACCTTCCACACCGAAGGTGCCGGTGGAGGCCACGCTCCCGACATCATCAAGGTCGCATCCTTGCCGAATGTGCTGCCTTCCTCGACGAATCCGACCCGTCCCTACACGGTGAACACGATCCAGGAACACCTGGACATGTTGATGGTCTGCCATCACTTGAACCCCAACGTCCGCGAAGATGTCGCCTTCGCCGAATCGCGCATTCGCCCCGCAACCATCGCTGCCGAGGACGTCCTTCATGACCTTGGAGCGATCTCCATGATGTCGAGCGATAGCCAGGCAATGGGCCGCGCCGGAGAAGTCGTCCTGCGAACCTGGCAGACGGCCGACAAAATGAAGCGCCAGCGCGGCCCCCTCGCCGGTGACCCTCCCGGAGCAGACAACGCGAGGATCAAGCGATACGTCGCGAAATACACCATCAATCCCGCCATCGCGCAGGGAGTCTCTTCTGAAGTCGGGAGCATCGAGGTCGGCAAACTGGCCGACCTCGTGCTCTGGGATCCCGCCTTCTTCGGGGTCAAACCCGAACTGGTCGTCAAAGGAGGCTTCATCTGCTGGGCTGCGATGGGCGACCCCGGCGCCAGCATCCCGACACCACAGCCGGTCCGCTACCGGCCGATGTTCGGCGCACAGTTGCCTTCCACGCGCCGCATCTTCACATCGAGCGCCGCCCTTCGCGCCGGGGTGTTCGAACGGCTCGGCGTCCGAACGCCGGCCGTAGCCGTTCGCGACACCCGTTCAATCGGCAAAGCCCACATGGTCCACAACGATGCGACCCCGCGAATCGAGGTCGACCCGGAGACGTTCAACGTGTTCGTCGATGGCGAGTTGGCCACCTGCGAGCCAGCGGTGGTCCTCCCGATGGCTCAGAAGTACTTCCTCTTTTGATGTCCGAGTCGGATTCGACCCTGCCGCTCCTGCGGCTTATGCAGATCACCGAATCTTCGTTTCCGGTCGGTGGTTACGCCTATAGCCACGGCCTTGAATGGCTGACGTTCGAACGCCGGGTGGTCGACGAAGCAACTCTCGCCGAACTCCTGCGGACCTTCGTCGCCCAGACTGTTCGCCGCCAGTGGCTTCCTGCGGCGGCCGCGGCCTTTCGAGCCAAGAGCATCGTCCAGGTTCTCCGCACTGACAGCCATTTCGATGCATCTATCTCGGCCGCCGCCGAGCGCGACTCGGGACGGGCGATGGGCATGCGTCTGCTCGAAGTTTCCGTCGCCGCCTTCACGGATTGCAGCACCGGCTTCCTCGAAGAAGTAACCGCACGTCGAACTCCTGGGCAATTCGCCGTCGCCTTCGGTGCCCTAGCGCGCGAATTCGCAGTTCGCGAGCCCGACACCCTCGCGGCCCTCGGCTTTTCGCTCGTCAGTTCGGTGACCCAGGCCGCGGTCAGGCTCGGGACAATTGGCCCCGCAGCCGCCGCCCGTCTCATCGCAAACTCGGCACCAACGCTCGCCGATGCCGTCCAGGCGGTTTCGATCATGCGGCGACCGACGTTCGGAGCGTTCGCCCCGGGGCTCGAATTGGCGGCCATGCTCCAGCCGACCCTCAGATTCAGGATGTTTGCCTCATGACT
>JBDTNM010000410.1:0-2617 GCA_039933735.1 bacterium | reverse complement strand
GTGGCCGGCTTCACCGGGCGGGGTTCGGTTGCAACGAAATCTTTGGGTTCCAGGATGACACCTCGTAGGCGGGCCAACGACATCAGCGCTCCGTGCCATTGGGCAGGGATGCGGCCAGTCGTGGCCCAGTGTTGGACGGTGCTCTGGCGCCTGCCGAGGAGCGCGGCGAGCGCGCTCTGTCCGCCGAAGCGGCGGATGATGCGTTCGGCGGCATTAGGAAGATCCCCGTCCACCTCCTCACCCTAACGGTTTTTTCGTTAGGCGGGGAGAAGGGAGCGTGAATCTTTCGGATCAGTCGAACGGGGCGAGTTCGACCTTGAAGGCGCCGACGTTCTCGCAGGCGCCCCTGCCGCCGACGCCAAGCTGGAGTTTGCCCCGGCCGTCCGGTGTCACCCAGGGAAAGCCGAGGTAGCCCGAGACCAGAATCGACTCGGCCACCTTCAGCTCAGCGAGCGGGAGGCCACCTATGCGGTCCAGGAGAACGACACCGTTACCCGGCCCAAAGGTAGTCACATGAGCATTGGTCGGTGCAGCCGTGTACCCGCGGACCACGCCGTCCATAGCGACGGCGACGTCCTGGCCAAAGCCGAAAGTGGCGATTTCGTCGCCGAGCCATGGTGAGCCGACGAGGGCGCAGACGCCGTTCATACGCATATGCGGCGTCCCGTCCGCTCGGAAAACGAGAACCTCTCCTGAGAGCAGCTGGCCTTCGAAGTAACCGCCACTGGCCGACCATTTCGGGTTGTAGAGCGGCTGATCGATCCTGGTCACTGCGTCGGTACGAAGGTCAACGACCACGGTCGTAGGCGGCTCGGTAGCGGTGAACGCAACGAATCGGTCTCCGTCCGGCGACCAATCGAGCCAGCCACTCGCAAGCACGCTCGAGTAGGTCTTGAGTTGGCCACGCCACCACGCCACCACTCCGAGCGACTGGTGTCCTTGGGGGCCGGCCGCAATGACCGCCACTCCGCCGCCGGTAGCCCAGAAGGCCTGTGCCGAGGTGGTGCCCACGGGCACGGGTAGAACGACGCGAACGCGGCCGTCAGCCGTTGAAGCGATGCGCACCTCGGCGCCAACTCGCACGGCCACCTCAGTTTCATCCGGGCTGAAGTTCAGAACATCACCGAACTGCCCACCGGTATCCAGTTCGGTCCGACGCCGGGTCAGTGTTTCGAACAGGACCGGAGGTTGCTTGCCATCACCACCGTTCCACACAGCGAACAGCCCCAGCGGAGAGACTGCGACATCGGCCCATGCCTCCCCGCCACCTGTCTTCGGATCCAGGAAGAGCGTGCCGCGGGGGACATCGACAGTTTCGCCACGGGCGTAGGTTTTGATGACCGGATCGCTCGCCGGTGCGAGGACGGTCGGCGCGGGAGTCACCGTATAGATGGGTGCTGCATTGGTCGCATTGGGCTCGTAGGTTGGCGTCGGCCGGGTCCGCTCACCGTCCGAACATGCTCCGGCGGCCGCCGCGACGGCAATTGCAAGAGCAAACAGAGAACTCTTCATACCTTCACTAACGTCGAACGTACCACGGGTGTTCCGCTAACCGACCCCAGCGTTGACCGTGAACCTCGCGGGGCGCGTTCGCTAAGAAGGGTTTCGGGCCGCGAAAATCTGGAAGTTCAGTTCGAAGCGGCTGAGGCCGTTGGGGCGACGGAACTTCGCGAAGTGGGACTCAAGGGCGGCCCTCGCTTCGGCCGCCTGGTGCTCGGGCAGGTTGATGCCGGTCATTTGCTGCTCATCGAAGATGGAATCTTCGGCTGTGCGGACAACCGGGCAGTAATGTTCCGTTCCTTACCCGGCGCATCGCCTAGAATCCTATCCCGCCATGGCGAGGGTACCAGATCTCTTATGAACGCTTTGAGGTATGTCGCAGTGTTCGCCTTCGTTGCAGGGGCAGCGCTGCTGATCCTCGGGCTGACCAGAGACCAACGAGACGTACGATCTGAAACAGCGGGGATTCCATTCGACCTTCGGCCTACCATTCCCATCGAGACGGCCAACGCGTCGTCTGAAGCGACCATCAGCGTACCTTTGGACCCAACCGCGACGCCTTTTGCCGGCCCAATCGCCCGGATGAAGATCCCATCCATTGGGGTGGACAACCCGATCGAGGAGATTGGCCTTGTCGACAACACCCTCGAGGTGCCGAAGGACGCAAACCGGAACATCGGTTGGTATTACATCTATCCCCGACCGGGCGAAGGCAAGAATGCGGTATTTGCCGCGCACAAGAACTTCAACTTCAAAGACGGCCCGTTCGCCCACCTGGATGACGTGAAGCCGGGAAACGAAGTGCTTGTGGAGATGGAAAACGGGCCGACATACGCATACAAGGTGATCTTCTATCAGCGTTACAGCGTCGACTCGATGCCGACTGGTGACCTGATTGTAGCTCCGCAGAAACCAGCGAACGCGGAGTGGGTCACGCTGATAACCTGCGGCGGAATTTTCCAGGCTACGCAGCCAAACGGGTTGGGGCATTACCTTGAGCGAGACGTGGTCATCGCGGAGCGCGTGCGCTGACCCGCGTTGCCTACACACGCTACGCGCCCATCCCGGCCGCAATCCCCGCCTTCCGCGCCTGGCGTTCGGCCCGCTTGATCATGTT
>JBDTNM010000409.1:0-2618 GCA_039933735.1 bacterium | reverse complement strand
TGTCGGCGACCATGGCGGTGGCGATTCTCGTGCCGTTCACCTTCAGCATGGCGCCGGCCTCGGGGCTGATTGCCCTCGGGGCGATCTATACCGGCGCCATCTACGGCGGTTCGTTCTCGGCCATTCTCGTCAATACACCGGGCACACCTTCTTCGATCGCGACGACCTTCGACGGCTACCCGATGGCCAAACGCGGCGACGGTGGACTGGCGATCACGCTGGCCACCATCGCGTCGGTAGTGGGTGGCCTCGTAGGCGCGATCTCGCTGCTGGTGCTGGCACCGGCGCTGGCCAACATTGCCCTGCTGTTCGGACCTTCCGAATACTTCTGGCTGGCGATCTTCGGCCTCACCTTGATCTCCGCATTGTCAGTGGGCAACACCATCAAGGGTCTGATCGGGGGTTGCCTGGGGCTCTTGCTGTCTACCGTGGGTGTAGCCATCGTCGGTGGAGACGTGCGCTACACGCTGGACACCCAGATCCTGCTGGGCGGCATCGACATCACGTCGGCCTTGATCGGCCTGTACTGCATTCCCGTCGTCATCGACCTCGTGGCCAGCAAGGCGCCGCACCTGTCGATCGTCGAGGACACACGGGGATATCGACTGCTCGAAGCACTGCGGATCAGCTGGGCGAGCAAATTCAACCTCGCCAGGAGTTCGGTCATCGGAACGGCCGTCGGCATTCTTCCGGGTGCGGGTGGATCGATCGCGGGCCTGATTGCCTATTCCGAGGCGCGCCGGTCGTCCAGGCACCCGGAACGTTTCGGCACCGGAGAGCCCGACGGGGTCATCGCCACAGAATCCTCGAACAACGCAACCGTCGGCGGGGGCTTCATCCCGACACTGGTGCTTGGCATCCCCGGCACGCCGCCCGATGCCATCATTCTGGGCGCGCTCCTCGTACAGGGAATCAAGATCGGGCCGAGCCTGTTCAACGAACAGAGTGGAATCGTCTACACCTTCATGTTCGGATTGCTCATCGCCACGGTCTTGATGCTGCCGATCGGCCTGCTTCTGGGCCGCTATGCCTACAAGTCGATCGTCAAGATTCCGAAGTCGCTGCTGGTGCCCACGGTGGCGTTCCTGACGATCCTCGGCAGCTTCGCCATTCACAGCAATGTGCAGGACATGCAGATGATGTTCGTGCTGGGTGTGATCGCCTGGGTACTGCAGCGGTTCGGGTTCGCACCTTCACCGATCGTGCTCGGGCTGGTCCTGGGGTCGATCGCCGAGCAGGGATTCGTTCAGAGCTACATGATCGGCAATGCGACGAATTCTGTGCTCGGAATGTTCTTCGGTCGGCCCATCAGTCTGGCCATAGTCGCGTTTGCTGCACTCACGCTGTTCTATCCACTGATTGCCGGCATGCTCGGTCGTCGCGTCAAGGCTGCACCCGTAGAAGCGACGGACACAGTGGTGAAGGTCGACAAGGCCGTGCGTCGGAACTATCGAGAGATTCCCGCTGTCTTGTTCGGCCTGCTCTTCATCGCCATGGGGGTGGCGGCCTACACGCAGACCAAGGACATGTCCGCCATGGGTTCGGTCTTTCCGACCACTATCTCCGCGGCCTTGATTCTGCTGTCCGCGTTGCTGATCTCTTTCCAGATCGGTCGACCCGCCACGCCGGCCAAGGCGGACACGACCGGAGCGCCGAAGGAATCGACGTGGAGGCGGGCGTCGATCATTGGTGCGATGGCGGCCTGGGCCCTGCTGCTGCCGAGCATCGGCTTCTTCGTGACCAGCCTGGTGGCCTTCCTTGTGCTGGTTGCGATAGCCGCCTTCCATCGGTTGAGCTTGCGTGAAATCGCCATTCACGGCGTCGCGGCAGTGGTGATCGTCGGCGCCTTTCAGCTATTGATGGACAACGTTTTGGGATTGCGGATGCCGATGGGACTGCTCTTCTGACAAACCTGTACCGGCCGCGACCGCAGGCGGCCGTTGCAGCACGGCGGTGGCGCAGCAGAGCACGAGTAATCCATGGAAGTCGACTCTCGTCCTTCGCCGGCCTTGGTCGTCAGCGACTGTCCATCAGCAACTACCGAACCGCCTTCTGGACGGGTCGGCCAGCTCGTCACGCACCAGGCGTCCAACGTCGAGACGAGCGATCTCATCGGCTCAGGAGCGCTGTCAGCCCCCGAAGACGATTCGCGCGCCTGTCTCATGGAATCATGCGAGGGGGCGCCGAATCGTTTGCTCTTGTGTCCGGCGAGCGATGCGAGCGTTTCTCAAAACAGCGCCAGCGGCGCCTATCCTGTACTCCTCTCCTTTTCCTCTTCTACGGGCTCTTCGCGACCGGAGTTGACCGAGAAGCGAACAGCATCCGACTACTTGGCGAACCAGAAGCGAGCCGGAAGCGAGCCGGACGTGGTCCCGAACTGAGCCCGAGATAGGGAAGCCGACTTCAGTGGTAGTCGTCTTCGAGTTGATGCCGAACGGCCAGGACGAAGACGGTACCAACCGAAATCTCATACAGGACCACGTACCCAGTGGCGCCAAAGGTGATGACCAACTCCCGGCGCGTGAGACTCGTACCTGCCTTGCGAAAGAGGTGAGGAGTTCTTGCCAGCTGCACCTTGCAAGCCAACTCAATCTCATCTACTGCTCTGTCGGCGAGGT
>JBDTNM010000408.1:0-2623 GCA_039933735.1 bacterium | reverse complement strand
TGATCGAAGGCCTCACCAAGGAAGTGAAGATCGGCGAGATCTACACCGGCAAGGTGACTCGCCTGCTCAACTTCGGCGTCTTCGTCGAAATCCTTCCCGGCAAGGAAGGCCTGGTCCACATCTCGCAATTGGGTGAAGACCACGTCGAAACCGTCGAAGACGAAGTCCAGGCTGGCGATGAAGTAACCGTCATGGTCACTGAAATCGACAACCTCGGCCGCATCAACCTCAGCCGGCGCGCTGTACTCCTCGGCGAAGAGCCCCCTGCCCCGGGTTCCGGGGGCGGCGGTGGACGCGGCGGCCCTCGCCCTGGTGGCGGCGGACGCGGCGGCGACCGTGGTGGTCCTCGACCCGGCGGCGGCGGCGGCGGCTTCGGTGGAGACCGTGGCGGCGATCGCGGGCCTCGGCCCGGCGGTGGCGGCGGCGGATTCCAGCGCGGTGGAGACCGTGGCGGCGATCGCGGGCCTCGGCCCGGCGGTGGCGGCGGTTTCCAGGGCGGCCAACGACGCGAAGGCGGCTTCCAGGGCGGCGGCGGTGGCGGCGCGCAACGTACCGGCAGCGCCCCTGTCGGCGGCGTCTCCCGCGGATGGACCCGCCGCGAATCAACCGCCGACGGCACAACTCCTCCGCCTCCCCCCTCGCCTCGTCGCGACTTCGGCGGTGGAATGGACGACGACGAGTAATTCGTCTCCCAAACGAACTCAAAGGCCCCGGCATTGCTGCCGGGGCCTTTTGTTGTGCGCGATGTTTCGGGTTAGTCGAAGGTCAGTGTCGATAAGAACGCCAGGAGCTCAGCAACGTCGTCGCGAGCTATTTCCCAGACCTGAGCGGTATCCACGACGTCGTACGCGTGGACGAGGACGTCCCGCAGCCCGGCCCATCTGCGCCAGTCGATTCCGGGGTTGGCCGCTCGGAAGTTGAAGGTCAGCCTCTTGACTGCCTCACCGACGATAGGTGAGTTGCCGTTCAACGGCGGAGAGGACCACCCAGTCATCCGCCGCGCGCAGGCCCGAATTGACCTCAGCCAGCGTGACAGCGACCCGAGCTGCAGCATCGCGAATGTCCCGAAGAGATGCGAGATCGTCAGGCGGCGGCATAAAGGGTACGAGCCGAACTCAGGATGTTCTTGCGACGGATTGGGTTGTGGTCAATCTCGACGACGTGCCGTTGGGCGATGCCGACTTCTCGGCCGAAGGTCGCCTCAAGTTCGAGCTTCATCGCCCAAATGTCCTTCCATGTCCGCCGCACACCAAGTGCCCAGGTGACGAGAAAGTCGATATCGCTGTCGGGCCGAAAATCATCGCGGAGAACCGACCCGAAGACGGCAAGCTCCGCCACGCCCCACTTCTCACAGAAAGCCCGGAGCACGAAATCATCGATTTCGAGGTGGCCGACGTTCATGCCCCGAAGGATAGCTGATCGTCGCTCCCGCCTCGACCACAACCTACCTGGTGGCGTGCGATTCGCCGACCGGCACTTGCTTCTCTGATTTCCAGCACAGCGTTTCGGAGCGCGCCTTGAGCACCTTGAGCCAACGGCGAACCATGATGAACGCCGCGAGATCGACGCCCAGGAACATCAGCCGTTTCGGGAAGCCGTCGCCCATGCCCGCGCCCGTGTTGCGCGTGACGAGACGGGTCATACCGTCTTCGGCGGGGTAGAGCGCCGTGGCCCACGTCCACCGAATGCCTTCGCTCTCCCCGGCAAGGAGCAGGAATTCATCTTTCTTGAGGTCCTTCACCGGGAAGGGCTCGCCTTTGCCCACCGGGATGACATCGCCCGGCTTCAAATCCTGGGAGTGCGGCAGAATCACCTTTGAACTCGGCGCATCGAGGAAGCCGAAGAGACGGTCGAGGAAGTCGTAGCTATAAAGGCCGCCGCGACGGTACCCCATCTGCGCCAGCCACGGGTAGATTGCATCTGGCGGTGCATCGACCGTGATTGCGCGCGTAGTGACGTACTCGGGCGCGACCACGAAGTCGTCGCCGGGCATCACGCGGAGTTGCTCATCCTCAGTCGCGCCCCAGTTCCGCTGCCACGGGGTGAACCTTCGCTTCACGAAGAGCGGAAACGCGGCGACGGCTACGGCTGCGCCTGTGATGGTTGCGAGTTGCTTGCGGTCCATAGGAGCCTCCGGAGAAATGGTGCTCCCCCTGGGGGCGGGTCGGAGGGTACGATCGGGCCGACAATCCGGGCTGGTGGGGCAGGTGCGGCTCCGGGTGGGGAAATCCGCCCTCCGAGCGGCTAAGGTGGAGCAATGGGCAGACGGAAGCACCCCGAGCCACTCACCCCGGCGGAGCAGCGGGTACTCGACGAGATCAAGATTGGCGGCACAAACGCCGAGATTGCCGTACGCCTCGGTCTCTCCATAAACACAGTGAAGTACCACGTGGCAAACAAGGCCGTGACTTGGCGCCGCGCCGCAGTTATCGGGGCGGGACTGATAGGAGTTATCGCCATCCTCGTTGCGGTCGCACTGTTGCTTCCGGACCGAGATTCAGACTCGGAGCCGGATCAGATCTGGTGGTTCGAAACCACCAAGGGTGCCGACAGGACGCCTGAGGCACTGCTGATCCGCGAGATCGTGTCCGGTCGGGAGTATCGACTCAATCCTTCCGCGAAT
>JBDTNM010000407.1:0-2624 GCA_039933735.1 bacterium | reverse complement strand
ACCGCGCCGGCATGCGGATACGGATCCTGGGGCTCAGTGCGGGCCGGTGTGACTTCGCGCGAAGGCCGAGGGGCATGCTTCGTTGTGTTCTCTCTGGGCCGTACGACGGCGTTCACGGCCTGTTTGCCAGCCTGGCGCGCGAGGTATTTTCCGGTGAGGCTGACACCAATCTGGAGGGCTGTGCCAACCGCCATTGCAGTGGCGGCCTTCTTCACGGGAGCGGGAAGAGCCGCACGCTGGCGCGCTTCGCGGACCGGGAGCGCCGGCGCAGGTGCCGCCACCATCGCGGTGTCACGAAGGGCGGCGAGGTACATCCCGCACTTCCGGCAGTAGTTGTCGTCCGGCTGAAAGCCGTTCTGGCAGTCGGGACAGGTGGGGAGGTTTTGAGCCATGGGCGGGATTATACCGGCCGTGTCGAGTGAACGGCCCGCTCCACGTGCTCAGTGAGGTCGAGCGGCTTTGGCGGAGGGATGGACAGTTCGCCAGTCGCCAGGGCGCGAAGGGTCTCGACCAGGAACGGGCGCTCCCGTGCTACGCCCCGCATACGAATGTCGGCATAGAGGGGCATGGCCACGATCTGTTCGAGCGTCGCCGCCTCGAGTTCGCTGTCCGAGAGGGCGTCCCAGGCGGGTTCGTTCGCAGCGTCACGGATGGGAAAACGGCAATAGCTGGTGGCCGGGCCGCGGTCCACGTTACCCGTGACGACGTTCATCATGCAGCCTGATTCGAGGGCGCCGGTCCGCATCAGTTCGGCGATGACTTCCTGGTAGGTGCCGATAGGCCCGTCAGGCAGCGCGGGGTGGTCGTTGATGAAGGTGAAGCGACTGAAGAGCGGCTCGGTGGCGATGAGCATGTAGCCGAACATAACGCCGAGTTCGAACTTGTACTTTGCGAGCCGTTCGGCAGCTTGGCGGTCGTACTCGAAGCGCCAGGGCTGCAATGGGTCACCCGGCTTCCCGACCTTGCCGCCGGCAGCCTTCCGGAACCTCACCGATGAATGCGCCTCGACCGGGATCCCGCGCGCCTCGGCCAGGGCGATCAGGCGGTCGGTGGCTTCTGATTCGCCGCGGTCTCGGTTGATGTAGACCACTGCGAGTTCGACCGGAAGGCCGCGGTCGATGGCGTTGAGGGTGTATTCCAGGGCGCCGAAGGAACCCGGGCCGCGCCCGGTCGTCAGCCATGCGAGGCGCAGTTTCGCAGTTGGAATTCGGGCGGCGGATTGGTTGGAGGTCATTCGTCCGCCTCGTACGAATCCTCGACTTCGCGGAGCTGGAACTCGTCCTCTTCGAGCCTTCCCTGCAACGTCTTCACCTGCAGTTCGGCCTTTCCGAGGATTTCGCGAAGCTGATCGACGAGCCTGGCGCCTTCTTCGTAAAGCCTGAGCGACTCTTCGAGGGGTAGGTTGCCCTGCTCCAGCTTTCGGGCTTTCTCTTCCAGTTGTGCGTAGAGCGCGTCGAAGGTCGGTTCGGGCATCGTTAGCTCACCTCTGCCCAGAATGCGCCATCACCGACCGAGACGGAAAGCCTATCTCCGGGCTTCACCTTCTTCGTGCTGTTGACGACTGGCTTCCTGGCAGTTCCTTCCTTTTGCACAATCGCGAAGCCGCGAGCGAGGGTGGCCATCGGGTCCAGGCCGCGCATTCGGGCGGTCGCGTTTTCGAAGCGAGCGCGGTCGGCGGAGCAGCGGCGTTCGAGGCCGGTGAGCATTTCGCGGAGAAGATCCTGGACGTCCGAAGCCAGGGCGACCGGGTCGGGAGCGGAATGCTGAAGTCGACGGAGTTGCGATTCGACGGTTCCTGCGCGTTCGGCCAATTCGGCCCGGGCAGCTGACGCCATCTGGCGGTCGAGTACTCGCAGGGAGCGGTCGAGCTGGGCGATATCGGGCGCCGAACGTTCGGCGGCTGCGCTTGGTGTGGGTGCGCGAAGGTCGGCGACAAGGTCACTAATGGTGATGTCGGTCTCATGGCCCACTCCGGAAACGACGGGCACGGGGAAGCCGAAAATCGCGCGCGCTACACGCTCATCATTGAAGGCCGAGAGGTCTTCGGCGCTGCCGCCGCCGCGGGCGACGATGGCGAGATCGAGGTCCGGCTCTTTAGCGAGGCGCCGGAGGGCTGCCGCCACCTGGCCTGCCGCGGATTCGCCCTGGACGAGTGCCGGCGAAAGGAGAAGCGTTGCCAGTGGCCAACGTCTGCTGAGGACGTTTCGGATGTCCTGGAGCGCGGCGCCCGTGGGCGACGTCACGAGGCCGATCCGACGCGGAAATCGGGGCAAGGGACGCTTCCTCGCGGGGTCAAAAAGCCCTTCCTCTTCAAGCCGCTGGCGGAGTTCCTCGAACTTCGCGGCGAGGATGCCGACGCCTTCCGGGCGAACGAAGTCCGCCACGAACTGCAATTCGCCCCGCTGGGGATAGATGGTGATGCGGCCGTGGGCGATCACACGCTCGCCGTCCTTGAGTTGGAACCCGGGCATGTTGTCGCGGAACAAGATGGTGCGCAGGGCGGCCTGGGAGTCTTTCAACGAAAAGTAGCGGTGGCCGGGCTGCGAGCGCGTGTAGTTGGACACCTCGCCCTGAATCCAGAGGTCGCTAAAGAACTCGTTCGCTTCCAGCACTTCGCGAAGAAA
>JBDTNM010000406.1:0-2637 GCA_039933735.1 bacterium | reverse complement strand
CGGTCGAATCCGAGTTCCGGCGCCATCCCTTCGAACATCGCGAAATCGCGGTTGCACGAGAGCAAGAAACCGAGATCGCGAGCGCCCATCTCCTCGTACATCTCCATGAACTTGCAGCGGGTCACATTGAACCCGAAGGCCTGATCGCTGTTGTCCACAACATCCACAATCAGCGAGCCTTCCCGAAGGACCCCATTTTGGAAACGGTCGGCGAGGGCAGCCATCGAGTCGATGTTCGTTGCCCGTGCCGCCTCCTGCCCCTGGGCGAAGGCAATGTCGCGGATGGTCTTCGCGACCACCTCGTTGACCCGATCCTCCCCGAATTCGGCCTGCATTGCTCGGATCACCGGTACGAGCACCGCGGCTTCGAGCTTGCGGCGTTCAAGAAGTGAGAGTTCAGCCATCGGGTGCCCCTGCCTGAAGGTCCAGCAATGCGAGCGAGAGCTCTTCCCGGACATACGTATCCTGTTCGACCGCCATCGCCTTTTCAAGCGCCGATTTCACCCGGGCGAGCAGACCGATCCGGACTGCGAGATGAGCGAGCGCCCAGGCTGCGTGCCCCCGGACCAACGGCGATGCATCGCTCATGGCCGATTTAAGCGCTCGAATGTCGGCATCCGAGCCAACGTTTCCGAGCGCGACGCACGCGTTCCGCACCAGTCCGTCCCGCTTCGCCCGCATGATCGCCCGTCCGCGAAACCGCTCGGCGAACCCCGCCTCGTCCAGTTTGAGCAGCTCCACCAGCGACGGCAGGGCGTGCTCCGTCGTCGGAGGGGGGACGAAGTCCGCGAACGATTCGAAACGGCCAGCACCAACAGGGCAGGCGTCCAGGCACGCGTCGCAACCGAACACCCAGTCTCCGAAACTCGCCCGCAGTTCGCGCGGTATCGGGCCTCGGTTTTCGATCGTTTGATAGCTGATGCACTTCCGCGAATCCAGCGTTCGTCCGTCTGGGGAGATGGCATTCGTCGGGCAAGCGACGATGCACCGTGTGCATGAACCGCAGGTCTTCTTCAGCGGCTGATCTGGTTCGATCTTCAGCGTTGTCGCCACCACCCCGAGCATCACCCACGGCCCAAATCCCGGGACCAGCGACATCGTCGATTTGCCCTGCCATGCGAGGCCAGCGAGTTCCGCATACGGTCGTTCCAGCAGTGGCCCGTAGTCGACCGTCGCTCTCGCATCGGCGCCGAACTCTCCACGCAGGCGTTTTGCGATGCGGCGGAGTTTGCTTTCGAACACCCGGTGGTAGTCCCGGCCTCTCGCATACCGGGCCACGCGGCCCCGACTCACTCCGTCAGTCGGAGCCGAGATTTCCTCTGAGTGGTTAGGCAACGCGACCACGATCAGGGATTTCGCCCCCGGCAGGAATCGCTCGGGGTCGCTTGCCCGTTCGATCCAGTCGCTGTCCATCCACGCCATGTCGGCGAGGTCTCCACGTGCGAGCGCCTCCGCCGCAGCGCGCTGGATTTCCGGTCGCCGAACAGCAGCCGCTATCCCGGCGAGGTCGAAGCCTTGTTCGCGGACCATTGCCAGCACCCGTTCGCGCTCTGATGGGTAGGTCATGCGGATAACGGTAGCGCAGCCGTCCGCGGGGGCCACTTCCACCGTGAATCCGAATTGCGTTGGCACGAGAGCGAAGTGCCACCGCCGGTCTACGCTTGATCGATGCACAACACCCCGCCCGCGAAGCACGTGCTGTTGGCCGTGGCGGTGGTGGCTGTCTGGGGCATCAACTTCACGGTCATCAAGGTCGCGCTCGGCGATTTCCCGCCCCTCCTCTTCGCGGCTCTGCGGTTCACCTTCGCCTTCATCCCAGCGGTCTTCTTCCTGAAGCGGCCCGCGGTGCCGTGGCTCACGCTGGCCGCATACGGCGTCTTCATCGGCGCCGGGCAGTTCGGCATCCTGTACGTTGCCATGAAGTCCGATATCTCGCCGGGCATGGCTTCGCTCGTGCTCCAGACGCAGGTGTTCTTCACCATCGGCCTTTCCATGGCGCTGGCAGGCGAACGCGTGAAGCCCTACCAGGTCGCGGCCCTCGGCCTCGCGGTCGCCGGAATCGCGGTCATCGCTTCGAACACCGGAGGCAGCACGACCGCGAAGGGACTCTTCCTCGCGCTCATCGCCGCGTTCAGCTGGGCTTGCGGGAATATCGTCAGCAAGCGCGCCGGAAGCGTGAACATGCTCGCCTTCGTCGTCTGGTCCAGCGTCTTCGCGCTGCCGCCGCTTTACGCCCTGACGTTCATTTTCGAAGGCTGGGGCGAAGTCCACGCTGGCTTCCAGGCCGCCGACTGGCAGACCTGGCTCGCACTCGCCTACCAGTCGGCCGGGAATACGATGTTCGGATACGGCGCCTGGGGCTGGCTGCTCTCCAAGCACCCCGCAGCAACCATCACCCCGATGGCCCTGCTCGTGCCGGTCTTCGGCATGGCCTCGGCAGCAATATTCCTGGATGAGCCGTTGCCGTCGTGGAAGCTCGCCGCCGCCGGGCTGATCATCGCCGGCCTGGCGATGAACCTCATCTTGCCGCGGGTGATGGCGCGGAGGTCAGGCGTGGTGCTGGCAGGGGCAGAGGCGGGCTAGGTACCTGATCGGCAAGGGCAGCCGAACTTCGGCTTGATGTCGCCAACCCAGACG
>JBDTNM010000405.1:0-2645 GCA_039933735.1 bacterium | reverse complement strand
GAACAAACATATGGTCAGAAAATTGAAGAGCCCTCGGCGCCTCGCCGCCCTGGCAATCTTCGCCGTCGTTGCGATGTCCGCGTTCGGCTTCGCTGCGGCAAACACCTTCCCGAGCGGCGCCGGCACGGCCGGCGACGGCCAGGCTGGCGTCAGCGGGGGTGCCGTCACGAACGTTCAGTACGCGGTATCTGGTACTACGATCACCGGTGTCGAGTTCGACTACAGCACGACTGCTGCCAACGTTCGTGTCGCTCTCAAAGACCAGGTTTCCGGCGGCAACACCCTCGACACCGCGAATACTGCGAACTGCACTATCGCGGCATCTCACTTTGATTGCACGTTCCCCACTGGCGCGCCGGTGTCAGCAGTGAACGGCCTCCAAGTCACCACCTGGAACTAGGCCAAAGCGGCTCGGGCGTGTGGCCGGTCACCGGCCCACGCTTTGGGTCTAAGGAAGGAGAACGCTAGTGAACCACGCCGTCTCAATCACTCCTCGTCGAATCATTCTGGTGGCGTTTCTCGCCCTCGTCGCCGTCGCTACGTATGGCTTCGCGGCGGCAAACACGGTTCCCGCTTCGAATGCCGGTTCGGGCGCCGCGGGTATTTCGGGGTATGCGGTCACGAACATCCACTACACCCTTAATGGCACCAACCCTACGAACATTGACTCGCTCAGCTTCACGCTGACGCCTGGACTTGCAACGGGTGGTGCCACCCGGATATCTCTGAACGGCGGCGGAATCTGGCTTGCAGCCGGTTCCTGCACTTCGTCAGGTCCGGGTGCAACCAGCACCATCACTTGCAATGCAGTGGGCACTGCTGTGACTGCGCTCAGCAATTTGAACGTCGTCGCGGCCCAGTAATCACCGAACACGGATAGGGCACCACGGAGAGGTCAGGCTCCGGCGCGAATCCACCAGTGGGGGAACAACATGAAGCCCAGGCGGCGCCTCGTCGCTTCCTTCTCGTCCGCGATCACCGTCGTGCTCGTGGCCATCGCGTGGGTGCTCTTCGCACCCCCGCAGCTCGGTGGCCAGACCAGCTACGTGATCGTGAATGGCAACAGCATGGAACCCGGCATGCACCGGGGAGACCTTGCCATCGTGAAGGAATCGAGCGATTACCAGGTCGGCGACGTCGTCACGTACCGCCATCCCCAGATCGGCCCGGTGATCCACCGGGTCATCGGCCGCGATGGCGTCCGGTACGTGTTCCAGGGCGACCACAACACCTTCGTTGACCCCTACCACCCAAGTAACGAAGAACTCATCGGGAAGCTCTGGGTGCATATTCCCAGCGTTGGGAAGTGGCTCGCGCGCTTCCATTCGCCGATGTACATGGCCGGATTGCTCTGCCTCGTGTTCATGGGCTTCGGCGGGGCTTCAGCGATCAAAGGCAAATCCAATCCAACGCGAGGCCGCGCCGGGCGGCCCGTCAATCAACCATCACTTCGAGCGGAACCCAAGGGGGGATCTCCCATGCAACAGCTGCTTCGCAACTGGCAAGACACACTCTCGGTACTCGCTGCCGCCGGAATCGCGTTCCTCGGCCTCGCATGGGTCTCGTTCAACCGTCCACCGCACCACGATGTGCCGGCGAACCTGCCCTATTCCCAGACGGGCCAGTTCGCCTACTCCGCCCCCGCCGTCGATGGCCGTGTGTACGACACCGGCGAGGCGACCTCCGGAGAACCGGTCTATCGCCGCCTAAGCCAGCAAGTCGCCTTCCAGTTCTCATACAAGCTGGAATCGACGCCGAAAGCTTCGGCCACCGGCACCTACAAGATGGTGGCGGAACTGGGCGACAAGAATGGCTGGCGCCGGACGATCGAACTCACTCCCGAGACCAAATTCGGGGGGACGGACTTCGTCGCCGGCGGACTGCTCGATCTTTCCCAGGTGCAATCGCTGATCGCCATCCTCGAAGAGCAATCAGGAGTCAAGAACGATCACTATTCGGTCGAGATCAAGCCCGAAGTGACAATCGCGGGCAGCATCAAGAGCACTCCGTTCAAGGACACGTTCACCCCCGCCTTGCCGATGTCCATCGACCCCATCCAGCTCCGCATGGATGCGCAGTCTCAGAATGACAAGCCGCTCGCGCCGCGCACGGATGGACTCGTCTCAACGCTTGTATCTGAAGCGAACAGCATCCACATCCTGGCGTTCTCGCTGCCGGTCTCGGCCGCACGGGCACTCGCCCTGGCCGGGCTGGGGATCGTGGTCGGCCTCTCCGGTTGGCTGCTGATCGCCGCGGTCCAGTCGCGGACCCCGGAAGCCCCCGGCATCGGCGCATCCAAGGGTCGCCTTCGCAGCCCCCTGGTCAACGTGCGGGGCGCCGTTCCTACGCCGCGGATGCGCGTTATCGACGTTGCCAGTCTCGAAGACCTCGGCCGCATCGCCGCCCGGGTCGGTGGCGTGGTCCTGCAGGAGGCGCGGCCCGGCTACCACGCGTTTTTCGTACACGACATGGAGATCACCTACCGCTATGAAGCCGTGACCGGCGAAGCGAAGCCTGAGCAGCAGGCGCCACGGAGGATCGCGTGATTGCGCGAAAGTTGCCGCTTATTGCGGTCGGCAGCCTGGCCGTACTCGTCGCCGTCAGCGCGATGGGCGCCTCGGCGGCCACGAACACCGTGCCTCCCA
>JBDTNM010000404.1:0-2668 GCA_039933735.1 bacterium | reverse complement strand
GGCCTCGAACTCTTCCACTGGAGCACCGTGGAGTTACGGCCGGTGGTGGCGATGGGATGAGAAAGAGGCCCGGGATCACTCCCGGGCCTCTCCAATTCCCTCTAAAGACCGGCTATCGAGAGCCCGCTTTTTCTTTTTCTTCCATGTCCTTCAGCACCTGGCGCATCTTGGTCCAGCGTTCCATGCGGGTGCGGGCCGTTTCGTCCAGGTTCGAGGGGTCGATCTGGGCGACCATGGCGCCATAAGCCTGGTAGCTAGGGATCTCGTCGTCGGTCAGTTCCTTCATCCACTGTTTGCGGGCGAAGGCCTTCTCGATGTACGGAGCGAGTTCCTCTTGCTTCCGTTTCTCGCGCGCTGCGACTTCGGACTTGAACTCCGGCATCACGTCGCTGGCGAACAGTTCGAGGGATGCGCAGATGTCCTCGTGCTTGTTCTTCCCGCCCTGCTGGATGAAGACCGTCTGATCCACTCCGGCATTCGAGAACTTGCGCAAGTGTGCGCGAAGCTGATCCGGCGTTCCAATCCCGTCGCCGCCACCGCCGAGGAAGTCGAGCGATTCGGTGCCCATCGCAGCCTTCACCGCTTCGTACTGCTTCCAAACGTCGGTGCGACCGGGCTTGTGTGTGCCGAAGGCGTAGTGATGGCCGAGCCCGAACTGGAAGAACTTGAATCCATCGAACCCGCGCCGGAAGGCTTCTTCAGCATCCGGATGGCAGGAGAAGCTCGTCACCATCGCGACGTTCGGGTTCACGGTGTGGCCAATCGGCACGCACTCGTTCTTAAACGTCTCGTAGTAATCGTCCACCCACTTCTTCGCCTCGGCCGGGTCCACGAAGGCAAAGGTTAGGGCACCAATGCCGAGCTGGGCTGCGAGGTGGATGGTGTCCCGGTTTGAGCAGGCAACCCAGAGCGGGGGATGCGGCTTCTGCACCGGCTTGGGCACGATGTTCCGTACGGGCATCGAGAAGTACTTGCCCTGGAAGCCCGGGTATGGGTCCATCGCGAGCATGTTTGCAACTTGTTCGACGGTTTCGCGCCACATTGCCCGGCGCTCCATCGGGTTGATATTGAATCCTTCGAGTTCGGCCCGCGAGGCGGACTCACCGGTGCCGAATTCCACGCGCCCGTTCGAAACGAGGTCGAGCGTTGCGATCTCCTCAGCGATGCGTGCGGGGTTGTTGTAACCGGGAGGCATCAGCTTAATGCCGTGGCCCAGGCGGATGTTCTTGGTGCGCTGGCTCGCCGCCGCGAGGAACACTTCCGGGCAGGAGGAGTGGCTGTATTCCTCAAGAAAGTGGTGTTCCACCTCCCACGCGTAATCGATGCCGAGGCGGTCAGCGAGTTCGACCTGCGAAAGCGCGTCCTGGAAGAGCTTGAGTTCCTGCCCTTCATCCCAGGGTCGCGGTAGTTGATGCTCGTAGAAGATTCCGAATTTCATTCGTATCCCTCCTTGTTGTGCGGGAGTCTAACAGAGACCGTTAGCCTCGTGCTAACGGAGTGGGGCCATTTTAAACACTCGTGTAGGAAAAGGCGAACCCGGGTCATTGCGCCGCGCGGGATGAGAGCCGACAATTCGGCATCTTCGAGTGAGACACGAAAACGGGTACTAGCCAGCAATGACGAAACCGGTACGCACTCCCCAGCTTGAGCAGGCGATGACGCTGCTCTTCCAGGCGAGTGGCTTGCTCGATCAAATCCGCCTCCGCATCTGGGACCGTGAAAACCTGACCGTGACGCAGTTGCGCCTCCTCGGTCAGCTGCTCGACCAGGGCGGACTGAGTAACGCCGAACTCGCCGACCGCCTCTATGTGACCCGCCCCTCCGTGTCAGCTCTGTTGGAGCGACTGGAGCGAGGCGGTTTCATCCGCCGCGAGGTCTCGCCAAACGACCGTCGAGGCATCCAGATCTGGCTCGAACCGCGTGGCATCGAAATCCAGGAAAGCTTGCGCGAAGAGATCCGGGACTATGTAGCTGGCCTCTTCGAGGGCCTCTCTGAATCCGAAGTCGATGAGTTCTCGCATTCGGTGCAAAAGTTCGTGCTCTCGGGACGTTCACGACGCGCAAAGGATCTCGCTGCGGAAACTGTGGTCGGCTAACCTCGTCCTCGTGGACGATTCGCTGCGCCTCTCCGACATCCTCACCACCGCGTCCGCGGTCGCGAACTTCAGCGGAGACCACGATGTCCTCGCCCGGCACCTGCTTGTCGCGATCGACCTTCTTCAGGGCCGGAAGACCCTCGACGACCTCGGCCGTCCGCTCTCGCCGCTCGTTTCCCGGATGACAGGCGCAGGCTCGGGTGCCAGCGCGGAAGTTCGCGACCTGGCGCAACGTTGGTTCGCCAGGCAGGGCGGGAACGTCCTTCACCAAATGTCGGATGCCGAGCTCGCTGAATTCGTTTCGGTGGTCGCCTATCTAGCGTCGGGAACAGCCGACCACCCAGGACCCGAGGCAGCGAACTCCGTTTAAGGAGTTACCTTGATTGCCGGTAGCGGCCGGACTGCGATAGTCCGGCGGATGGACTTGGCGGTGATGGCAGGCGGCGCGGTGGTGGGCGCCGCGTTCGGATGGATCTTCCCCGGAGTTCAGCACCACTTGTACAGCGAAAACGAGTACAAAACGGACCCGGCTGGCGGACGACGACTGTTGCTTTTGCGTCTTTTTGCCGTGG
>JBDTNM010000403.1:0-2690 GCA_039933735.1 bacterium | reverse complement strand
ATCTGCATGTACTGCGGCCTCTGCACCGAAGCCTGCCCGTACGAAGCCATCCAGCCGGGTGGCCCCATGGACGACGCCGTCTACCAGTTCGAAGAGATGTACCGCGATAAGCACTCGCTCACGAAGGTCTCGCAGAAGTTCCTCGAAGGGCACGACAACACCTACCCGAACGGCATGAAGGCCCCGGCCGCGAACGCCGACTTCCACCGCCTTTAAGCCCACCCCGAACCCCACTCAACTAGCCCGGAACGATAGCGACACGGTCGGCCACGCCCCAATCCGAACCGCGCGCGGCAGCAAGCGGGTGCCCAGGCTCACCACACACCCTCTCCCTCACCACTGTGCCTCCGTGCTGATCGGTCGCTAGAATCCGCGCGTGCCAACCACCTACGACGTCCTCGTGATCGGGGCCGGTTCCGCCGGAGCCGCCCTAGCCGCCCGCCTTTCGGAAGGCCCGGACCGCTCCGTGCTCCTTCTCGAAGCAGGTCCCGACTACCCTGACCTTAACGCACTCCCGGATGACCTTGCACTCGGGATTCGTGCCTCCCTGGACGCACACGACTGGCACTGGACCGGCGACGCCGTCCCTGGCCGCACCGTCACCTATCCGCGAGGGAAAGTCACCGGCGGCTCGTCCGCCGTCAACGGCATCGTCGCGATCCGCGGCACCCCGGAGGACTACGACGAGTGGGAAGCAGTCGGAAACCCCGGCTGGTCCTTCAAGGATTGCCTCCCCTACTTCCGCAAGCTCGAAGACGACCAGGACTTTGGCGGCGACTTCCACGGCAAGGGCGGCCCGATACCGATCGTGCGTTGGAAGCCCGCCGAACTCGCACCACTCCAGCAGGCCTACTTCGAAGCCTGCCGCGCGAAGGGCTACCCCGCCTCGGAAGACCACAATGTTCCCGGCTCCACCGGCGTCGGCTCGTGGGCCATGAACCGCAACGGCAACCTCCGCATCTCCACGGCAATTGGCTACCTCGCCCCGGCCCGAAACCGCCTGAACCTGACAATTCGCGGGAATGCTCACGTCCGCCGCATCCTCTTCGAAGGCAAGCGCGCCGTTGGCGCTGAAGTTGAAGTCGATGGCAACGTTCAGACCGTCCACGCCAACGAGGTCGTCCTCGCCGCTGGCGCGCTCCACAGCCCGGCCATCCTCATGCGCTCCGGGGTCGGCCCCGCCAAGCACCTCGCCGATGTCGGCGTGCCGCTCGTGCATGACCTCCCCGGCGTCGGCGAAAACCTGATCGACCACCCATCGGTTGTCCTCATGGCCCAACCGAAAGACGGTGTCGTCTCCTCCGGTCAGCCGCTCCAACAGATGGGTCTGCGTTTCACCGCGGCCGACAGCCCCGACGAAAACGATATGCAGATGTACATGTGGAGCCAGGACGCGGAGTTCACGCCCCAGTTGCGGTTCCTCGTGCCCGACGCCCGCTATCTCTTCATGCTCTGTGTCTCGCTCCAACGCCCGCAATCACGCGGCCGCATCACCCTCGAGTCCGCCGAACCGGCAGACCAACCACACATCGACATCAACTTGCTGTCGCACGAAGAAGACACTCGCCGCATGGCCGACGGCGTGCGCGTCGCCTTTGGCCTCTTGAACGAACCGGCGATCGTCGGCCTCACAGACCGAATTCTCGGCCCCACCGAAGAGTTGGTGAACGACGACTCGGCCCTCGAACAGTTCCTTCACGAGCGCGTTTCGCACCTCGTGCATCCAATCGGCACCTGCAAGATGGGTCCTTCCAGCGATCCGACTGCAGTGGTCGATGCAGAAGGCCGGGTCCACGGCCTCCAGGGCCTACGTGTCGTCGATGCCTCGATCATGCCCAATATCCCGCGCGGCAACACCAACCTCACGGCCATCATGATCGGCGAGAAAATCGCGGACTCAATGCGCGGCCAGTAAGGCGCGATCAGGCCCTCGCCCGAACCATCAACCGTTTAATCCCGCCGACGTGCAGTTGGCCAGCCAGCCGTTCCGGTTCGGCGGCGAGTTCCATTCGCGGCAATACCGGGATAAGCGCCTTCAACAGCGAACGCATCTCCCAGCGCGCGAGGTTCGCACCGAGGCAGAAATGTTCGCCGTAGCCACCGAAGGCGAAGTGGTCGTTCGGGTCGCGTTCGATGTTGAAGGTGTAGGCGTCCTCGAAAACGTCTTCGTCGCGGTTGGCCGAGGGATACCACATGCCTACCGTCTGTCCCGCGCGGATCTTCTGACCGCGAATCTCCGTGTCCTGGGTGGCTGTCCGCGTGAACTGAATCACGACCGAAGTCCAGCGCAGGATCTCCTCCACCGCTGAATCGACCAGCCCCGGGTTCGCCACCAGTTCCGCCAGCTGGTTCGGGTGTTCGAGCAGCGCATGGACGCCGCCCGTGGTCGAGTTGCGTGTCGTCTCATTGCCCGCCGCGAGCAGCAGAATGATGTACGACATCACTTCGCGCGGTGTCAGCTTCTCACCGTCAATCTCGGCGCGCAGCAGCATCGAAAGCAGGTCTTTGCCCTGCAGCCCGCTCTCGTGGCGCTTCTCAATCAGCCGCTCCATGTAGTCGAACCACTCGTTGATGTTCCGCCGCGAGGCCGTGCGAGCGTCCTCGCCCGGCAGCCGGTACTCGGGGTCCTGCGAGCCGACCAGCACCTCGGTCCAGTGGAAGACCTTGTCCCAGTCCTCACGCGGCACATC
>JBDTNM010000402.1:0-2694 GCA_039933735.1 bacterium | reverse complement strand
CCCCTCGCCCTCGCGGTACTATCTTCGAAACCCTTTAAGGTGGTCCCGTGAGGCTGCCAAGGGAGGAGTACCGGCATGCCCGGCAAGTATCGTTTTGCGTGCGCCTGTCCCGCCCAGTGGGAGAGGCGTTTTTCATGACTCCAGCCCCTTATCTCGGCCCGGAAGAAGTCAGTCGCACTCTCCGACGTCTCGCCCACGAAATCGTCGAAAACAACCGCGGCACCGATGGCCTCGTCATCGTCGGGCTGCTCTCGCGCGGCTACCCACTTGCCCGCCGCCTCGCCGAAGCCATTAAAGAATTCGAAGGCGTCGCCGTTCCGGTTGGCGCGCTCGATATCGGCCTCTATCGCGACGACGTAACCCGCCGTTCCGCCCCACCACCAATCCGGCCCAGCGAAATCCCCGTCTCGATCGATGGCGCGACCGTTGTCCTCGTCGATGACGTCCTCTTCACCGGCCGAAGTATCCGCGCCGCGCTCGATGCACTCCTCGATTTCGGACGACCAGCCCGGGTCCGCCTCGCCGTCCTCATCGACCGCGGCCACCGCGAACTGCCGATCCGGCCGGACTTCGTCGGCAAGAACATCCCGACCGCGCTCGTCCAGAAAGTGCGCGTGCACCTGCGCGAAGTCGATGGCGAAGACGCCGTCTACGTTTTTGGCGAGGAGGCGACCCATGCTTGAATTGCGTAATCCCGAAGCCGCTGCAATCGCGTCGCCCGAGGCGCCCGCCTGGACTCGCAAAGACCTGCTCGATACCGACACCATGACCGCCGAAGAAATCCAGCTCGTCCTCGATACAGCCGAAGGCATGCGCGAAGTCCGCTCCCGGCCTATTGCCAAGGTCGCCACGCTCCGCGGCGTCACGGTCATCACCCTCTTTTACGAACAGAGCACCCGCACTCGTGCGAGCTTCGAAGTCGCCGCCAAAGCACTCGGCGCCGACGTCGTGAACCTCACCGCCTCCGGCAGCTCCGTCGAAAAAGGCGAAACCCTCATCGACACCGTGCGCACCCTCGAAGCCATCGGCGCGGACCTCGTGGTCATGCGCCACGGCCGCTCGGGTGCTCCCTACCTCGCCGCCCGCAACACGAAAGCCGGGATCATCAACGGCGGCGATGGCACCCACGCGCACCCGACCCAGGCCCTCCTCGACCTCTTCACCATGCGCAGGCATGTGGGGGATCTCAACGGCAAGAAAGTCGTCATCGTCGGCGATGTCCTCCACAGTCGGGTCGCGCGTTCGAACCTCTGGACGCTGCTGGCATCCGGCGCCGACGTCACCCTCTGCGGGCCGGCAACCCTGGTCCCGAAAACCCTCGCCGGAGCGGCCAACGAGTTCGGCCGCTGCAAAGTGACGACCAACCTCGATGAAGCGCTCCACGGAGCCGATGTCGTGATGGCCCTGCGAATGCAGAAAGAGCGCCAGGACCGCGGCCTGATTCCGTCTCTGCGCGAATACATCTCCGGCTATCAGGTCAACGCTCGCCGCCTCGGCCTCGCGAATCCCGGCGCCCTCGTCATGCACCCCGGCCCAATGAACGAAGGCATCGAAATTGCCCCGGAAGTCGCCCACGGCGTCGCCTCAGTCATCGAAGAACAGGTGACCAACGGTGTCGCCGTGCGCATGGCCATCCTCTACCTGATGGCCACTGCGAGGCACGCATGACCGAAACACTGCTCCTCCGCGGCGGCCGAGTAATCGACCCGGCCAACAACATCGACGCCCACGCCGACGTCCTTCTCTCCGACGGTGCCGTCGTCCGTGTCGCACCCGGAATCGAAGCCGGCTCCGCGCGCGTCATCGACGTGTCGGGATGCATCGTCACCCCCGGTTTCGTCGACATCCACACGCACCTGCGCGAACCGGGCTTCGAACAGAAAGGCACCATCGCCACCGAAACGTTGGCTGCCCTGCGCGGCGGCTTCACAACCGTCTGTGCCATGCCCAACACCAACCCCGCCCCCGACGCCGCCGATGTACTTCGCGCACTCCAGGAACGAATCCAGCGCGACGCCCGTGTCCGTGTGATGACTATCGGCTGCGTCACCCGTGGCCGCGCCGGCAAGGAACTGGCTGAACTCGCCGAACTCGCAGCGGGCGGCTGCGTCGCCCTCAGCGACGACGGCAGCCCGGTCGCCAACGCCCGCCTCATGCGCAACGCGATGGAACTCGCCGCGGCGATGGGCCTCCCCATCTCGGAACACTGCGACGAGCCGGAACTCAGTCACGGCGGCGCGATGAACGAGGGTCGCGTCAGCGAACGCCTTGGCCTCCCCGGCCAGCCCGAAGCCGCCGAGACTTCGGCCATTGCCAGGAACATCGCCCTCTGCGAGGCCACCGGCGCGCACCTCCACATCGCTCACGTGACCACCGCGAGGGGGCTCGACCTGGTCGCCGATGCCAGGCGGCGCGGGCTTCCCGTCACCTGCGAAGTCACCCCAAGCCACCTCTTCCTGACCGAGGACGCGGTCTTCGGCACCGCAGCCGAGGCTGCCTACGACACCAACGCCAAGATCAACCCGCCCCTCCGCACCGAAGCGGACCGTAAAGCACTCATCGCCGGCGTGAACGCCGGGATCATCGACGCAATCGCAACCGACCACGCGCCTCACGCCATCGAAGACAAGCTCTGCGAATTCGACGACGCGGCCTTCGGCATCAGTTGCCTCGAAACAGCCCTCGCCAGCCTCA
>JBDTNM010000401.1:0-2698 GCA_039933735.1 bacterium | reverse complement strand
ATCACCCTCGTCGATGCGACCCGGAATCCAGCGAAGTACAACCTTTCGCAGCACGTGGATCACATCGCCTTCGGTTCGAGCCCGCGCGGCAGCATCAACCTGGTCCATGCCGGCCGGGCACTGGCCCTCCTCCGTGGCCGCCGCTACGTATTGCCCGGCGACATCTACGACCTCGCCAAGGACGTCTTGCGCCACCGACTGGTGCTGACCTACCAGGCCCTCGCCGATGGGATTACGCCCGACGACATCCTCGACGGCGTGCTCAAGTCCGTCGCACAGCCGCGCATCGAACTGGCACAGGAGCTGAGCGCGTGAGTGCGGCCAACCTCCACATTGTCCGAACCCCGGATAAACCGGGCCCGGGACCCATGCCCGAAAGCGTGATGCGCGCGCTCGATATCAACATCGGGCGCCGGATGAACGGTCTGCTTTCGGGCGACTACCGCTCGAATGCGCTCGGGCTGGGAACGGAACTCGCCCAGGTGCGCGAGTACCAACCGGGCGACGATGTCCGCCAGATCGACTGGAACGTGACCGCCCGGACCACCATCCCGCACGTCCGCGTGCAGGTGGCGGACCGCGTGCTGACCACATGGCTGATGCTCGATACGTCGCCGTCCATGGGTTTCGGGACGGCCGATCGCCGGAAGTACGATGTCGCCGAAGGCGTCGCCGTGGCCGTCGGGCAGGTGGCGACCCGTCACGGGAATGCCCTCGGCATTCTCAGTTTCGGCGATGGCCAGGGCCGGATGATCCCGCCCGGCCAGGGCCGCAAAGGCATGCTCGGCCTTCTCACGGTCCTCCGGAACCAGCCGAGCGGCGAAGGTGGCGGCGCGACTTCGCTTGGCGAAGCGATTCAATCGCTGAACCGGATGGCCCGCCATTCTCGCCTGATCGTGGTGGTCTCCGACTTCCGCGGTCCCCGCGATTGGCCCGATGCGCTCGTCGAGCTCGGCGGTCGCCATTCCGTTGTCGCCGTCGAGGTGCGCGACCCACGCGAACAGGAACTACCGGACGTCGGTGAACTCTGGCTGGTCGACCCGGAGACGGGCCGTCAGCTTCGAGTCGACACGCGTTCGCGGAAGCTGCGCGAACGGTTTGCTTCGGCAGCCGAAACCGAACGCCAGGAGGTCGCCCGGCTGCTTGCGCGGGCAGGAGCGCAACATGTTGTGCTTTCGACCAAAGGCGACTGGCTGCGGACTCTCGCGGGATTTCTCAATACAAAAGGAGGCAGACGATGAGCTTCGTCTGGCCATTGGCCCTGCTCAGTCTGATCCTCGTACCAGTCGTTGTGGCCCTCTACATCCTGGTTCAGCGCCGGCGCCCGAAGTATGCCGCCCGGTTCACGAACCTCGATCTCCTTGCCAACGTCGTCGATAAGACGCCCGGATGGCGCCGGCATGTGCCTGCCGCGTTGGGCTTGCTCGCGCTGACCTCGCTCTTGATTGCGGTGGCGCGTCCCGAGTTTGTTCACAAAGTGCCGAAGCAGGAAGCCACCGTCGTCCTCGTGACCGACGTTTCGGGCTCGATGACAGCGACCGACATCGAGCCCACCCGAATGGATGCCGCGAAGACTGCCGCTCATACGCTTGTTGAGAAGCTGCCCAAGGGCTTCCGCCTTTCTCTCGTGAGCTTCTCCGCTGGCGTCCGCACCGTCGTCGCCCCGACAACTGACCGGGAACTGATGAACTCGGCCATCGATTCGCTCACGCCGGTCGGCGGCACCGCGATGGGCGATGGCATCGTGGAAGGCATCGCCGCCTCACACCTTTCCCCCGACGACGTGAAGGCCGCGGCGAATCCCACGGCGACGCCCGCCGCGGGCGCTGGCGACAAGAAAGAGAATCCGCCCGTCATCCTGGTCTTGCTTTCTGATGGTGCGAACACCCTCGGGCAGACTGACCCAATCGATGCCGCCACCCAGGCGCAGGAACAGGGCATCCCAATCTTCACTATCGCCCTCGGCACCCAGGATGGCGTGGCCATCGTCACCGACGCCCAGGGCCGCCAGCGCCGGGTCAACGTCCCCCCGGATGAAGAGACGCTCAAGCAGATCGCCGACATGACCGAAGGCAAGTTCTTCTCCGCCCCCAGCTCTGACGACCTCCAGTCAATTTATGAAGCCCTCGGCTCGAAGATCGGCTACAACGAAACAACTTCGGAAGCGACCGTCGGCTTCGCCGGTTTCGCGGCACTTGCCGTGCTCGCGGCGGGCGCATTGAGCCTGCTCTGGTTCAACCGTTTCCCGTAAGGCCAGCCCCGGGCGCACTCAGGGTAGACTCCGCCGACATTCGACGGAGTCTTTCCATGTCTAAACCACTGTTCGTCCAAAACGGCACCGTGTTCGACGGCGCAAGCGATCGGGCTCGGCCAGCCACGAGCGTCCTCATCGAGGACGGCCGATTCGCCGCCGTGGCGCCTTCGGCCGAGCTGAAGCCGCCCTCAGGCGTCGAGGTTATCGACGCCACCGGGAAGTTCGTCATCCCTGGATTGATCGACATGCACGTCCACGTCGAACTGAGCGGCGGCGAAGACGCCCTCCCGGCCTGGCTCGGCACCGGCGTAACCACCATCCGCGATGTTGGCGGATCACCGGAGGGCCTGCTCCCGCTGCGCGACGCCATCGCATCAGGCAGCAAGAATGGTCCGCGCATCTTCTCGTACGGGCCGCTGCTCGATGGTGTGCCGCCCATCTTCG
>JBDTNM010000400.1:0-2710 GCA_039933735.1 bacterium | reverse complement strand
TGACCCCCTGCTTCAGGGCTTTCTCACGGTCCACTTTCGCAAAGACTTGCGGGACACTGGCGAGCAAGGTGGTATTCACCTTGGAGATTTCCGGGCGCTTGCGCGCCGCCTCCATGAAGGTCTGCGTGTTCTGAGCCAGGAATGCCACCTCCTTGCCGGCGCGGTCCTCAAGAATGAACGAGACGCCGCCCGAGGTGCCGACACCTGGGATGGCCGGCGGCGGGAAGACGAAGGCCTGTGCCCCTGACAGCTCGCCCAGCTTCGCATTAATGGTGTGGAAGATCGATTGCAGTTTCTCCTCCGGCTTCTGGCGTTCATCCCACGGCGCGAGCGTCACGAACATGAACCCATTGTATGTAGACGTGACCGTGCTCAGGAGGCTGAACCCGACAACCGTCGAGACGTACTGCACGCCGGGCGTCTCTTTCAATATCGCCTCGATCTCTTTACAGATCGCATCCGTGCGTTGCAGGGACGCCGCCGTCGGCAACTGTACGTTCAGATACAAGTACCCCTGGTCTTCGAGCGGCAGAAATCCGGACGGCAGTTGCGAGCCGAACCAGCCGGTCGCGAGGCTGACCAAGAGGAGAAAGACCATCGAGAGGCCGGCCTTACGAATCAGAGAGCCGCAGATGTTCACATACCCGTTCGTCACACGGCCAAACCCTCGGTTGAACCATCCGAAGAACCAACCGAGCGGACCCCGCGCCGGTTTCTTCGGCCGTAACAACAAGGCCGCGAGGGCGGGACTGAGCGTGAGCGCGTTGAAGGCCGAGATGACGACCGACACGGCGATGGTGACGGCGAACTGCTGGTACAGCCGGCCCGTAATGCCCGGAATAAAGGCCGTCGGCACGAACACCGCAACCAGGATGAGCGCGATGGCCACGACCGGCCCCGAGACCTGTTCCATGGCCTTGAGCGTTGCCTCCTTGGGCGAGAGGCCCTTTTCAATGAGGTGCTCCACGGCTTCGACCACCACGATCGCGTCGTCCACGACCAAGCCGATGGCAAGCACGAGACCGAAGAGGGACAGGGTGTTGATCGAGAAGCCGAGCATCGGAAACAGCATGAACGTGCCCACCAGCGACACCGGCACGGCCAACAACGGGATCAACGTGGCGCGCCAGCCCTGGAGAAAGATATAGACGACGATGATCACGAGGACCAGGGCTTCGAAGAGAGTGTGCACGATCTCATTGATGCCCTCCCGCACCGAGAGGGTGGTATCGAGCGACGTCACGTAGTCCAGGTCGGCCGGGAACCGCTGCTTCAGGTCCTTCATCAGCTTCGTCGCTTGATCCATCGCATCGATCGCGTTTGAGCCTGGCAGCTGGTAAATGGCGATGAGGGCGGAGGCCTTGCCGTTCATCCGGCCGATCATATTGTAGGACTGGGCTCCCAGCTCAACCCTGGCGACGTCCTTCAGCCGCACCAGGGACCCGTCGATATTTGCCCGTATGACGATCGCCTCGAACTCCTCCTTGGTGAGCAACCGTCCCTGCGCCCGCACGGTATAGGTAAATTCCTGGCCAGGCGGCACGGGCTCGGCGCCGACCTGCCCCGCCGGGTTCACGGTGTTCTGCTTCTTCACGGCGTCCAGGATCTCGGGTACCGTGAGGTTCAGCTTCGCCAGCACGTCCGGCCGCACCCAGAACCGCATCGCGTATTCCCCGGCGCCAAAGATCGAGACCTGCCCGATGCCCGGCACGCGTGTCATGGGATCGTTGATATTGATGTTGGCGTAATTGGCCAGCCAGATGTTGTCGTAGGTCCCGTTGGGGGAGTAGAGCGAAAAGAGCGCCAGCGGGCTGGTGGTGGACTTTTTGATCGTCACGCCATAGTTCCGCACTTCCTGCGGCAACTTGGATTCGGCCTGTGTATAGCGCATCTGCGACAGGATCTGGTCGTCGTTCGGCTTCGTCGTCACGTCGAAGTCCACGTACAGCTTCGTCTGTCCGTTGCTGGCGTTGATCGAATACATGTAGATCATGTTGTCCACGCCCTGCATCTGCTGCTCAATCGGCGTGGCCACCGACTGCTCGAGCGTGACGGCATCCGCGCCCACGTATGTGGCGCTCAACTGGATTTCCGGCGGCGCGATGTTCGGGAACTGGGCAATGGGGAGCTGGACCATGGCGACGATGCCGATCACCGTCATCAGGATCGAAATAACAATCGCCACGATCGGGCGATTGATGAAGAACCTGGCCATCAGTTGTCCTTAGGAGGGGGTTCCGCTTGCGCGGCAGGCGCAACAGGCGCGGTCTGCGCTTCCATTCCGAATGGGATGGGTCGAACGGAATCCCCGGCTTTCAGTTTCTGGAGGCCCTCGACGACCACCTGCTCGCCGGACTTGAGTCCCTGCGCGATAATCCACAGGGAACCGATGCGTTCACCGACGGTCACCGTCCGGATCTCCGCCTTGTTCTCCGGCGTGATGACAGCAACCTGGTAGCTGCCCTGCTGTTCGCTCACGGCGCGCTGGGGGACCAGCAAGGCGCCCTGACGCACCGTAACGGCGGCGCGGATCTTCGCATACTGGCCCGGTCGCATCACGTTCCCTGGGTTGGGGAACAGCGCGGCGACGCGGATCGTGCCAGTCTTCACATCCACTTGGCGGTCCGCGAGAAAGAACCACCCCTTGCGGGGATAAATCTCGCCGTTGCTGAGCACCATTTCGATGCGGCCGTCTTTACGCTCTATCGTG
>JBDTNM010000399.1:0-2725 GCA_039933735.1 bacterium | reverse complement strand
AGCGCCGGATCAACTTCAACATGAACGCCGACACGTTCCAGCCGAAGCGCGGCCGCCGGATCATCGGCTACATCTGCGACCGTCTCGCGAACAGGAACGACCGGGCGCAGTACTTCTGCGAACGCTTCTGGGGGAACTGGGTGGGGATGGAAGAGGGGCACCTCTGGCTGAGGGCGCTCAAGCCCGACTAGCGCGTAGCGCGTCCGCGCTCTCTGTCCCGTGGTCGTCGATCCGGCTAACCTCGTACGTCGTGCAACTTTGGCTCGATGTCGAAACTCCTCCGGCGCGGCTGGAGCTTCCTGGTGGAGGATCTGATCTGGTTGCGTTCATGTCATTCGCAGTTTCTCGAGGTTTCGGCGCGACGCACCCGCTGATTGCGCTCGCCGATCGCCTGCATGACGTGCACGGGGTCCGCCTCGGTGCCCTGACCACCTTTTACGAAGCCGAGCCAGAAGATTCGGAAGACCGCGAGAAGCTGGATATGGCATGGCAAGAGCCATCCACGCTTCGGGTGGAGCTTTCAGCCATCGAGGCAGCGTTCGCTTCGGATGCACTCTGCGCGACGCTGGCCCGCCGCGGGCAGGCCACGGATTTGCTGCAGCAGGCGGCCGCGCTCGCTGGCCTGCTCGATACCGAGGTGCCCGCGGGTTCACGCGTGCGCCTGGTGTACGCCCTGTGATGCGCCGCCGCCGTGCGGCAATCACTGCCCGCGAAAAGTGGGTGACGGGGACTTCGGCCTACCTCGCCCGGGCGTTCAATTCGCAGGCAGGCATGGCACTGATCACGCCGCGCGTGCAGCGCATCATCGACCTCCTGGACCTGTGTCCGGGCCGGCGTTACCTCGATATTGGCTGCGGTACAGCGGGGTTCGCCGATCTCATCGCTCAGAAGGCCGGCCTCACCGAATCGCCAGTGACGGTCGACCTCGTCGGCGGACTCGGCCCGGTCGAGGTCCTGGGCTGGCCAGAGAAGCTGCCGTTCCGTGACGAGTCCTTCGACTGCATCACCACCTTCTACTTCATGCGCCGCTTCGACGACGATGTCTGCCGAGCGTTCGCGGACGAGATCGGACGGGTGCTGGCCCCGGGCGGCTCGGCTCTGGTCATCGAAGTATCTCCAGTCCGGAGCCGTTGGCTGAATCGGATCCACGAGCGGCTTATGGGCAGCGGTTGCGCCGAAGTTGACCTTCGGGGCTGGGGCCGGCTCGCCGCGCTGTTCACGGAAGCCGGCCTCGATGGCATCGACCTCGTGAACGTCGGGCCATTCATCTTGCCGCCGGTGCCGCGCGTGGGCGTGCTGCTTCGAAAAGCGCCGGCCGGCTGACGCTCACGGCCGGAACGGGCAACTATGCGAGCAGGATCGTCCCTTCCATGTAACCCGGCTCCAACAACGTGGTGCCCGGTGCAACGCGCGCCAACTCGGCGCGAATCGGCGAAACATCTGTGCCGCCCTCGGGCGTTACCGGCGGCATCCAGTTGTCGTGATGGTTGAGGATGATCGTCTTTGGCTGAAGCAAGCTCGCTTCGATCCCGACGAACTCCGCGAGCGAACCCTGGATCGGTTCGCCGTCCACGTTCCCGCGGCCTGCGGCCGCAATCAGGGCCACATCCGGGCGAAGCTCTCGGAGCACGCCGGTCCAGCAGCCGGAAGTGTCCTGCCAGAAGATGGAGCCCTGTGGAGTTTCGATCAGGTAGGCAAGCGCTCCACCGGTGACCCCGCTGCCAACGGCCCCGGCGAGGTGCGCTCGCAACTCCGCTGCGGGGCCGTCTTCGGTCTGGGCGCGACGGCCGATGGTGGCGCCGAGCCCTCGCTGGGCCGCCATAGCCGCGCGTTCGTCCTCGCAAAGGCCAAAGTCGCCGGTCGCGGGCTCGGTTGCCGAGAGCGAGCCGGTGGTCCAGGTGCACGAATGCAACGACGGGAACACGCGGACGGTGACATCGGGCGCGAGGCGGTGGCGTTCGCCGCCCTGCGAGGCGATAAGCTGCTCTACGGGCACCGATTGCTCGCGCATGACTCGGCAGCTTTCGTGCGATCCGATGACTTTCGCGCCGGTGTTCTTCGCAATCACTTCGGCTCCGGCGATGTGGTCGAAGTGCGCGTGCCCAACGAGGACGAAGTCCGCGCGGTCGACGTCAGCGACCTTCAGTCCGACAGGTGGTGCACTCGGCACACGATCCATGTAGCCGTCGAGGAAGACGACGGTGTCATCCAGGGTTAGGCGGAATGTCGCGCAACCGAGCCAATCGAGTCGAATGTCCATGAATCAGCACCTCCAAGGGCCGGGATGCTACCGGAGATGCCCGTGCACCGCATGCAGTTAGTTGGTGGAAGCTGGATGGCTGGCACGAGTGTGGACTGCGCGGCCGCGGCGGGCGGTAGCGTGGCTTCGGATGCCCAGGATCAATTGCCCAAGGCGTGGATTCGCTTTGTCGAGTTCGCGCACCAGCGCCAGCGAGACAAACAGCCCCACAAACGCGTTGGCGTGCAGCAGGAGCCAGTAGTTGTTCCAGTCGGCTCCGTTCCCGAGCAGTTCTCTCGTGCCGAAACCCATCGCGAAGGGAAGATGGACGAGGAAGATCGGGAACGCGTACCGCGACAGGCCAAGCAACGGACGCGCCACCGGGCGAACGTTCAACAGCCAGGTCGCGACGAATGGGTAAACGAACATGCCGCAACTGCTAAAGAGGAAGACGGTCACACCGAAGTAACTCACGGGGTAGTCGTC
>JBDTNM010000398.1:0-2728 GCA_039933735.1 bacterium | reverse complement strand
AACGGCGTGACCCCGCCCACCACCTGGGACGAATACCTGCAGGTCGAGAAGACGATCACCGAGAACGAGAAGGCCAACGGCATCTACGGATCCGCCGTGCTGGGCGCCAAGAACGCCTTCAACATCGGCTCGACCTTCTTCAACCGGCTCGCCACGTTCAGTGACGGCGATTCGCGAAGCGGGTTCCATGCACGCCGTTGAACGGTTCATCTCCACGTTCGACTACGACCCGCCTCATCCCGCGGCTCACGACTACGTTCAGCGGACGATGCTCACGTGCCCGCCAGACGTTGGAGCCGGAATGCTCGAGGACCTGCATCTCGTGGGTGCGGATATGAAGCGTCTGCTGCGCGAGGCCGACAAGAAGCCTTTCATGATGATCTGGGCGGAGAAGCCCCTTGGCGATCCAGCCTGGATTCGAGACAACACGAATTTCGTGCGCCAGGAGCCGGTCGCCGGCACAGGGCATTTCGTCCAGATCGAACAACCGGAAGTTACGAACGCTCTTCTGCGCGCCTTCCTCGACGATGTCGCGAATGACCCGCGGGTGAACCCCGTTGAACCTGGTTAGGCCGAAAGCAACCATCAGGCTAAGGTGAGTGGGATGAGTTCTTCGCGCCCGACCCGCCGGCCCAACGCTGCCAAACGGAGCGGTAACGTCGGTGGAGAGCGAAAAGGCAACAACTTCCAGGTCATCTTTATCGGGTCGATTGTTGCCGTCGTGCTTGCGTTTGTTGTCCTCCTGACGGTGGCTGCCGATGCGTTCTCGGGCGACGACACTCCGGCAGCAGTAACTTCGACAAGCACTCCAACGGCGACCCAGGGCGGAAACGGCGAGGTGCCTCCGACGGCACCCGCGACCGCGGTCTCGACGCCCGCCACGGCTACGAGCGTCCCGACCGTCGCTGCCGACGGAAGTATCCAACTCAAGTGCGGCGACATCCTGGTCCCGCTGGATAAGCAGCACACGCTCACCGCCGACTGCGCACCTTCGGACCTCGTGACCGTCACCGGGGGGACCCGGCTTCGAAGCGAATCGGCGGGAGCGTTCAACGAGATGCTTGCCTCAGCCTCCAAGTCGGGCTTTTCGCTCTACGCGAACAGCGCTTACCGCAGCTACGCCGAGCAGGCCTCGACGTACCAGTTCTGGGTTGATACACAGGGCAAGGAATACGCCGACCGGACGAGCGCTCGGGCCGGCCACAGCGAGCACCAGCTCGGCACGACCGCCGACGTTGGAGCGCGTGGACTCGAACTCGAAGCATTTGAAGGCACTCCTGAAGCCGCCTGGCTGGCCGCGAACTCGTACAAGTTCGGATTCATCGTCAGCTATCCGGATGGCAAAGAAGGCATCACCGGCTACGCGCCGGAACCCTGGCACGTCCGCTACGTGACGAAGGACGTCGCCCAGAAGGTGCACGACAGCGGCCTGACGTTGCATGAGTATCTCCTGAAGTAGTCGCTATCCCGTTGGCGTGGGGCCACTCGCTTGCGAGGGTTTCGCGACGATGCAACACTCGCCCCAACCTTGATCACACCCGGAGACAGACCGTGACGATTACTTCGCCCACTCCCGACCTGCTCGTCGAACAAGAAGACGCTGTCCTTACCATCACGCTCAACCGCCCCGATCGCCTCAACGCGATTAGCGTACCGATGCTGAGCGCGCTCTCCTCGACGCTCCAGGCCGCGAACATCGATCGGGGAGTGCGCGCTATCATCCTCACGGGCGCCGGGCGTGGTTTCTGTTCCGGCCTCGATCTGAAAGCCCAGGGCGGCGACAACAGCGATGGCTCAGTGAATCTGACCGGTCCGCGCAGCTACCAGATGTTCGACCTCCACAATTCGCCGCCCATCGTCATCAACCGGATGGATAAGCCGATTGTCTGCGCGCTCAACGGGGCCGCTGCGGGCTATGGCATGGACCTCGCGCTCGGCTGCGACATTCGGCTCGCGAGCGAAAACGCCAAGATGGGCGCGGTCTTCGCGAAGCGCGGCATCGTCCCGGAGAGTGGCGGATGCTGGTACCTCCCGCGCTTGCTCGGCTGGGCGAAAGCCGCCGAAGTCGCCTTTCTTGGGGATGTCCTCGATGCTCAAAAGTCCCTTGAGCTTGGGCTGGTCAATAAAGTTGTCCCGCAAGAAGACCTGATGACGGAGGCGAAGACGTGGGCGCACAAGATCGCGAACAACGCCCCACTGGCGGTCCAGGCCACCAAGCGCATGATGCGCCTCGGTCAGGATGAGACCTTTGAAGCAGCCGTCGACCACATCCTCCTTCAACTCCTCCCCTTGACTCAGACGGAGGACTTCAAGGAGTCGCTGAGCGCGTTCGCCGAACGCCGAGAGCCGAGCTTCAAGGGACGGTAGTCCGATCCGTGTGGGGAAGGCGGGACGTTTCGCCCGCCTGAGCCGGGCACGTGCCGGGCCGGAAATCTGACTTGCCCGTGTTTTGAAGTCTCTCGGCCGACTAGCCGAGCCGCGATTTCACCTGTTCGGGTAAGTCGTCGGGGATCTCGCTCACCGGCTCGGTGGCGAGGGAGGTCGTGATCTCGAAGATGTCGCCCCAGGCGGCGTCGTAATAGTCGCCCGGGCCTTCGTCATCTGCTTCCCAAACGACAACGACCTGGGGCATGCCCTCCGGAGCGTTCACCCAGTACTCGCCAAGCACCTTTGCCTGCGGAGGGTGTTCGAACGTCTTTCGCCGTTCGAACGCCATGAGCCCTTGAAG
>JBDTNM010000397.1:0-2734 GCA_039933735.1 bacterium | reverse complement strand
CTACGGATGACGACACAACTCTTGGCGCAGAGTGCCTCAGGACAGGTTCCAGTCCGTCTAAGTGCAACGCCAAGGTCATTTACTCCGACGACATCGGTTATGCGGGTGGTACCAATACTACGTTCGCGCAACTTTCCAACCCGTACTACGTCGAATTTTGATCCACCAAGCAGGCCAAGGCGGCGCGCTGTGGAAAGAGAGATAACCATGATTCGCTCTAGACGACTTCTTCTGGTGGCCGGTCTAGGACTGGCAACGCTTCTGGTATTTGGAATCGCCGCGGCATTGAGCCCAGCGTTAAACGGGTCGAGTTCCGAAGATCCTTCGGACCCCACGTCCCGGGACGGCACCGCGAAGGCGAATGAAGCCGCCCTTCCGACGCGTACCGCTTACCCGTCGGTGAGCTCTTGCCCTGGGGCCGAACCGGTCTGTTCATTTGCGAAACAAGTGACGTCCGCCTTGCAAGGGAGCCAGCCAAACCTCGGGAACTTGGCTCGACCAACATCGATCGAGTGCCCAGCGAAGGTTCCGCCGTCCCTTACTCCGCTTTGCGCACCGGGAGAGACTCGCACCGGTTTCTTTACAGGTGTCTTTGCGAAGCAATACCAGTTCGTTGATCGCGCTTCGTTTGACGCCATCGTGGCGTCCACGGTTAGCCAGTCAGGGGCGCGATTGCTTTCGGTTGGTTGTCCCACACATTCCGAAGGTGTGCTGGACTGCCGCCAGTTCGCGACACTCACGTACGGCGGGCAGGCGGACGCAAACGTTCTAGTGGTGATGGTTTCTCCCGACGAGTCGGGTGCCTTGGCAGTTGTCGGCGCTAGGGTGTGGTCAGGTAGTGCTCCTGAAGCTCGAGGAGGTAAGGCGCAGTACGAACAATTGTACTTGCCGTACACGGGTCCGATGTTGTTCGTGCCGATTCAGGAGTGATGCGGCCGGCCCGAGAGTTGCTCGGCAATCGATCGTTGGCCAAGGCCGCGCTCTCCTGGGGCGGCCTGGCTGACAATCAGCGCAGGCCACATTAGGCGATCACCGCATGGGCCGCCGCGTGGCCTGAGGCCATCGCCTACGTCTCGTCGCGACACCGGCTCGCCCCCTGTCTCCCAACTCTTTACGAAGGGGTTACCGAAACGCGCTCGTACGTCTCCCGAGGAGCGTCGAAGGTGCAGATGACTCCCCGCCACCGGGAGATCCCAGGACCCTGGAAGTTCTTTCGTGCGACGTCAACTTCTCCCGGGCGCCATCGGTGTAGCAGTCATGCTCGCCCTCGGCGTCGTCGCGGCATTCGCTGCGTCCTCCTCCTCGACCATGCAACCCGGCGACACAGTCAGGCTGAAGTGCAACGGCGCCCGGCTGACGACATCGCGCGTTTCGAACAGCGAAATCGTGGCCACCTGCGGCACTGCCTCCACCCCTACGAATACACCCGCGCCGGCGACCCCCACCAACACCACCGTGCCGCCGACGAACACGCCGAAACCGGCCACCGCCACGGCGACGAGTACGCCGAAGCCGGCGACCGCAACACCGACCAGCGCGGCAACGGCTACGCCCACGGCCGGTGGCAGCGTGACAGCGCCGCTGATCGGTGGCTGCCAGGTGTTCCCGCAGAACAACCCCTGGAACCAGGACATCTCGGCCGCGCCGCTAAGCACCAATTCGGCCAACTACATGACGAAGCTCGCCGCCCTCGGTGGCAACCAGAAGCTTCACGCCGACTTCGGCTCTGATCCTACGTACGGCATCCCGTTCGTCATCGTCCCGCAGTCGCAGCCGGGCGTGCCCATCACCTTCAACGCCTACGGGAATGAGAGCGACCCAGGCCCGTACCCCGTGCCGGCGACCGCCCCTGTCGAAGGCGGCGCGAACGCCACGGGCGACCGTCACGTCCTCGTCCTGCAGCAGGGCACCTGCAAGTTGTACGAAATGTACCGCGCCTTCAAGACCAGCACGGGCTGGAGCGCCGATAGCGGCGCCATCTGGGACCTGACGACCGGCGCCCTGCGCCCCGCCGGCTGGACCTCCGCCGACGCGGCCGGCCTGCCGATCCTGCCCGGGCTCGTCCGCTACGACGAAGTGAAGAGCGGCAAGATCACCCATGCCCTGCGCTTCACGGTCTCGCAGACCCAGAAGGGCTACATCCTCCCTGCGACCCACTGGGCCAGCAGTTCGACCGATGCGAACCTGCTGCCGATGGGCGCTCACCTCCGTCTCAAGGCGAGCTTCGACACCTCCGGGTACACCGGCGACGCAAAGGTCATCCTCGAGGCGATGAAGAAATACGGCATGATCGTCGCCGACAACGGCTCGAACTTTTATATCTCCGGCGCGACTGACTCACGCTGGAACGACACCGACCTCAACCAGTTGAAGAACGTCCCTGGCTCGGCGTTCGAGGTGGTGAACACGGGTTCGATCGTCAACCGCTAGCCTTCGCCTCGGCGACAATGCAGAAGGCCCGCAGCAATTGCGGGCCTTCTGTCTTGGTGTTGCCGGGTTCTTCGGTCACCACGCAACCTCGGGCGATGAACACAATCTCGCTCAGGATTGCGCAGAGGGACCTTCTCCGCCTGGTCGAATCCGTGATTGATTCGGACGATCCTCTCGAAATCGTCGGACCGCATGGACGCGCGGTGCTGGTTTCGGCTGAGGTTTGGCGGGACACTCAGGAGCCGCTCTTCCTGCTTTCGATCCCGGGTTTGCGCGAGTCGCTCAAGGAGCAGATCCGTGGCGA
>JBDTNM010000396.1:0-2747 GCA_039933735.1 bacterium | reverse complement strand
CCTCGAGACCGGAATTCACCTGCTCCCGCTCGACGGAGACGCCTGATGCCGCGCCTTACGGAAGATCGACCGTAACCGGAATCAATTGTCCCCCTCCGTCACCTACTGAACGGCCCGTCGGGAAGAACTGGCCATTGGCGAACACGGAGATTGAGGCCCCCACCCGATTCGCACACGTCGAAACGTTTGCAGAAAAGTCGATCCGAAAACCACTCTTACCCTGTGAATCAATGATGTTCTTAGTACTTGGGCCAAGCACACCATCGAAGGCCACGTACACATCGACGGTGCCCTCCGCGGCTTCCGTTCCAGACACCTTTACCGCACCAGCTACCCGGCCCGAGGGAAGGGATCCCGGGCCCACGCTTGTCGGAGGGCAGAACGCTCCCCCCGCGACGACTGGCGGTGCGGTGGGCACCGGGGTGGGTTCGGGCGCCTGGTCGTTGTTCGAACCGCCGCTGCCCGTGCTGTCCGTACTGCCGCTGCTGCCCGTGCTGGTATTCGTGTTGGTTACGGGGCGCGTGGTCGGCGCGACGGTGGGAGTTTCGGTCGGAGTCGGTGTTGCTGATGGCGAGGCCGTCGGTGACGGCGTTGAGGTGCGAGTGGCGGTCGCGGATGGCGTTGGCGTCGAAGTCGTTGCACCGGCATCGGCGATCTTTGCGCCATTGCTGCCGTCGTCGGTGAGGAACCAGATTCCCCCGGCGGCCATGAAGATCCCGAAGATGCCCAGAAGTGTCCAGCCGAGCGCCTGCCGCTGGGGTGTGTTGAAAAACGACTGAATACGACCCATCGAAGTAAATGTAATCCCTGTCACCAATTCAGTCGCCGGGAGGCAGAAACGGACGGTTAAGCGGCGACGATTCGGCTCAGCTCAGCCAGTGGTCGATCGGCTTCGCCTTGTCGCTCGCGAACGGCAGGGCGATCTTCGTCCCGGTACGGGCTGACTCGTAGGCCGCGCAGATGATTTCGAGCACCCGGCGGCCGTCTTCGCCGCTCGACTTCAGTTCGGCACGGCCGGCGACTACATCAACGAAATGCTGGAGTTCCTGGGGAAAGCCGAACTGCCAGGCCTCTTCGTACATCGGGTACTGCCAGCCCGAGCGCGTGCCAGCATCGGCGGCCGTCTCGCCGTCAGGAGCCGTGTACATCGAGATGGCCGGGCCGCGTTCGAGGTTGGCGGTGAGGCGCCCCTTCGGGCCGTAGACCTCGAGGTAGTCGTTGCCGCCGGGCATCGCCCACGAGTTTTCGGCGATGCCAATGGCGCCGCCGGCAAAGTGCAGGATGACCGTGGAATGGTCTTCGCCGCGGCCTTTTTCGGTGTGGGCGTAGCGGCCCATGGTGGCGGTCACGGCCTCGGGCCACGCGCCCATCGTCCAGCAAATGGCGTGGATGCTGTGGCAGCCCATGTCGAGTACGACTCCGCCGCCGGCGCGGTCTATGTCCCAGAACCAGGGCGAATACGGCCCGCCGTGGCATTGCGCCTGCTTCACCAGGAATGGCTCACCGATTTGGCCGCGGCGCGCCAGGTCTTTCACCTTCTGGTACATCGGGACGAAGACGAGGTTCTCGGCGTACATCAGGACGGTGCCGGCTGCCTTGCTCGCGGCGACCATGGCGTCGGCCTGGGCGAGACTCATCGCCAGCGGTTTTTCGCACATCACGTGCTTGCCGGCCTGCGCGGCGGCGATGGCGATCTCGGCGTGCAGGTCGTTCGGGACCGCAATTGCCAGCGCATCGACCTCCGGATCGGCGACCAACTCGCGCCAATCGGCGTAGTGGCGGGCGATCTTCCAGCGTTCGGCGAACTGTTGTGCGGTGTTTGGCGAGGCGACGGCGACGACCTCCGCGCCGTCAACGCTGCGGAGCGAATGGCAGTAGAGGTTGCCGATAAATTGTGTGCCGACGAGCCCGATACGAAGCATCGCGGGATTGTCGACCGTGGGTCGCGAACTGTCGATGGAACGCCCCTCGCGAGCCGTTGTGTGCCTAGTTCAGGGTGGCGAAAAAGTCCGACAGCGCCTTTGCGCCGCGCTTCGGGTCCTGGCACATCCACCAATGGCCGAGGCCGTCCAGCACCGTGACTTCCGCGCCGGCGCGTTCGGCTGAGGCGCGAGCCTTCGCTTCGCCGCCAGTGTAGTGGTCTTCGGTCGCGATGATGACGAGGCCCGGCTTCGCCTTCGCCTTGCCGAACTCCTTGCCCCATTCGGACATCTGCGGTTGGGCCGCGGAGCGGTAGAGCGCGAGGATGCACTTCGCCATATCGGCGTTGACCGCGGCGGCGACGTTGGCCGCCGCTGCTTTGCTCATGCCCAGGCTTTCGAACTGCGCTGTGCGTGCTTCGATGGGCGCACCGGCCATGCCGGCCACGGCGGCTTCGCCTGCTTCGGGGGTCTGCCAGACCTGGGCCGCATCGTGCCAGACGTAGCCGGGATCGAAGCACCCGGCGATGTCCATCACCCACGAGCGGATGAGTTCCGGGTGTTCCATGGCGATGCGGGCGACGTGACCGCCGCCCCAGTCGTGCCCGACCAGGTCGATCGGGCCATCGATCTTCTTCATTTCGGCAACGAGCCAGGTCACGTAGTCGTCGCTGGTCGCGCCGAAACCTTCGGGCACGGGCGCGCCGAACCCGGGAGGCGAAAGCGCGATCACGTCATCGCGTCCAAGTTCTTTGCGCAGGTCATCCCAGATGGCAGTGGTTTCGGGGTTTCCATGGACCAAGACGACGGGCATAGCGTTCCTCCCAG
>JBDTNM010000395.1:0-2747 GCA_039933735.1 bacterium | reverse complement strand
AGCCACTCCAGATCCCACCCGAACTTCCGCGACCTACCCGAAAGCCTGCGCATCGCCGAACTCGTCGAATCTCGCCAGGAAATCGAGCGACACCTGGGGCGAGCGCCAGACCTCTTCGGGATCCCCTACGGCAGCAGCCGCGATTGGGACGCCGAGTGTGGCCGCCTGGCGCTCTCCGCAGGCTATTCCGCGGTTTTCGCCCAGTCCGAAAACAAGCGGCCCGAAGGCACGATCGGGCGCTCGTTCGTTACCAGGTACGACCGTCTCCACCACTTCCGTGCGCTACTCCAGGGGCGCTTCGATGCGTGGGAAGAATGGGTCTGACGCGAACTGATCCGCCGTTGCTCTCCGTCCTCGTCCTCAACTACAACTACGCGCGATTCCTCCCCCAATGCCTCGATTCAATCCTCAGCCAAACCTTCGAGGACTTCGAACTGATCGTCATCGACGACTGTTCGACAGACGAATCCCGTGAAGCGCTGAATCGATATGCGGGTCGTCCTCGCGTCACCGTCGTCAACCATGAGACAAACCAGGGCTGGGTGAAGTCGCTCATCGAAGGTACCGAGCAACGCTCTCGTGGAGAGTTCCTCTCCGTGGTCTCTGCCGACGACTTCGCCCTTGAGCCGACCGCTTTTGCGCGGCAACTCGCTGCCATCCGCACAGAGCCAGGAGTCGTCGCGTGCGTCACGGCATTCCTCAAGTTAGGCCCGGGTGCTGAGCGCGCTGAACGACATCCGCTTCGTGGCGAAGACGTCCTCGATGGTCACGAGTTCATTCGCCGCCAGCTGTGCGACCGCGAAGCCGGTCTGCTGCACTCGGGCACGATCATTCGAGCCTCCGCCTATCGGGCGGGCGGTGGCTACCGGGCTGGCTTGAGCAACTACCTCGACCTCGCGATGTGGTTGGACTTGGGCTACCAGGGCTCCGTCGCCTATCTCGATGAGCCGTTTTACGCCTATCGGATACATGACTCGCAGCTTTCCGGTAGCGCGGCTCGACGACGGCTCGTCCTCCGCGAAGGCATCGATCTGTTGCGGTCCGCCGCGGCGAAAGCGTCGGCGAACGGCATTCCGGTAACCGAAGCGGGCGTCCTTCGTGTTCGAATTGCCGACCTCGCGTTGGCCGATGCCTTCGCCAACCGTCGCATCGGCGGGCTACTGCGCTGCTGGGACGCGCTCCTGCTCCAGCCACGCGCGGCCTTCACTTCGTCGGGATGGTGGCTTGCGCTCATCCGCTCGCTGGCTGGCCGAGGCGGGTGGCGAGTACTTGTCCGGGTGCGGCGGTTTCTTCCCTAAGGGGATGGAGCGCCGCGCCGATCCAGTGCTGCGAAGACTGCTTGCCAGCGGGACTTGTAGCTGCGATGCGCAACTAGGTCCGGGACGAAACCAATGTCCAGGTAGAGCGCTATCGCTGTTAGTCGGTGGTCATCGGTATAGAGATAGACGGTGCGCGCGTCGGCGATCCGGGTCGCCTCGTGAAGCGCGCGAACAACCACCACCCTGCCGAGGTTCATTCCCGTGTGGTTGGGCGCACGCACGACCCAGCCGATCTCCAGCGCCGGCTCGTGCCGCAAGGGACGATCAAGTACACCCGTCGCAGCGACGAGTTCTCCGTCGTGTTCCACGAAGAATTGTGCACTTCGGATGAGGCCATGCGTCTCACGTTCCAGCCGCTCGTAATCCCACTCTCCGAACGCCCCGGATTCGTTGAGCAATGCCACCCAGCCCTGCTGGTCCCCTTCCCGCAACGGCCTCAACTCGTATCCGGGCGGCAACGGCATTTCGACGAGGTCAGACACTCCCTGGTATCGCATCAGCAAGCCGGGCTGCTCGTGTTTGATCGCGTTTAAGACTTTCCATCCGACCGCCCGAAGAGGTCGGGGCACACGCCGACGCCAGGTTGCTTTGCCTCGCGAAGAACCCATGTTTCGATCATAGTGGCGACCTTTGCGAACTGCTCTCGCCGGGAAAGGCGGACACCTTAGACTTTCCGAAACCAAGTCTCTCGGACGAGTGCAAGTTGCTGCCTCAGACGTCGATCCGTGCTGGAGTCATTGGGTTTGGCTATTGGGGCCCGAACCTCGCCCGGAACATCGCCGCGTGCCCCTTCATGGAACTCGTCGCGATCGCCGATTTGGACCATGAGCGCCGAACAGCGGCGAGGCGCGCCTACCCCGGGGTCGAAGTTGATTCTGATGCGGACGCTCTGATGCAACGGGACGATATCGATCTGATCGTCATCGCAACGCCGCCGAAGACGCACTTCGAACTCGCTGCGGCGGCCGTAGCCGTCGGCAAGCATGTTCTGGTCGAGAAGCCGTTCGTCACCGAGGTGAGCCAGGCCGAAGAACTCGTAGCGAGCGCCGCCGCGGCCGGAGTCCATCTGTTTGTCGACCACACGTTCCTGTTTACCGGCGCCGTTCGTCACATCCGCGAGGACCTGTTAAGCCTTGGCGACCTGCTCTACTACGATGCGACGAGGACGAATCTCGGTACCTTCCAAACGGGGACCGATGTCTTGTGGGACCTCGCCCCCCACGACTTCTCGATTTTGCTTTCACTGGTAGACCAGCCTCTGGAACGGATCGCCGCCATGGGCGCTTCGCATGCCGCATCGCCAGGGCCGACGATGGCGTATGTGACGTTGCGGTTTGCGGGCGGCCTCCTCGCACACCTCCATCTGAACTGGATGGCGCCGGCGAAAGTCCGCCGCACCATCATCGGCGGCTCTCGGAAAATGCTGGT
>JBDTNM010000394.1:0-2766 GCA_039933735.1 bacterium | reverse complement strand
AGGGCAGCATCGCGGTCTCGATCGTGGCGCCAGAGGCGAACACGACCCAGGGGCGTGGTACCGACCGATCGGCGGAGCTGGGGTCTTGGGGTTCCGGCATGATTGGGCCTCAAATGAATGAGCCTGTATGCTACAGGAACAGTGGCCAAGTCAATTCCCGCGAGTCTGGGCTGCTGCCGGCGCTTGCGGTTGACTTGCCGGTTGACAGGCCTTGTGGATCAGTTAGTGTTGGAAACACTTCGCGCGACCTTCAGGTGTCCACGGCGGCGGCATCGTGGAGCGCACGCGATGTTCGAGGAGCCACGCGATGTCCGACGCAGGACGGAACGAACGCATCTGTTTTTACCTCTCGGCCAGCCTCGCGAACGCCGCCATCAATCTCAAGCTTCGCGACAGCTTTCCCGCCGACCGCTTCGAGGTGATCCTCCCGCAGGAATTCGCCCCGGTCGGCATCGACCACCCGCACTTCCCCGTCGAGATCTACCAGAAGTGCGTCGCCGAAATGCTGCGATGCGACGCGGGGCTCCTGCTCCTGGACGCCTTCGGCATCGATTGCGCGTGGGAGTCGGGATGGTTTTTCGGCCACGGGAAACCCATCATCGGCATCGCGGCGTCGAGCACGCAATTCCTGCGGCATTGGATGGTCAAGGGCTCCCTCGCTGCCGTTATCTGCCTCGACGACGCCGTGTTCGGGGCGGTGAGCGCCGATCCGATCCTGGGGCGAGTGCCGACGCTACGAGCAGAGTCATGGACGGACCTGCCGAAAACGTTGCTCTCGTTCCTCGAGCCCCCGGTTCTGACTGCGGCTGGCAGTACGGTCCCACAAGAAGAAGCGACATGGATCCGAAATTGACCGAACAGTTGATCCCCTGCTAACGAGGCCTTCGCCTCACCATCACCACGACCACCGATCGTCGGGCAACCAAGGAGAAAGCAAATGGATACGAAACAGACCGAACAGTTGATGGCATTGGCGCAGCAGTCCCCGGAGTTCCTCGGGCAGCTCCTCTCGAATCCCACGGCCACCGCCGCGACAAAGGGGATCACGCTCACCGAAGAGGAGGCCGCCACGCTCTCAGCACTGAGCGCCGACGAATTCCAGGCCTTCGCCGACGATTACCAGAACGCGACCGACCCCGCGAAGCGGCGCGCCGCCTGCTGACAACAGCTGAGAGGTGAGCCGTTCGCCGTCTCTCGTCCTTGGAATCGACGTAGGGAACTCAAAAATCAAGTTCTGCTCCTTCGATTCGTCCACGGGAGAGGTTCGGCAGTCCAGACGTCACCTCCCGTACAGCGATCGGCAGCGGTACAGGCGGCACGCTGATTTCGAAGCCGGGCTCCCCGGCGAGTTGGCCGCCTTTCTCTCGCCCTCTGATGCACCGCCAGCAGTCGCCGTGGCGGTCATCAGCTCGGGCTATGCCTACCCTAGCTATACCGAAGGGGTGGTGCACACGATGGGCGTACTCGCAAACGCCCTACCCGCCACCCGAGTATTTGCTCTCTCTGGAACCGGCGAAGCAATTCCCGCCGACGTCACCCGTTGTGGTGACCCAGCGGTCGTTGGCCCCATCGTCTTTTCCAATGGCATGGGCGCGGTCCATCTCGCGCGTCGTCTGCCGGCCCTCGGCAATCCGGCAACGGGCCTTGTGCTGGACACCGGAGGAAGCACGACCGCCATCACACCGATCGTCAACGGGATGGTTGATCCCGCGGCGTGCGCGCGGCCGGCGCAGCATCTCGACCACCGGTTGCAACACGGCAAGCTCACGTGGATCGGAGCGCAAACCACTCCGCTCGAGGCGCTGTGCCACGAGATCCAGATCGGCGCCCGGCACTATCCGGTCATCCCGAGAGGAGTGACCTCCGACAACCTGTCCGTGCTCTTCAATCTGCTGCCTGAGGGCCGCGGCGAAAAGCTGGGGCTCTTCAGTCTCGTCCCGAACCGCGCCCTTGCGCTGCGTGCCGTGGCGGATGCCATCAATCTGGACTTCGAGATGGCGACCGAAGACGAAATCCTGCAGGTTGGCAAGACGTTTCTGGACCGCGCGATCGACGTGCTCGCGGCGGGCATCGAGAGGGCCCTGGCAACGGCTCCATCCGAAGTTCGTCTTCGCGCCGTCTCCTTCGGACTGGGCGCGCGGGGGTATGCGGTGCCGGCCCTGTTGAGGGCTGGAGTTCCCGCCCACGGAATTGTCCTCGGCGAAGGGGCGCTCACGCCGGAAATCTCCGATATGGCCTCCTGTTTCGGGGCAGCCCTCCTCGCCGCGGAGTTGCACCTTCGGCGTCGTCTCACCGCGGACATTTTTGGCGTCCACCCGGGGCCGCCACACGCCGCTTCATGAAGACGCGGGCCGACTGGGTCGCCGACGCCGATGCCGTGCTCGCGCGGGTGCGGAGTCTTCTTGCCCCGTACGGTATCGCTCCGGACGAGCGCCTCAGGATCGTCACGGACAGCAACCCCATGCCCGGGTACATCCACGAGGACAGGACGATTGCCTTCTGTCCCCCCGTCATCGAGCGTGGTGCGGACATGCTGCGGTGGATGTTCTTCATGCGCTGCATGGGCGCCAAGAGTCTGGCGGAGGCGGAGCAGTTCTACACCGCCGCGCTTCCGGTGATCGTCAGCCACGAACTGTCGCATCACCTGAGATTCTCGAGAGGTCTCGCCACGACCAGCAATTTCGTCGAGGAACAGGTCTGCAACCGGCTCGGCACGGCGATCGCGGATGCCATCCCTGAATTTCACGACGCGATCGGTCCCTTCTG
>JBDTNM010000393.1:0-2782 GCA_039933735.1 bacterium | reverse complement strand
GCAGCGCATCGGCGATCTGGTCGAGAGCGATGCGATAGCTCGCCTCCACATCGACGCCCCTGACCTTCTGGCTAGCCAGATTGAAATTGCCCTGGCGCGCCTGCGTGATGACACCGGTGGTGCTGTACGGCGCACCGGCGCTCGGATCCCAGGTTATCCAGTCGCACAGCTCACTGCTGCCACGTTGCATGTTCTGGAAACACAGGCCAGGCACACTGTTGGCGCTCACCAGAGCAATGGCATCCTTGACCTCAGTGTCGTAGTAGTCGATCGAAAGACCCAGTCCCGGCGCGAAGGTCGGCTGCAGCACCACCCCGACCGTCTGGGTCGTCGCCACTTCGGGTACCAGACCGGGACTGCCGAGCTGTACGCGATTGATCACGTTCGACTGATTGCTCCACGGGTTGATCACTGCACCCAGGCCATAGTTCTGCGCCTGAAAGAGATCGCTGATGTTGGGCGCTCGAATATCCCGCGAGTAGGTCCCGCGGAAGCGCACTGAGGACACGGGCGTCCAGGTGGTACCGAACTTCCAGGTGTTCGCCTTCCCGGAGATCTTGTAATCCGTATAGCGATAGGCGGCGGACAGATCCCACGTTTCGACAAAGGGTTTGTCCCTCAACAACGGAACCAGCGTCTCGATCGCGGCTTCCGACACCTGGGTCGACGCTTTCAGATGCTGGTGATTTCCGGAATGCCATCCGGCGACCAGAGAGATGGGATCAGGGAAATCCTCCGCGGACTCCTTGCGGTGCTCGGCAGACAACGCCAGAGAAATCGGCCCGGCCCAGCCCTCGAACACGTCGCCCGTCACCGACGCACCATAGTCGTCCTCCGACACGGACTGATAGTCGTTGGCCGTGCCCAGAACGTAGTTCAGTGCCGCCTGACTGTTCACGCCCGTACCCATCGCATTGAAGGGCACGCAACCGTTGTTCAGATTGGTCAGTGTCGAACGACACACGATGGCGCCGGTGGCCGGGTCGCGCACCGCATCCAGTGCCAGGTTGAAGTTCGCGATGTTGCGGGCGTTATGCGTATACGTGTTGCCAGTGGTCCGGCCGATGTTTGCGTAGACGTTCCACTTCCAGTTGGTGGAGAACAGGTCGAAATCGCCCGTGGCACCGCCGATGTAGCGGTTGGTGGTGCGATCCGTCTCCGCTGTGACCCACGGCAGATCGTAGGCCATCGTCCCCACGCGGAAGGAAGCCAGGTTGAGCGCGGTCATGCGCGCCTGCACCGACGCCGGAATGAACGGGTTGCCGGATTGAACCAGCAGGCCCGCCGTCGGGCTGGTCGCGACGAGGTAGTGCGGAAAGGAAATGCCCTCCGTCCAATTGGTGGCGTGTCCCACCTCGACGAACACGTTGAGGTGGTCGGTGAGCGAATAGGACACGCGCCCGAACAGGTTCCTGCGCCTCTGATCAGGCAGCAGGCTGTAGGCGTCAGAAGTGAGGGTCGAGGCCGCATCGCCGCCCGCCATGAAAACGTCGCCCGCCACGTGCGTGCCGTAATTAAACTTGTAGGGCGTTCCGCCCTGGCCGAACGCAACGCCCGTCAGCGGACCGTAAGCGATGAGCCCACCCTTGGTGGCCGTCGCCAGAAAGGCAGTGTCACTCGTTATGTACTGCGGCGCGCCGTTGCCGGCCGCGTAGGCGGGATTGACGATGTATTCATGCGTCGTCCAGTTCCAGTCGCGAGCGGCGCCGGTGACGCCATCCTGATTCGTCGTTTCTGCGGACAGCAGCACATGGCCCCTGCCCTCGGCAAAGTTGAACCCGCCGGCCAGCGACACCTTGCCGTTCCTGCCGTCGGCGTAGGTCGTTTCCCCGGCTGAAATTTCTCCTTTCACTCCGGTGAAGTCGTGGTCGAGGATGAAGTTCGTCACCCCTGCGACCGCGTCCGAACCGTACACGGCAGATGCGCCGCCGGTCACCACCTCCACGCGTTTGACGAGCTGCTGCGGGAAGGTGTCGACGTCAACCAGACCGTTTGCCAGCGACCCTACCGAACGCATGCCATCGAGCAGCACCAGCGTGCGCGTGATACCCAGGTTACGCATCTCGATGCTCGACACACCGGCCGAGTTGAAACTTGGTACACCGGCACCGTATGTCGTGCTGTAACCACCGCCGGCGAACACCGGCAGTTCCTGCAAGCTGTCTTTCACGTCTGAATTGGCGCTATTGCCGAGCAGGTCCTCAGTGCTCAGCACGGTCAGCGGTGTCGGCGACGCGTAGCCCGGACGGGCGACAATGCGCGAACCGGTGATACTGACCTCTGCGAGGCCGTCGGGATTGTCGGTCGTCGTCGATGGCGGACCGGGTGAAACTTGCGCCAGACGCATGTTCTGGGCCGGCTCAGCCTGTGCCAATCGCAGTGTTCGCGTGACATGCGCCTGAACCGATGACGCCTGATCGGCAGATACCGCGTCGGCGGCGGCAGACGCCCTCGCCGGTAATTCAGCGGCGTTGGCGACGCCGTGAAGCAGCAGTGCAACTGCGAGGGCCTGCGTGGTCGAGACTGACTTGGGATCCATGCACTTCTCCGGTTCAAAACGGTCTAGAAACGCAATCCGTAATCGTTCTCGGACACAGCTGAAACTGTGGGCTGTCGCAACTTTTTTTGAGCTTCAACCCAAATACGACAGGATGCTTCTCTTACGGTGCTCGATGTAAACGACGTTAGACGCGATCGAGATGTGCCGGAAGATGACAACGTAGACTGGAGTGGTGTTCTTCGAGCACCATCCCGACGGGAGAATCGACGTGGAGATCTCGAT
>JBDTNM010000392.1:0-2787 GCA_039933735.1 bacterium | reverse complement strand
ACGCCGAACACATCCATGCGCGGACCGTAGACGTTGAACGGCCGCAGCATCAGGTAGTTCAGCCCGAACATTTCGTTGTACGAGCGCAGCACCTGCTCATTCGCGATCTTCGCGGCGCCGTAAAGGGTGCGGTTGTTGAAGGCATGGGCTTCGTCCATGGGCAGGTAGGAAGGTTCGCCGTAGACCGAGGCGCTCGACGCCGCGAGGACTTTGCGAACGCCATGCCGCACGGCGGCCTCGAGCACCGTCTGCGTGCCGTTGATCATCACTTCGATGGCTCGCACCGGCTCTTCGGCGGCCTGCGTGATTCGCAGCGCGGCCTGGTGAAACACGAGGTCACAGCCACGCGTCAGCTCATCCACCAACTCCGCGTCGCGGACATCGCCTTCAACGATTCGCACCCGGCCCGTTGCAACAGCGCCCGCGAGGTTCTCCCAGCGCCCGCGTACGAAATCGTCCAGGACGACGACTTCGCGCGCTCCGGCGCCTATCAGTTGGTCAACGATATGTGAACCGATGAATCCGGCGCCGCCCGTGACGAACACGCGCGTCCCCTCGATTGAGATGGGGTCAGATGTGTTCATACGGCAACCTCCGCGAGCTCTGGGACATTCGTTGTCGCGGTAGCAGTGTCCTCGGCGCGCCGTAACGCGCCAGATCGAGTTCCCCGCTCAGCCGCCTTCGCGCACGGCCTCCACGTGGTGGATGCCGCTCGCCCCCGATGGATGCGGCGGCTGCGAGCCGGTCGGCTGTAGCTCTCCGTCGCCGTCGAATGCCCGCACGGCAAGCTGGACTTTTCCTTCTGGCACATCTATCGACGTCTGCCATCGTCGCCAGCTGAGTTCACTGATCGCTTCCTCAACCTGGGCTTCTTGCCAACTGGCTTCATCGTCGGTCGACACCTCGACCCTCGAAATGCCACGCTGTCCCCAGGCCACCCCGGCAATCGTCAGCGGAACTGAGACGTGCGCAGCACGCTCAGGGGTGTCGATCCGAGAGCCCGTCTTCAGCAGTCCGTCACGGTCCCATCCCCGGGCCGCCCAAAAGCCGTCCGCTGGCTCGTCGATCAATTCGAGCCGGGTCAGCCACTTCACGCTGAGCATCCCGTATCGGCCCGGCCAAAGCAGCCGTACCGGGAATCCATGGCGTCGCGGAATCGTTTCGCCCGACATCGCGAAGGCGAGTACGACCTCGTCGACGTGTTCGCTTGGGATGGCCGCGGAATAGCCGTCGAAAGCATGAGCAAGAATCGTTCGGTGGCCATTTGCGCTCCTCCCGCTCATGCCCAGGACATCCGCAAGGGGAATGCACGACCAAAGGCCGTTGCTTGCGAGTGGTCCGCCAACATAGTTCGACACGCACTCCAGGAAGACCGGCTGTTCGGTCGCAGCAAGGGTGAGAATCTCTTGAAGTGAGAGTCGTGTAGCCGCTGTTCCGGTGGCATCGATCGCCAGCGCCCACGTCTCGTCGTCGACGATCGGCGGCTCGAAGTTGATGTCGACAACATAGTGATCGGCAGGCGAAGTGATCGCCGCCGATAGGCCTTCAACCTCCTTGAAGCTCGGATCGATCCTGCGCACGAACGGCTGCAACCTGTCGCTCTGGAAAGCGGAGCGGGGCCGAGAACTACCCCAACCAACGCGGGAGGCAGATATGGCCACGAGGAGAGCCGACCCCGCGACCAAGCCTAGAAACTCGCGGCGGCCAGATCGGACTCCTGCGGACCTCGGGGATAGCGCGTTCACGGCGAATGGCAGCACTGCCGCGAGCGCTCCCGCCGAGGCAGCCAACGCGACCGCGCCGAATCCCGTATCTATCGGGTCGAGAAGTGCCGCCGATATCGTCGCGAGGGCGACAAACGCTGGAGTCCAGCGCCTGTGCCCAATGGCTGCGCCAACCACCAGAAGACCAATCGCCACCGTCGCGGCGAGCGCGGGTTTCGCCTCCTTCCCGAGTGAATCAATCGACCGGGTGGCGATTGACCCAGGTGTGTGCCGAATGAGCCAGTTTCCGGCCGAGTAGGGCGGGAAGGGGACGGCCACGTTGACCCGGTGCAAAAGCCATTGCGCCGCCAGCGCGCAGATCACGGCGGCTGCACCCAGGACGATGCTGTTCGAACGTCGTCGTATCAACCCCACGTAGCCTCGTCCCGTCCGGTATCACCGGGGTGTCCACGTTGTTTCGTTTTGATTTCGCGAGCTACCGGCTGGTGCATGCGAAACCCGGTGGAAATGTCCGCCCGGTAGCTTGCGGCTTTGGAGCGGCGGCAGTGGAGGCCTGGAAGCATGCGATTGACCGAACGCGAGGTGGATAAGCTCCTGGTCTCGGTCGCTGCCATGGTCGCCCGCGACCGGCGTGCGCGTGGTGTGAAGCTGAACTACCCCGAATCCGTCGCCTTCATCGCCAGCGGCCTCATGGAGCGGGCACGCGATGGGGCAACGGTCGCCGAACTCATGGGCATGCAGGGCCGATTTCTCAAGCGAGACGACGTGATGGAGGGCATCCCTGAAATGATCGACAGCGTCCAGGTCGAAGCCACATTTCCGGATGGCACGAAGCTCGTGACCCTCCACAACCCGATTCCATGAGCACTCCCGGCGAAGTCCTGTACGGCGAAGGTGAACTGGTGCTCAACGCCGGTCGCGATTCGGTGGAAATCGAGGTTGCGAACACCGGCGACCGCGCCATCCAGGTCGGATCGCACTTCCACTTCTTCGAAGTCAACAAAGCCCTTCGCTTCGATCGCCGGGCTGCCTTCGGCAAACGGCTCGATATCCCGTCTGGCAC
>JBDTNM010000391.1:0-2791 GCA_039933735.1 bacterium | reverse complement strand
GGACTGCGGCCAGAAGCGCCGTGGAAGCGATGTGTGGCAATCGGAAAGCCTTTCGCAGAACTGCGGCCGCCGAACGACCGCACATCAGGTACGGGGCGGCGGCTCGGTGGAGTTGAAGTCGCCTGAACGCTGGCCGCGCGCGGTGGTTGGCCCGCTGCCACAAGCCCTACACAAGCGGAATGTAAATGTCGGTGATGAGTTCGTGGGGCGGCGCCGTCATCGGATTGTTCGGATACACTTCGTAGCTAACCCCCTCGGCCCGACGGTGGCCGCTGTGTTGCAACCACTCCCGTTTCAGGTGGGCCCATGCTCCCGGGAGCCCTGAGTACGGACCGATGTGCCGCCCCAAGAGATAGCGGCCAGCCGGGACGGTGACCTCCCCCAAGGCGGTCGGCAAAGTGGCCGCTGGTCCCAGTTCAATGCCAGCGTCTGACCGGAGTTCCGCCGAGGCCACGACCTCTGGATCGTCATGGTAGATCGCCACCAGGGTGGCGCTTGGGCTGAGAAGGCCCGCCGCAGCGGCGACCCGCTCAAGCCGGGCGAACGCGTCACCAATCCGATCGTACGGCCCGATGTGCCGGACGGTCGCGACTCGGAGCGCGGGGCGTTCGGTAATTTCTGTATGCATATTGGGGCCCCGTAGCGGAGAGTTCTACCCGATAATGGTCAAATGGCCAGCCACCTGACGACTGCGCATAAGCTGCCAAGCGCGGGTTACGGGTTGGCGCGGCGACCTGGATGAAGGATGGCATGCGCCTGGAACTGGTGCAAACCTGATTCAGTCCCTTCTGTGCCCGCAGTCTTTGTGACGTTCGCGCCGCGAACCCGCCCGAGCGAGCAGCGGGTTATCCTGGTTCGTTCCCAGGCGATGCTTCGAGAGCGGCTCGGATCTCGGGGCCTGACGGTCATTGCGCGCTGAGCCCTCCACCAGCCTCACCGCCGCACCCCGCCCAGCCCGATGAACAGGAAGTAGACCGCGGCTCCGCTGCCTGCGGGGCTCGAGCGCAGTTGTGTCGAGCCGCTCCGTTTGCTACGTTCGCGCGAATGCCTCCTGTTCCGGAACAACTCCGCGAGACCATTGAGACTCTCTACCGATCGGAATCGGGCCGGGTTCTGGCCACGCTCGTGCGCCTCCTCGGAGACCTGGACCTCGCCGAAGAGTCGATGCACGATGCCTTCGCAGCCGCATTGGACACATGGCCGAAGACCGGCATTCCGGACAAGCCACGCCCCTGGCTGATTTCGACGGCACGCTTCAAGGCCATTGACGTGATCCGTCGGCGCGCGCGCTTCGATGGGGCACAGAGGGAGCTCATCGCCCACATGGAATCGCGCGTCAACGACGCTCCCAGCGAAGATGAAGAGATCGGGGATGCAGAGATCGAGGACGATCGCCTCCGTCTGGTGTTCACCTGCTGCCATCCCGCGCTGCCTCCGGAAGGACAGGTAGCGCTCACGCTTCGCGAAATCTGCGGCCTGACAACGGAGGAGATCGCCCGGGCATTCCTGGTTACGCCGGCCACCCTCGCCCAACGCATCGTGCGCGCCAAGGCAAAGATTCGAGAGGCAGTGATTCCCTACGAGGTGCCGACGCCCGAGGACTTGCCGGAGCGGCTGGACGCGGTGCTTCAGGTCATCTATCTCGTTTTCAACGAGGGTTACTCGGCCGCGGCAGGGGCGGAAGTCACGCGGGCCGAGCTGACCGGCGAAGCGATTCGATTGGGCCGGCTGCTGATGGAACTCCAGCCGGAGCCGGAAGTGATTGGGCTGCTTGCGCTGATGTTGCTGCAGGAATCCCGTCGCGCCGCGAGAACCGGGTCGGCCGGAGAGCTGATTCTGCTGCACAATCAGGACCGATCGCTCTGGAACCGCGAACAGATCGGGGAGGGAGTGGCATTGGTGGAGAAAGCCGTGATCTCCCGCCGCTTCGGCGGGTACACACTGCAGGCTGCGATCGCGGCCGTTCATGCGGAGGCGCAGACGGCCGCTGCAACGGATTGGCGGCAGATTGTTGGGCTTTACGACCAATTGGTGCGGATTCACCCTTCGCCGGTTGTCCATCTCAATCGCGCCGTGGCCCTTGCCGAGCGCGATGGCGCGGAGGCCGGCCTGGCGCGTATCGACGCGCTGCTGGAGCAGGGCGAATTGGCGAATTACTACTTGGCGCATTCTGCCCGGGCCGAGATGTGCCGCAGGCTGGGGAGGACCGCTGAGGCCCGGGATTCTTATGAGAAGGCGCTGGCGCTGACGCAGCAGGAGCCGGAACGGCAGTTCCTGCAGGAACGGATTCGGCAGCTGAAATGACCAATAACCGGGAGGCTGTCGATTTGCGGTTTTCCGAACGACTATAGGGCAACAGAACGATGAGCGACGTTTCCTGAGTGAGCAGGAAACGAGTGACCGAAAACAGGTTACAGGAAACAAACCACAGCAAACAAGGAGCAGTCATGCCCCGGTATCTGGTTGCCTCGTACCTCCCCGATAATTTCGACCCGTCCACCGTCACGCCAGAGATCGGCGCGGCGATTCACGCGCTCAACGACGAAATGGAAGCCGCCGGCGCGCTGAAGTTCGCCTGCGGCGTTTCCCCGGTCAGCATGGCGAAAACGCTGCGGAAGCAGCCCGATGGGAAGCTGCTCGTCACCGACGGGCCATACACGGAGACCAAGGACCACATCGGCGGCTTCCTGATGCTGGACGCCGCCGACATGGACGAGGTCGTCGCGTGGATGCGGAAGGGTGCTGCCGGCGTTGTCGGGCCGGTCGAGATTCGCCAGCTCTTTTTCCAGCC
>JBDTNM010000390.1:0-2791 GCA_039933735.1 bacterium | reverse complement strand
CGTGCCAGTAGCGCGTGGTGCCCGGCACCTTGAGCTTCTTCTCCAGGTTGCCGTTAAGGTCTGGCCCGTTCGTGACCTCGATTGGCCGTACCGAACAGATCTCAGCTTTCCGCACGAGGATGTTCAGCGGATTCGCTCCGGCCACTTCCGCGGCATTGGCTGGAAGTCCGCGCCGAAAGAGCGTCACGTACTGGCGAAACGACTCACGCGGGTGCTTCTCGAATGGGTCCGACTTGAGAAGCGCCGCAAGCTCAGCCTGGCTGCGGACGATCACGTCCGCATTCCGCAGGCCACGGGCAGTCAGGGCGGCCTCCATTTTCGTCGCGACCTCTTCGGGACTGAGGTCCGATTCGAAGAGCAGGTTTCCCGTTTGCAGGTACGTGCTCACGTTTTCGAAACCAGCGGCCTGGCAGACGTCCTTAAGGTCGGCCATCTTGATCCGGTTGTGCGTCCCAACATTGATCGCTCGAAGGAAGGCGGCCTGGCGCATGTGCTCAGTTTACGGCGAACTTCGCCGCCTTTTTTTGTGGGCATGCCGCCGCTCAAGGGGCTGACACCGCTCCTCCGTTCCGGCAGACTGCGCGCCCGGGAGGTGCCCTGTGCCAAAGTCACTTGCTCTTATTCGCCGCGCCGAAGGCGCTGACCGTAAGACGTTCGGGGCCGACTTCCTCGCGTTCGGCCGGGAGCTCGCGAAGCGTCCGGACGTAGAGCACTGCACCATCAATCTCGTCGACATTCCGGCCGAAGAAGCGGGGCTCAGGCCCGGCGGCGAACCAACCTTCGATGTCGTCGCGGAACTCTGGACCGAAACCAGCGCCGACCCGGTGGCGTTGCTCTCCGGCCCGGGCGCACCAGCCGGTCAATGCAATGTCTACGCGGTCGATGAGAAGGTCGAGCGCCCCTACGACCGCGATTGGCCCGATGGCGAGCGTTCCCCCGGCGTGAAGTCCTTCTTCCTGGCGCTGCGCCATCCGCAGATGACGCACGAACAGTTCGCCGACTACTGGGGCGGGCAACACGCCCCGCTGGCGCTCAAAATCCACATCGGCATGTGGCGCTACACCCGCAACGTCGTTTCGAAGGCGCTCACAGCAGATGCCCCCGACTGGGATGGCATGGCCATCCTGCACTTCCGCTCGGCCTTCGACCTGCGTGAGCGGTTCTACGACTCCGAAGAGGGCCGCGCCGCCATCGCCGCGGACGTCGCGAAGTTCAGCGGCGGTGGCCGGGCGCTCCATTCGAGCGAATGGATCCTGAAGTAGCCGAAAGTGCCGGGCCGCGTTTCGCTATTATCCGCGCATGAGTGATGAGCCCGGCCTTTTCCAGACGATGTACACCACCCGTGCCCTCCGGCGGTTCAAACCCGACCCGGTCCCGGATGAAGTGCTCTTCCAGTGCTTCGATGCGGCCATCCGGGCTTCGTCCGGGCAAAACGCCCAGGACTGGCGCTGGATCATCATTCGCGACCAAGCGATCAAGGATCAGATGCGCGCGTGGGCGCTCGAAGGCTGGGCCCGCTACTCCGCGCGCTACGGGAGCGAAGAGGAGATTGCCGCGTTGCCCCGCAACCAGCGGCTCTCGTTACTGAGCGTGCGCGACCTCTCATTCAGTCTCGATAAGGTGCCGGTCATCGTCGCCGCGTTGGGGATGAAGGGCCGCCATTCGACGCCCGGGGGCAGTACGTTCCCGGCCGTCCAGAACTTCCAGCTCGCCGCGCGCGCGATGGGCCTCGGCAGCTCCATCTTCAATCTCCCCATGCGCGAGCAGCTTTACGAGATGCTCGGCATCCCCGAAAGCAACCAGCTCTACTGCCTCTTGCCGGTCGGCTACCCGACCGACCGCCAGGGCAAACTGAACCGCAAGCCCGTCAAAGCCGTGGTCTACGACGGAAAATTCGGCGAACCCTGGGCCTACGCCGGCGAGCAACCGGAGGCCGGCTGGGGCGACCGCTGGGTGAAGTAGCCCTCCGTTACGCGGGCTTGCTCGCCTTGATCGAATACATGAGCGGGCAGAGGTCCCGCTGTGCCTCAGGCAGCACCCAGGAAGTCCGGCTGGAGTGGCCGGTGCCTTCGGGGACCGTTTCCAGCGGCTCCATCCAGGGCAGCGCTTGCCAGGCCACCTCCCGGTGCTCGTGCAGGAACTCAATCCGCAGCCCCGCATCAATCAGGGCCGTGACGATTTCGCCGATGCCGTGATTCCATTCGTAGTCGACCGTGTTCTTCAACGGCGGCCCATCGACATAGGTGTATTCGCCAACCCACTCGTTCGGCGTCGGTGTTTCGAAGTACGAAGTGCTCAGCGTGAGGCGCCCATCGCCCGTCGTGTCATCGATCGCCCAGAGGACGGGGTGACCCTCGTACACGTAGAGGAACCCGCCGGCCTTCACGAAGCCGGCCGCCACCCTCGCCCACTCGCGAATATCGTGCAGCCAGCACAGCGCCCCGATCCCGGTGTAGACCACGTCGAATTCGCCACTGAGCACAGAGCGCGCGTCATAGACGTTCGCCTGCACGAACCTGGCATCGCCGACGCCGATCTCTGTTGCAAGCGCCCTCGCTGCTTCCACCGCGGGTCCGGAGAAATCGAGGCCGGTGACCGTCGCCCCGAGCCGTGCCCAGTTCAGGGTGTCCATGCCGAAGTGGCACTGGAGATGGAGAAGGCTCTTGCCGGTAACATCGCCGACTTCGTCCATCTCGACCTGGTAGAGCGACTTTTCACCGGCGAGGAAGCCCTCCATGTCGTAGCCCTTCGAGGCCACATGGATCGGGACGCTTTCGTCCCAGCGTGCGCG
>JBDTNM010000389.1:0-2813 GCA_039933735.1 bacterium | reverse complement strand
GGGCCACCGGTGGTGAAGGCCAGCCAGGGCGTGGAAATCACGAAGGAAGAACTTGGCAACGAAGACATCCAGGTGCGCACATCCGGAGTTGTGGCGAACCTCGCCGACAGCGAGGCGGATGCGCTCTCTCAGATCCGGCGATTCCTGTCGTACCTGCCATCGAGCGTTTGGGATATGCCGCCGCGGATCGAACCGACCGACGACCCGGAGCGCCGAGAAGACGGACTCATCGACGTCATCCCGCAGAACAGTCGAAGGGTCTACGAGCCGAGGAAGATCCTCGATATGGTGCTGGACAAAGGCTCATTCTTCGAAATTCAGCCGGAGTTCGCGCGTTCGCGGATCACCGGGCTTGGACGCGTCGATGGTTACCCGGTGGGCGTGATGATCAACAACCCGCGCTACCTCGGCGGCTCGATGGATAAGGCAGCCGGCGAGAAATCGGCGCGCATGCTGCAGTTGTGCGACACCTTCCACCTCCCGCTTGTGTACTTCTGCGATGAGCCCGGGTTCATGGTCGGACTGGAAGAGGAGAAGAAGGGGATCGTGCGGGCGGGAGCGCGGATCGTTTCGCTGCTGTCGCTTTCGAAGATGCCGTACATGTGCTTCCTCATCCGGCAGTCGTATGGCGTTGCCGGTGGGCTCCACTTTCGCGGCGGGAACGCCATGTACCGGCGCTACTCGTGGCCGTCCGGCAACTGGGGTTCGATGCACATCGAAGGCGGCGTGACGGCGGCGTACCGTCGCGAAATCGACTCTTCGGAAGACCCGGAGGCGAAACGCGCCGAAATCGAGGCGCGCTTAAACGCGCTCAAATCGCCGTTCCGGACGGCCCATGCCTTCGCCGTTGAAGACATCATCGACCCGCGCGAGACGCGCCCGCTGCTGGTCGATTTCGTACACGACGCCCAGCGCATCATCCCGGACTTGCTGGGCCAGACCAGCCGCATCGCCTACCTGCCGTGAGAAAGAAGCCTGCCCGGCAGCGGGAAAGTGGTACTGCCGCCGCGAGTGAAGCTCAGCGACGATAGAAGGCATATCCGGAGGTGAACCGTGGCGAAGTCAGTCGCGTTTGTGCTGTTCGATGGGGCGGAAGAACTCGACTTCGTAGGCCCGTGGGAGGTGTTCACAATGGTGAATGCCGTGGCGCCGGGAGAAGTTACGGCCTTTACGGTCGCGGAAAATGCGGGAGTGATTGCGTGCGCGAAGGGCCTGAAGGTGATGGCGGAGCACTCGTTCGAGACGTGTCCGGCGGCGGACATCATTCTCATCCCGGGCGGGCGAGGTACACGCACTGAGCGCAACAACCCCGCGATGCTCGAATTCGTGACTCGGATGGACCGGGCGGCCGAATTCACAACGTCGGTCTGCACTGGCTCGCTGGTGCTGCAAAGCGCCGGGCTGCTCAAGGGCCTCCGCGCGACTACGCATTGGGGCTCGATCGAATTGCTGAGGCGCCCCGGGGACTGCGAAGTCCTCGAAGACACCCGCTTCGTCGACAACGGGCGGATCATCACCTCTTCGGGTGTTTCGGCGGGTATTGATATGGCGCTGCACCTCGCCGGGCGGATCTGGGGTGCGAAGGTGGCGATGGATACGCAGAAGGCGATGGAGTATTACCCGGAGCCGCCGACGTGGGAGTGATCCATCACGGGGGCATAATCATCCGATGACCGCCTTCGAATCGATCCAGGGCCTTGTCGGAAATACCCCGCTGGTTGAACTGCGGTCGCTTTCTCCCAACCCCAAGGTTCGGCTGTTCGCCAAGCTTGAAGCCCAGAACCCGACGGGCAGCATCAAGGACCGGATCGTCCTCCGGATCCTCGAATCTGCTCGCACGGCTGGCGAGTTGGAGCCCGGCCAGCGCATTGTCGAAGCCTCGACCGGGAATACGGGCGTGGCGCTTGCGCTCTACGGCCGGCTATTGGGCCATCCGGTCGACGTGTGCGTCCCGGAGAGCGTATACCCGGAGATTGAGGAACTGCTCGCGGCCTACGGCGCCCAGATACACAAGGTCCCGCGCCAGGCGGGAATCAAGAGCGCCCGCGAAGTCGCTCGCTCCATGGCGCAAGAATCAGGCGCCTATTACCTGGGTCAGTTCGATAGCGAAGTAAACTCGCGCACCCACTACGAAACCACCGCCGCCGAAATCCTGCGCGACCTTGCACCGGAAGGCGGGGTGGATGCGTTCATCGCCGGCATGGGCACCGGCGGGACCATCACCGGGTGCGGGCGGCGGCTGAAGGAATCCAATCCCCGCTGCCACATCTATGGCGTCGAACCTCGGCTCGGGGTGCACGTGCAGGGGCTGCACTCGCTCGAAGACGGATTTATTCCGCCGGTGCTCGATGAATCGGTGCTCGACGGAAAGATCATCGTCGGCAATCGCCATGCCTTCTTCCACGCCCGCCGGGCAATGCTGGCCGAGGGTATTTTCGGAGGCATCAGCAGCGGCGCTGTGCTGCATGCGGGCCTGCGCCTGGCGAGCCGGATCGAGCGTGGCAACATCGTCCTCGTCTTCGCCGACGGGGGCTGGAAGTACCTCGGCACGGACCTCTGGCGGGACGATGATGGGAGCGAGGAGCACGACGCAGCGGAAGACCCGCTCGACGATATTCTTTGGTGGTAGAGGACTGCTGCGCCGGTCTTGACCAGTTGGAACGCCGGTTGTTGTGAGGGTGATTCGCAAGCGGGCCTGGATCAGTTACCATTCGGCCGTTGCGGGCCTCGCCCGGCAAGTAACGGACAGCCCATACAAAGGAAACTCATTTGGAACTTCAGAATGTCGTCATCGTCGACGGCGCCCGTTCGGC
>JBDTNM010000388.1:0-2846 GCA_039933735.1 bacterium | reverse complement strand
CAGTCGCGCCTTGCTTTTCGTGCGGTCAGGGCGCGCGAGTCAGGCCGTTCGCGACGCCCGGATCGAAGAGCGGTTTCGCGGCGTCTTCACTGAGGGAGAATGCCGGGCCGGGGTACATGCCGATGAACAGCACGCCGAGGACCAGGACGATCGCCAGCGCCCCCAGCACCGGGTTCATCTTCCAGCGGGCCGTATCGCCCACCGGGTCGAACAGGTACATCTGGCGGACCACCATCAGGTAGTAATAGAGGCTGATGAAGCTGTTCACGACGGCGAGGGCCACCACCCAGAGCGTCTCGCTGGTGGTCGCTCCCTGGAACATGAAGAGCTTGGTAGCGAATCCCGCGAAGAACGGCAGGCCAGCGAACGAGAACAGCGCGCAGGTGATGACGAGCGCGAGGAACGGTTGCGTTTCGGCGAGGCCCTTGAGACCTTCAATATCGTCGCGGCCCGTTTTGTTGTAGGCGGCGGTCAGGGCCGTGAAGAGCAGCAACGTGGAAACGACGTAGCCGATGATGTGGATGAGCAGGCCCGAGGTGGCATTGATGCCGCCCTGGGCGTCGCCGTAGCCGATGGCGGCGATCGCGATCAGCATGTAGCCGACCTGGCCAATCGAGCTGTAGGCGACGAGCCGCTTAAGGTTCTTTTGCTGGATGGCGATGAGGTTGCCGGCCGTCATCGTCAGCGCCGCGAGGGTGACCACGGCCCAGCGCCATTCGGCCGAATCAACAATGATCGCGGTGCTAAACAGCCGGAGGATGAGCGCGAAGCCGGCTGCCTTCGAGAGCGTCGAAAGGAAAGCCGTGATCGGCATCGGCGCGCCTTCGTACGCGTCGGGCGCCCACATGTGGAACGGGGCGGCTGAAACCTTGAAGCCGACACCGGTCAGGATGAGCATGAAGCCGACGATGATCGCCGGGTCGGTGCCGGACTCGCGGACCGAGAGCGCTTCGGCGATCCCGGCGTAACCGGTCGTACCGGTGACGCCGTACACCAGGCTCATGCCGTAGAGGAACATCGCGCTCGAGAAGGCGCCGAGCAGGATGTATTTCAGGCTTGCTTCGCTGCTGAGGTTATCGCGCTTGAGGTAGCCGACGAGGATGTAGAGCGAGAAGCTGAGCAGTTCGAGCGAGATGTAGGCCGTTATCAGCTCGGTCGCCGCAGCCATATAGACCATGCCGCAGCCGGCGATGAGCAGCAGACCGTAGTACTCGGCCGCTGTCTTCGTTTTCGTGCTCATGTAGTTCGCCGATATCAGCGAAACAGCGAAGACGATGCCCGCGGCGAGCAGCCGGAAGTAGGTGGTAAAGTTGTCGCTCGAGATGAGCCCCTGGAAGCTGTTCGGGTCCTTGCCGATGAAGAAGAGCCCCGCGATGAACCAGCCGACGGCCGCGGCTGCGGTCAGGTAGGCGAGCCAATCCTTGCGGAAGTTCGGCCAGAACAGTTCGATGCCGATGATCCCAACGGCTGCACCGGCGGCGATGTATTCGGGGATGAAGATGGTGTAATCGCGCATTAGCCGGTCACTCCCGGGAGAAGCGTGACGGCCGCGCTGATGCGGTCCGTGAACGGCGCCCACCAGACACCCATCACGACAATCGCTGCAATGAGCATGCCGCCCGAGAGTCGTTCAAGCGGAGTGAGGTCTTTGAGGTCGGACCAGCGCGGGTTGAACGGCCCGAAGAAGACGGTGCCGAACATGCGCAACATATAGGCCGCCGCCAGGGCTGCTGCAAAAATCGCCATGGCGCCGAAGACCGGGTAGGTCTTGAACGTGCCGACGAAGATGTGGAACTCCGCGGTGAAGCCCGAGAGTCCCGGCAGGCCCACGTTCGCGAGCCCGGCAATTGTGTAGAACACCACCCAGAGCGGCATGACCTTGGCAATTCCGCCGAAGTCCTTCAAGTCACGCGTGTGAGCCTGGTCGTAAAGCGCGCCAATCATGAGGAAGACGAGAGCCGTCATGACCCCGTGGGAGAACATTTGGAGGACGGCGCCGGTGATACCGATCTGGTTCATGGTCGCCAGGCCCATGAGCACGTAGCCCATGTGCGAGACCGAGCTGTAGCCAGAGATCAGCTTGAAGTCGCGCTGGGTAAGCGCGGCGGTGGCGCCGTACACGGCCCCGATCACGCCGAGCACCATCAGTCCCGGCATCCAGAACTCCGCGCCGACCGGCATCAGCTGAATGCCCAGGCGGATGATCCCGAAGGCGCCGAGCTTCATCAGGACGCCGGCATGGACCATCGAAACGGAAGTCGGCGCCGACATGTGGCCGTCAGGCGACCACGTGTGGAACGGCCACAGCGCGGCGAGCACGCCACAGCCAATCACCATCATCGGGAAGAACGTCTTTTGGAAGCCTGGACTTAAGGTGCCGTCTGAGCCGGCCGCCCAGAGACGCTGCATGTCGAACGTGCCCAGGTTCGCTTCGTGGAAGGTGGCGAAAATCCCGATCCAGATCAGCACTGAGCCGCCGACCAGCATCAGGGTGAGCTTCATCGCGCCGTATTCCTTGCGCGTCGAACCCCAGACGCCGATGAGCAGGTAGAGCGGCATCACCGCGAGTTCGTAGAAGAAGAAGAAGAAGAACAGGTCGTACGAAAAGAAGGTCCCGAAGACGCCCGCGAGCAACGTCCAGTAGAGGATGTAGAAGTCCTTGTTGCGGTACTCGAGTTTCCAGCTGGCAAGTGCCCCCGCGAACGCGACCACGCCCGTGAGCAGCGCCATCGTCGCGGAGATGCCGTCGACGGCGAGGTAGAGGGTGATGCCGTTTGGGCCAAGGAACGCCGTGTTTTCGACCCACACCCAGCGCAGCTTCATCTGGACTGCCGCGCCATCGACCT
>JBDTNM010000387.1:0-2857 GCA_039933735.1 bacterium | reverse complement strand
GGCGCGAACCTGCTCGGCGATTCGCTGCGCGACATCTGGGACCCGAGGCTCAGGAAGTAGCTGCGCCCGGCCGGGTCGCTCCATCGCCCTCAATCCGCGATCGCGCCAGCAGGATCAGCGAACTGACCACTGCCACCAGGACAATCGACAGCGGGAAGTGCCAGGCCGCGAAAGAACGGTCGTGGCTCGCCCAGAGTGCGCCCAATGTCAGGCCCGTCCCGATGATGACGCCGGCGGTGTAGGTGAACTTCGCTGGTTCCGAGGCCTTGTAGGTCAGTCCCGAAATCCAGAGCGCGATCGCCGGGAACCCGGTCGCGATGGCGAAAATCAGCCCCACTGCGATTGCGAACAGCCAACCCTGGTCGGTTGCCCCGCCGACGATATGCAACGCGAACGCAAAAGCGAACGCGCCGAACGTGAGACCGAGACCTTTAACTGCCTGGAACACGCCGGCAGGATACCACTGAACGCGCTGTTCTCCGGTAAGCGTCCTCGATCAGGCCGCTTCGCTGCGGCGCTTCAGGCCTGCTGACTCAAGATCGAGGTTGGTGGTGATTACTTTGCTGATAAGCGGACGGAAGAGACCGGCCATGAAGCCTTTGACTTCGATGGCGAGAATCACGCGGCTCTTGCCTTCGCCGTTCCCCTCGATGACATGCTCGCCGACCGTCTTCGCTCCGCGCAGGCTGGTCGCCCAGGTGAAATTGCGTCCCGGGTTCCACTCGGTCACTCGCCAGGTCGCCTTCGACGTGCCCTTCGCCTTGACCACCGCTGCGGCGCCGAGGGCCAGGGGCACCGGGAGTTGGACCGATTCAATCGAAGAGGTCCATTCGGGCCATTTCTCTACATCCGACATGATCGACCAGACCCGGGCGGGGGTGGCATCGATCTCGACGCTGCGTTCCCAGCGAGCCATCTTCCATCTCCACTTTCGACCTGAGGCGCGGTGCCTGCCGGTCGACGCGTTTTCTCGTTTCAGATTGCTACTCGGCTGGCCGGAGGGAATGCGACTTTCGGCGGAGTGATGCGAGCCCCTGTGCGTTTCCTGTGAACTGCGCCACACTTTTCCGGTGAACCGCTACCACCTCGCCCAGTACAACATCGCCTGGATTGTCGCACCGCTGGATTCGCCCGTGATGGCCGACTTCACGGACAACATCGCCGAGATCAACGCCCTCGCGGAGAGCGCGCCGGGCTTCGTCTGGAGGCACCAGACTGACGATGGCGACAGCACCGCTATCCGCGTCCGCGACGACGACCGGATCATCATCAACTTCAGCCTCTGGCAGGACGCCGAATCGCTGTTCGAGTACGCCTACCACAGCGGCCACACCGATTACTTTCGCCGGCGCACCGAGTGGTTCACCCACGAAGATGACCCGTACGCGGTCCTCTGGTGGGTGCCCGAAGGACATTTGCCCACGGTGGATGAAGCGGAATCGAAATTGGCCGAATTGAAAACGAACGGGCCGACCGCGGCCGCGTTCACGTTCAAGAAGCGGTTCCCGCCGCCGGATTGAGCCCGAGCATCGCCCCTTCGGCGATTCGGCTCTCCGCGATCACCGCGTCGAAGAGGCGTTCGACGGCCTCGCTATCGAGCGGGCCGTGGTTGTCCGAGGTCATCCGTTTCATGATCGCCGCTTCTCGCTCAGGTACCTCGATTGGAAGGCCGAGCCTGCGCTTCTCCAGGCCGATTTCGATGGCGTAATGGGCGCGCTCGTTGAAGAGCCGCAGCAGGTCATCGTCGACCCGGTCGATCTCGTTTCGCCAGTGGTTGATGTTCGTGGCTGCAGTCACCTATCGAGGATAGCAAACCGTGGAAAGCGGCGTATGCTGTCTAGACTGTCTAGACAGGAGGCGGCGGGTGATTGCTCGAAAATCGACCTGGCAGCTGCAGGAAGCCAAGAACAAGTTGAGCGAAGTCATCCGCCGTGCTCGCGAAGAAGGCCCCCAGACCATCACGGTACGAGGGGAAGACGCAGTTGTGGTGATGCCCGCGGAAGAGTACGAACGCCTCGTGGGCAAGCCCGCGCAGCGCGAATCTTTCTACGAGTTCGCCACGCGATGGGCGCCCCGAATGGAAGGCATCGACCTCGTGATCCCTCCAAGGCTTATTGATCCACCCCGCCCGGTACTATTCGATGACGAACTCCCCGACGAGCCGGACCGGTGAAGTATTTGCTCGACACTATGGCAGTTTCGGCGCTGCGCGTGCCGAGAAGAAACCCGAGCATGATGAGATGGATTTCCGACAAGCCCGCATCCGACCTCGTAATTAGCACGTTCACCATCGGAGAACTGCGCCAGGGATTGACTAACCAGACCGACCAAACTGCAAAAGAAGCAATCGGCAACTGGCTCGAGGACCTTCTTGAAACGTTCTCGGATCGGATTCTGCCTTATGGCGTGAAAGAGAGTCTGACTTGGGGAGACATGATCGTCCCGATGACCTTGAAGGGCGACCTTCCCGGTGCGGTTGACTCGCTCATCGCGGCTGTGGCCGTGACGCACGACTTGTCGATCGTGACGCGCAATGTAAAGCACTTCAATCGCTTTCAGGTCCCCGTCATCAATCCCTGGGACGACGAAAACGGGGCCTGACGGCCCCGTTTCTGTGATGCAGCCTTGGTCCCTGCTTACGCTTCGGGCGTGAACCGAACCGGCAGGTGCTTAATCCCGCCGATGAAGTTCGAGCGGAGGCGTTCGACCGGTCCGTTCAACTCGATATCCGGGAAGCGTCGGAACATCTCTTCGTAGAGGACCTTCAGTTCCAGCTTTGCGAAGCCGGCGCCGAGGCAGAAATGCTCGCCGATGCCGAACGCCAGGTGGTCGTTCGGGCTGCGCTTGATGTCGAACG
>JBDTNM010000386.1:0-2857 GCA_039933735.1 bacterium | reverse complement strand
CTCCTCCGCGCCTACGAGCAGTGGGGCACCGACTGCCTCGGCAAGCTCAACGGCATGTTCGCCTTCGCCCTGTGGGACAACCGGAAGCGGACATTGCTGCTTGCTCGCGACAGGTTCGGCGAAAAGCCGCTCTATATAGCGCGCTCGGCGAAGGGCCTCGTCTTCGCGAGCGAGATGAAAGCTATCCTCGCGGTACGGCCCGAGCTTCGCGAGGCGAACCACCGCGCGATCTACCGCTATCTCGCCCGCGGCGACCTCGACCTCGACCAAGAAAGCTTCTTCACCGGGATCGAAAGCCTGCCGGGCGGCTCCTTTCTCCTCCTCGACCACGAGGGGCGTGGCGAAGTCCAGCGCTACTGGGAACCGCGCGCCTGTCCCGTTCCCATCGCCCGCGCCGAGGCCGTCGAACGGTTCCGTGAGATCCTCTTCGACAGCGTCCGGCTTCGGCTTCGAAGCGACGTACCTGTAGGCAGCAGCCTCAGCGGCGGCATAGATTCATCCAGCATCGTCTCTACGATTCACGCCGAGAAGACATCCCAGTGGCTGCAGCAAAAGACGTTCAGCGCCCGCTTCCACTCCAAGGCCCACGACGAAGGCCGTTTCATCGAAATCGTGACCTACCGCGTTGATGCCGAAACGCATGACGTGTGGGTGGAACCAGAGCGATTCATCGACGAATTCGAACACCTGCAATACCACCAGGAGGAGCCGATCGCGAGCGCGAGTCCGTTCGCTCAATGGCTCGTGATGCGGCTGGCGCAGGAAAACAACACGACAGTCTTGCTCGATGGCCAGGGCGCCGACGAAATCCTCGCCGGCTACGATCAGGCCCACGGGATGTTCCTCGCTCACTGGTTGCGACGGGGACGTCTGGACAAGGTCGCTCGGGAGTTGGCTCAATACGGCCGGCGATATCACGCAATGCGTGAGCCCGCCCAGTTCGCGGCTTACTATTCCCTCCCGGAACGTCTACGCGACGGACTTGTGGAGCGGTATTACCGCTCGGCCTCCGTAGTGTCACCGGAGATGCATCGTGAGTTCGCACCAGCACATGTCGAGGCGCCGAAGCCGTTCGGCGATCGGCTGCGGAACGAACTCGTCCGCTGGCAGACGACCACCCAGCTGCCGGAATTTCTGCGCTACGCGGACCGCAACAGCATGGCATTCGGGCGCGAGGTGCGGCTGCCCTTCCTCGACCATCGCCTGGTTGAATTCTGCTTTGGGTTGCCGCCAGATCTTCTTCTCAGTGGCGCAACGACCAAGGTGATTTTGCGTGAGTCGATGCGTGGCATCGTGCCCGACCGCATCCTCGATCGGAAAGACAAGCTTGCCTATGCGCCGCCACAACGACAATGGAATCACGGGCCTTTGCGCTCCTGGGTTGTGACGATGCTGCAACGCGCCGCTCGTCGGACTGAACTCTTCAACCCCGAGACAGTGACGGCAGTCCAGGCACGCTTCGAAGCAGGCGGCGACGACACCCTTGCCTGGCGAATAGCCAGTTCGGAAGCCTGGTACGAGTCTATGGTCGAACGCCCCGCACCTGTCTCAGCGAATCTAGCGGAAATAAGCTCCATAAGCTGGTAACCTCGCATGCTGCAAGGGACCGCATGACTCCGAATGGCGTTCGAAAACGCAGGAGTCCCGATTTCAGCATCACTCGACCGCTCTGAGAGGAACACACACCCAATGGCTATTTCATTCCAAGGTCAGGTTGCCCTGGTAACCGGCGCCGGGGCAGGCCTCGGCCGTGCTTACGCAATGGACCTCGCCGCTCGTGGCGCGAAAGTCGTCGTCAACGACCTCGGCGGCGACCCCAACGGCCAGGGCGAAAGCCGAGCAGCGGCCCAGAAGGTCGTCGATGAAATCAAGGCGGCGGGCGGCGAAGCCACCCCCAATTACGACTCCGTCGCTGACTACGACGGCGGCTTCAACATGGTAAAAACCGCCATCGACACCTACGGTCGTCTCGATGTCGTCATCTGCAACGCCGGCATTCTCCGCGACGTCGCCTTCCACAACATGAGCGAAGACGACTGGGACAAAGTGTTCGCAGTCCATATCAAGGGCTCGTTCACCGTTCTTCGCGCCGCCTGGCCCGTCTTCCGCCAGCAGTCCTACGGGCGGGTCATCCTGACCACCTCGTCCTCCGGCATCTACGGCCAGTTCGGCCAGGCCAATTACGGCGCCGCAAAGACCGCAATGCTCGGTCTGATGAACGTCCTGAAGCAGGAAGGCGCGAAGTACAATGTCAACGTCAATGTCGTGGCCCCAGTCGCTGGCACTCGTCTGACGCAGACGGTGATGCCGCAGGAAATGGTCGATCGGTTGAAGCCAGAGCTTGTCGCTCCAGCGGTCATTTACATGGCATCGAACGAGTGCTCGGACAGCGGCCTGATCATCGAAGCCGGAGCCGGCAACTTCAATCGAGCAACGATCGTCAAGGGTCCCGGGCTGCAGCCAGGCATGAATGAGATCCAGTCCGCCGAATGGTGCCAGTCCAACTGGGACAAGATCACCAGCCTTGAAGGAGCCGAGCCCATGTGGCGAACGGGCCAGACCCTGAAGGCGTACCTTGCGGAGAAGGCCAAGGCCTGAGCGGCCCCGGTCGTTCACAAGCAGAAGGGGAGGCAATTGCCTCCCCTTCTGGCATTTTCGACTCCCGGCAGCAGCTACTTGGGCGCGTCCGCTTCGCTTACGGCGGCGCACTTCCACGCTCCGCTCTCTTTGATCCAGAACGATGCATTGACGGTGTCGTGCTTTTCAGGCTTTCCACCCCGATCAAATTCCCAGTGGGCGGAATAGGCAGCGAGCGCGGCCGCAGGGCCGAATTCGCGGACGGTTATCGACTTTTCGT
>JBDTNM010000385.1:0-2878 GCA_039933735.1 bacterium | reverse complement strand
CTGAAGCAGAGCCTGCCGTTCCTCGACCATGAACCGATCTTACCGCTCGTTGCAACCGCGGTCGCCGACGGTTCCGAATGCCGTTCGGATGTGCGATACTCGAGGCCGAATTTCTCTGAGGGATAGCAGTTATGGCACTCGAAGGAACCTGGAATCTCACGATGAACTCGCCGATGGGCCCACGCCCCGTGAAGGCCGAGTTCACCACCACCGGAAACGCGATCGGCGGGAGCTTCGCTGGCGATGCCGGCTCGGCCCCGGTCACCGGCACGCTCGATGGCGACGCCGCCGCTTTTTCCGCGACCGTCGCCGGCCCGATGGGCCAGCTCGAACTGAAGTTCACCGGCACCGTGGCTGGCACCTCGATCTCCGGCAACGTCCAGTTCGGCGCGTTCGGCAGCGGCACCTTCACGGGCGAAAAGGCCTAACTAAAGCCGCGGCTCGCCCAATCACCGAAAACGGGTACGCATATGCGTACCCGTTTTCTGATCTGTCTCGCGCGACGCTCAGGAGGGCTAGAATCCGCCGAAGTTCTCCAGGAGTGTTTCCATGCCAGCCGCTGCCGACCCGTTTCTCGCTGACGCGCTCGAACTACTCCCCCTGATTCGATCCGATGCGGCCGAAGCCGAACACCTCGGGCACGTCACGGATCGGGTGGCCGAGGCGTTCCGGGCGTCGCGGTTGCCGCGGATGCTGGTCTCGGCTGATATCGGCGGGGGTGGCGCCCGCATTCCGCAGACGATCCCGGTTTGCCAGGCGCTCTCCTCCGCTGACGGGTCCACGGGTTGGGCACTGACATTTGCGATGACCGGCGTTGTGTTCGGCAACTTCCTTCCCCGCGCGACCTACGACGCATTGTTTTCGAACCCGGGCAACGGCCTCGCCGGGGCGTTCTCGCCGATGTCGGTGGCCGCTGATGCCGTCGAAGGTGGCTTCCGGGTTACGGGCAAGAGTTCGTACAACAGCGCACATCGGTTCGCCAGCCACTTGATGATGGGCGGTGTCGTGCGCCGCAACGGCCAGGTCTCGATGAATGGTCCAGTGCCCGAGTTCCGCGGATTCCTTCTGCCCAAGAGCGAGGTCACCGTAATCCCGAACTGGCCCGTTTCGGCAATGATCGCAACCGAAAGCGACGACGCGCAGGTCACGGACGTATTCGTCCCGGAGTCGCACACGTTTAGCCTGATGGCCCCTTCCCCGTGGCGCGAAGGGACCGAACGCACCCTGCCGCTCGTCTCGGGACTGGGCGTCTCCATTGCTGCTATCGGAACCGGCGTCGCTCGCGGAGCATTGGACGTGTTCCGGGAGATGGCGATGACGAAGATCCCCGGCGGCACAATGTCACGTCTTGCTGACCAGGCCGGCCCGCAGATCGCGTTGGCGGAGGCGGAAGGTCTCTGGCAGGCCGCCGACCTCCTCTTGCGCGGGACTATCGATGCCGTCTGGAAGATGGGCGACGTACAAGAGTCTTTCGAGCCGGCGGACCTCGCCAAACTCCGGTCGGCAATGGTGACGGCGGTCCGCTTGAGCCGCCAGGCGGTCGAGACGGTCAGGGATTTCGCGGGCATGAACGCGGTCGTTCGTGGTTCCCAGTTCGAACGCTTCTCCCGGGATATGGGCGCGGTGACGCAACACGTCGCCGTTTCGGCGTCACGCTACGAAAACGTGGGCCGCGTGCTCATGGGTCTGCCACAGATGGGCCCGATCCTCTGACCTTCGAACCACCGCCGCGGGCACGCGCGTGACGACCTAAAACCGGTACAGCGTCCGCCAGCGGGTGATCCACGACGCCGTCACCTCGGCTTCGCTCCGGCCGAGGTCGTACGCCGGCGAAGTCAGCGGAAACGCTTCAGCGACATCGATGACCACAACCGCGCGGATGCGTTCGTCGGCGCGTTCGGTGGTTTCGCGGTAGAGCGCCATGATCGTTTCGTACTCCGCGCCTTCACGAAGCACGCGCCCGCTGCCTTTGAACCGGTACCCCTTGCGATTGATCGGGTCGACGACATTCAGGTCGACCGCGGGATTCGATGCCAGGTTTCGCATCGTCCCGGGCGAACGCAGGTCGGCGAACATCAGCTGGTCGCCCCGCCAGTGCCGGACGGTCCCCTTCGGCGAGAGGTTCGGTGTCCCGTCGGGGTTCACCGTCGCCATGAAGACGAGTGACTGCTCCGTCAGCACACGCAGCATGTCGTCGGTGAGGATTGGGCGCTCGGCCATGCGACGAGTATAGCCCTGACGCATACTCATCCCTCGATTCCATCCGCGATGAAGGTCGGAGCGCTCATGTCTCGCATCGTCCGGCTCTTGAAAAACCGATGGTTCATTCAACTCGCGGTTGTGGCCGTCCTGCTCGCCGTCGCGCTCCTTCAGGTCGACCTCAAGGCCCTCGGCCGGTCGTTTTCGAATGCCCGCTACCAATGGCTTCTGCTTGCGGCACTCGTCTACGTCGGTTCCCGGCTGGTGCACGCGCTGGAGTGGCGAATCACGCTTCGGCGCGTCGGCCACGCACCGTTCCTGGGGCTGTTCGGTGTGCTCCTGATCGGCACCCTCGTGAATTCCGTTGTCCCCGCCAGCGCCGGCGACGTCGTGAAAATCCAGATCGTCGCGAACCGCTACGGGCTCTCGCGCGCCGGGCTCGTGGCCGGTCGCGGCGCCGAAGCGATCGTCAACGCCGTGCTCATCGTCGTCTTCGTCCTCGCCGCGCTTCTCCTGCCGAACGGTGTCTTCGCCTCGTCCACCCTTCTCTGGGTGCTGGCCATTTCGACCGTCGCCTTCATGGCCGTCGCCGTCGCCGTAGCGCGGTCCGCTCCCCGGGCAGCGCCGCGCTGGAGCAAACCATCACGCTTGCCCCTCCGGCTCCGCGACGGCATCGAAG
>JBDTNM010000384.1:0-2878 GCA_039933735.1 bacterium | reverse complement strand
GCCGAACGCGACTTCGACCCACGTTCGGCGGACGAGACATTGAGGCAGATGAACGCCGACCTGGAGAAGCTTACCGTTGCCGCGAGGCCTCGGCGGGCAGCGGTGGCCGCGCCCGTTGCCCTACGCAAAGAAGTGCTGCCGGGCGACACTGTTCACGTCCGCGATATACCCCAGTTGGGCGAAGCTCTCTCCGGGGTTGGCGATGATGGCCGGGTCGAAGTCCAATTCGGGTCGCTCAGAATGAAGGTCTACGTCGACCGCATCGACCGGATCGAGCAGCCTGCCGGCCCATCTGGTGAAAAGGTCGCTGTCCCCACGGGACCACCCGTGTCGATGGAGCTCGATCTCCGAGGGCAACGTGCTGAGGCAGCGCTGGAGCAGTTCGAAAACTACCTCGACGGCGCATTCCGAGCCGGACTGCCATTTGTGCGCATCATTCACGGCAAAGGGACGGGCGCGTTACGGGCAGCTATCCGCGAGGCCCTGGCCAATCACCCGCTGGTCAGGCGCTTCGAATCGGCCTCGCCGCAGGACGGCGGTGACGGCGTCACCATCGCCTTGCTCGCCGGTTAGACTCAGCGCGTGAAAGCTTCCCAACCCGGACTCGCCTTTCCCGAGCCACCGATCCCGGCCGATGCACCCCTCGCTGCACGCATGCGCCCGCGCTCGCTCGATGACTTCGTGGGCCAGGAAGATGCGGTTGGGCCTGGTTCGATGCTCAGGGGAGCACTCGAACGCGGCCGCCTGCCTTCGTTCATTCTCTGGGGGCCGCCCGGCTGCGGAAAAACCACACTTGCCCGCATCCTCGCGGGCGGCGTGAGTGCAGAGTTCGTGGCGGTCTCAGCTGTTTCTTCCGGCGTCGCAGACCTTCGCAAGGTCGTCGCGGATGCACAGGGACGGCGCGGAGCGGGCCTGAGGACTGTCCTCTTCATCGATGAAATTCATCGCTTCAACAAGGCCCAGCAGGACGTGATCCTCCCTTATGTCGAGGACGGCACCGTCACGCTCATCGGCGCAACCACCGAAAACCCATCGTTCGAGGTTATCGCCCCTCTCTTAAGCCGGGCGAGGGTCGTAAGACTGAAGCAACTCGGCCCGGAATCACTCTCGGCAATGGTCGATCGCGCACTCGGCGACGCGGAGCGGGGACTCGGCGGCCGCGGACTTTCGATCGATGAGACTGGCCGGCGCGCGTTACTGGAGGGCGGCGGAGGCGATGGTCGGGCAACGCTTACGGCGCTCGATATTGCAGCCGACGTCGCCGAATCCGCGGGCCGCCAGGAAATCTCTGCCGCCGATGTCGCACAGGCCCTGCAAGACCGCCGCCCCTATTACGACCGCCAGTCGGATTACCACTACGACACGATTTCGGCGTTCATCAAAACGATTCGCGGCAGCGACCCGGACGCCGCCCTGTATTGGCTCGCACGACTGATCGAGAGCGGCGAGGATCCGCTGTTCGTCATCCGGCGGATGGTGATACTCGCCAGCGAAGACATCGGCCTCGCCGACCCTCAGGCGCTGGTGATTGCGACCTCGTGCCAACAGGCAGTGCACTTCGTGGGCATGCCCGAAGGGTTCTACGCAATGGCCGAATGCGCCCTCTACCTCGCTCTCGCTCCGAAGAGCAATAGTGCCGGGACTTCTTATGGGCGGGCGCGTGAGGCAGCTTCCGCGACTGGCCACTTGCCAGTTCCTTTGCACCTCCGAAACGCGGCGACCGGTTTGATGCGGGATTTCGGCTACGGGCAGGGCTACCGCTCGGCCCACGATGACGCGGGACACGTGGCGCGAGAGATGCGCTATTTGCCCGAAGAGTTGGGCCAGCCACAGTATTACGTACCCGGCGAACTCGGCTTCGAAGGGCGGGCTGTCGCGAGATGGGCCGACCTGCGCGAAGAGTCGCCAACACATCCCACCGGACGAGAAAACACATGAAGATCGAATTCCTGTACTCCAAGAGCACGGGCCGCAGCGCCGAGGCGGAAGAGGCGATGAAGCAGGCCATTGAATCGACTGACCCTTCCATCGAGGTGTCCTACACCGAGGTCACCGACTCTGAAGATGCCCGCGACAAGCGCTTCCTCGGATCGCCCTCCATTCGAGTTGACGGAATCGATGTTGAATACGGCGAACGCGAGCCGGATGAGTACCAGGCGGGGACTCGCTACTACAACACCCCGCAGGGATGGAAGCCCTATCCCCACGCCCGATTGATCGCGAACACCATCCTCGAGATCCAGGCGAAGACTGCGAAGTAGCCCGAGAGCGATTACCGCCAGGCGAGGCCTCTTTAGCCCCGGTCTACGGTAGTTTCGAGGCCATGCAGGTGACACACGTCGTTGTGGCGCACGAGCACGAGGCGCTTGCCGCGATCCTCGGTAATCTCAGTGATCGAGCAGTTCGCAACCTGAAACGCGCCGGGCCGGTGCAAGTCCAGCCCGACGACCATGTGGCACATCGCGCTGATCACTCCGCCGTGAGCAACCGCTACAGTGGTACCTTCGCACTCGCGGACAGCCTCCAGCGCATCGTGCAGGCGGGCATGGAAGGCTTCCCGGCCTTCTTCCCCGGGGAACATGAACCGCTGGCCGTTAGACCGTGCGTTCATTATGTCGGGGAACTTCTCGCGCAACTGTGGCGCTGTCAGTCCGCTGCCCTCGCCGATGTCGTACTCGGCAATGCCTTCATCGAAAGCAACCTCCAGCCCCACTGCCGCGGCAATTACCTGCGCAGTTTGACTTGCGCGAACCAGTGGACTGGAGGTCAACCTGACGGCGCCCTCGCTCGCGAGTCGATCGGCAACCAAACGAGCTTGACGTTGGCCGAGCGCCGTAAGGCCGAAGTCGATGCGGCCCTGGAGCACGCCCGCGGCATT
>JBDTNM010000383.1:0-2887 GCA_039933735.1 bacterium | reverse complement strand
GGTGGAAACGGCATTCTGGTCCTGTCGAATGACGCCAATCTCTATGGTGGAGAAACGGCCATTCAAGGTGGCACCCTGCGTGTCCAGGGCGGCAACGCCATCGGCGATCGTTCCAATGTCACGCTGGCCAACCAGGCAGGAGTGATTTTCGACCTGAACAATACGACGGAAGCCGTCGGCAGCCTTGGCGGCGCCGGGACGACCGGCGGCACTGTGGCCATCGGCGCCGGGACCCTGACGATCAACGAATTCTCGGCCTCCACCTACAGCGGACAGATTACCGGCTCCGGCACGATTATCAAAAATGGCACTTCCGACCTGACGCTGAACGGCGTGGCGACGACCTTTTCGGGAGCCATCATCGTCAACCAAAACCAGTTCTTCATCTCCGGCAGCGGGATTTCGAACATGAACAACGTCGCGTCGATCGTGCTCAATAGCGGTTCGCTCATTATCGATAATAATGGAGCGACCACGGCCGCCGAGCGCGTCAACAACGCCGCAACCATCTCGTTGATGAATACCGGCGGCATCAACGGCCTGTACACGCGCACCGATCAGGCCGGCACCCGCACGGAAAACCTCGGCGCGGTGACGCTGGTCATGGGCGCCAATACCCTCAGTGCCTCCACTGCCACCTCCGGAGCGACCGCGGAACAGATCCTTGCGAGTTTGACCCGGTCCGGCAACTCGACCGCGCTCATCCGCGGCACCAACCTGGGCACGAGCGGGGCCACCCGGCACGGCGAAGTCGTGGTCACGGGCGCCCTGTCGCTGGTCGGCGGCGGCGGGGTCGCGGGAACCAAGACGATCAGCATTCTCCCGTGGGCGATCGGCGAGGCGAGCGTGGATACGTCTGTCGCCGCCACGATGGTCGGGAACAGCTTTGTCACCCATGTCGCCGGCACCGGCTTCCGCGCCCTCACGGATGCCGAGTTCGAAACCAGCTACGCCAACCTGTCCGGCGCTCCGACTTCGAATTTTTCCATCGCCGCGGATGCTTCGGGCCTAGCCACAGCCACGGCCAATGCCCTGCGGCTAAATACTTTCTCCGGGGCGGTGACCATGGCCGGAGCGGGCGGCGGGAGCAATCAACTCACGATCACCTCCGGAGCCATTTTGCACACCGCGGGCAGTTCGACCAATGGCGCGACGTTGAGCGGCTACGATGGCATTCTGACCGGTTCGAACGAATACGTCATTTCCGTCACGTCATCCAACGCGACGCCGGCGAATGCCGTCTTCACAATCGACTCCGCTCTCACTTCGGGCACGGCGGCGCTGACCAAATCCGGCGCCGGCACGCTGGTGCTCACTTCCACGGCCAGCACTTTCAACGGCCCCGTGACAATCAACCAGGGCGTCTTGCAGGCCAGTTCCCTGTCCCATCTCGGAACGGGCTCGTTGATCGTCCTGAGCGGCGGAACCAGCGGTGTGCAAAGCACGGCCAGCTTCCGCTTCGGAGCCGCCTTCGACCTCTCCTTGCGCACGGTGCAGTTTGGCCAGACGGGCAATCCGTCGCTCAAGACCGGTGGTGGTATTCTGGACACGAATGGCTTCAACGTGACGCTCGCCAATCCCATCGGCAATGGCGGAAACGGCGGTTTGACCAAGGTTGGGAACGGAATTTTGACGTTGAACGCGGCGGTCAACTATACGGGCGATACGACGATCACCGCCGGCACCCTCGCCTACGGAGCGAACGACGTGCTGCCCACGAGCGGGACGCTCATCATGGCCAACGCCACCCTGGATATGGGGGCGAACTCCGGGACCGTGGGCGCGCTCGGGTTGACCGGCAACGGGACCATCGCCGGTGCGGGCAATTTCACCCTTGCGGGTGACATGGTGAACTTCGGAGGCAACCGGACCCTGTCGATTACCAACAGCGGCAACACGATTTTTGGCGGTGGTTCCATTTTCCTTTCCGAGTCCGTCACGGCCCGCACGTTGACCATGGACGTCGCCGCCGGCAGTACGGCGACGGTCAACAGCGCGATCAGCGACGGGGCGGGGGCTCCCGGTACTTTTGCGAAGACCGGACTGGGTACCCTCGTGGTGGGTGACGCCAACACTTTCATCGGCACGTTCGCGGTCAACGGTGGCCTCGTGAATGCTGTCCTCAACACGCCGACGAAGAGCAGTCTGGGTGGCATCCTCTCGCTCGGTGGCGGCACCCTGCGCCTGACGAAAACCGATGGGTCAACCACGGCGCTGACCTACAACTCCAGCACGCTGGTGGTGAACACTTCGTCCACCGTCGCGTTTGGGAGCAATACCGGCACGATCGTTTTCAACACCGGCGCCTTCACCCGGAGCGGGAACAATCAATCGACGGTGACTTTCGACCTGACGAATGTCGGATCGAGCACCATCAATGTGGGGAGCACCGTGTTCGGGGGCTGGGCGACGGTCAAGACCGGCTCGGGGACCTTCTTCGCCGGCAAGGACGGGTCGAACAACCTCGTCGCCGCCACGACCGTCGTGAAAACCGACGTCTCGACCTGGCTGCTGGCGGACAACGTGACCGACGACGCGCCTGTGACACCGGGCTACACGGGGACCTTCACGCTCGGAGCGGGCGTCAATTCCATCCGCTTCAACACAGCCGCCGCCTCGACGGTGACCATTGCTCCCTCGGAGACTTTGAACGTGGCGAGCGGCGGAATCCTCGCTACGAGCGTCGCGGCGAATGCGACGATCACCGGCGGTTACCTGACGAGCGTGGGTGGCGCGAACGACCTGGTGATCAACACCGAGGCCGGCGGGCAATTGACGATCGCTTCCGCCATCCGCGCGGTGAGCCTCTCCAACGCGGCGACGATCAACACCCGTGTGACCAAGGTGGGCGACGGCACGCTCGTCCTGTCGGGGAACAATAATTTCG
>JBDTNM010000382.1:0-2888 GCA_039933735.1 bacterium | reverse complement strand
TGAAGTCGTGCATGCCGGCCGGAGATTTCACTTGAGACATCAGCGACTCCTTCGTCGTGGCGTAGGCTGGATGGCTTTCGAAACGCCACCCGCGGCGTACGCCCGATTCTCCGTTGCTGGTGCAGCCGCGGAAAGTCCGCGACTGCACCGAAGGTCCTCGATTCGGACTACCAGGACAGCTGCGTGAGCTGCACGAGGTTGCCGCAGGTGTCGTCGAGCATCGCGATGGTCGATCCCGTCACCGCGGTTGGCGCCATCGTGAATTCGGCGCCGCGGCCCTTGATCTGCTCGTAGTCGGCGTTCACATCGTCGCTGTAGAAGTTCGCTGCAGCCTGCCCTTGCTGGAATGTCGCCTGTTGGTACGCCTTCGCCGCCGGGTCGTTGTTCAGCGCCAGTTGGAGTTCTGTGCCATCCATCTGTTCGGGCGAAACGACGGTCAGCCAGCGATAGTCGCCCTGGCTAAAATCGGCCTTTTTGGCGAATCCCAGCACTCCGGTGTAGAAGCGGAACGCCTTCTCCTGGTCGTCGACGTAAACGCGAGTGAGCTTGATCTTCATGTTGGATTTCCTTTCTGATGGTCATGAGCCGCGCGGCTCTTCACCCGTATGACGTGCCAAACGGAGAGAATGTGACCGATGGATGGGGAATGGCTCGCTGACCGTTTCGAGGCCGACCGTTCGCGGTTGCAGGGCGTCGCTTTCCGGCTGCTTGGTTCAGCCAGCGAAGCGGACGACGCCGTTCAGGAAGCGTGGCTTCGACTGAGCCGCACCGACACCAACGAAGTCGAGAACTTGAGCGGCTGGCTGACCACCGTTGTCTCCCGCGTGAGCCTCGACATGCTCCGTTCGCGCAAGTCTCGCCGCGAGGAGCCGCTCGCGCTCGAGGGAGACGCCATCCCGGATACGGCCGACCCGGAGCGCGAAGCCGTGCTCGCGGAGTCGGTCGGGCTGGCGATGCTGACGGTGTTGGAGCGGCTGGCGCCAGCCGAACGCGTCGCATTCGTCTTGCATGACGTGTTCGGGGTGCCGTTCGAAGAAATCGCAGGCATCGTCGGGAGGTCACCGGACGCCACACGCCAGCTTGCCAGCCGCGGCCGGCGTCGCGTCCAGGGCGCGCCCGAAGATGGGCAGGCGGCTCAACGCGAGATTGTCGAGGCCTTCTTTAAAGCCTCCCGCTCCGGCGACTTCGAGGCGCTGCTCGCGGTGCTCGACCCCGAAGTGGCGTTACGGGCCGACGACACGGCGCTGCAGATGGGCGCGCGCACTCGTTGGCTCGGGAGCGAATTGCGTGGAGCCCGCGAAGTGGCCGCACAGTTCGCCGGCCAGGCCCAGGCGGCTCAACTGGCGCTCATCGACGGCGTTGCCGGCGGAGTTTGGGTCACCGGTGGAGTACCCCGAGTCGCCTTCAGCTTCATCGTCCACGAAGGCAAGGTCGCCGAAATCGAACTCATCGCCGACCCGGGACGGCTAAGCGAGATCGAATTCGAGATTCTGGAGTAAACAGGCCGCCCGAGAACTGCGCCCGGAGTCAGGCCCGGCGCATCCAGCTCGTCACGGAATGACGGGCAGTGGGATTTGTCGCCCAGGGTGCCCGCCTTAGACGATGCGGACGGAGATAACGCCCAGCACGACGAGGACCACAAAGACGGTGACAGCGATGACGATGACGTTGTTGCTAAGCATTCGACTCCAGGCTGGCCATAACGCGATGTTCGCGAGACCAACCTTGAGAGTACCCCGCGCTGTCTGTCGGAAAGTAGCGAACGGCGGGGTCACCCGGCGGCGAGAAGCTTCCCTAAAAGTGCCCGGAGGTTTTCGTGGCCGCGTTCGCCCAGGAGCTCGGCGAGGCGCTCTTCGATGCCTTCGATCGTCGCCGCTCCGGCCTCGATGCAAGCGCGTCCGCGGTCCGTGAGAACGACGAGCTTGGCGCGGCGATCGGTCGGGTCTGGCTGGCGGACGACGTAATTCATCGCTTCAAGCTCATCGACGAGCTCTCCCATGGCCTGCGGTGTGATGTTCGCGCCACGGGCGAGGTCGCTCAGCCGCGAACCCTCCGGCTTTATCTGCGAAAAAACGGCCGAATGCGAAGGCTTCTGGGGAAATCCCGAGCCCACGACGCCGTCGACGATCTTGAATCCCAGCAGGCTGTACGCACGCCCCAGCATGGCAATCGTGTTCATTTGCTCCAACGTTGGGTCTTGACGGTCAGTCATGTGTGCCTTTATAAGGCTACCTGAATATCAGGGCTACCTTAGCAAATCGGGCGCCCACAGGAGAAAACAGCGTGCAGGCAGTTTGGGATTTCCTTAACAACCCTCGTCGCACTGGCGGGATCTGCGGGGTGATCTTCACCATTCTCTTCATCATCGGCGGTCCCGTCCTGCAAGGTGATTATCCAATCGTCAACGATAACGCACAGGATGTCCGCAGTTACTGGATCGACCACGGTCACCAGTACCTGGTCGGCGACTTCCTGTTCGGAATCGCAGTGGTCCTCTTCTTCGTACCCTTCGTGGCCGCGCTCCGAAGCGTCCTATCAACTGGCGATCGAAGCGGCGGCATGTGGCCTCGTACCTTTGTGCTGGGAGCCATCGTTGCCGTCATTCTCGGTGGAGCCGGCGCCGCCCCGTCGGCCGGGCTGGCGATAAGCGGCGCCAGGGGATTGGACGATTCCACCCTGCTGTTTGCCACGCGCGCAGGCGCTTATTCGTCCGCCGGTCTCGGCCTGGGATTCGCCCTTATGCTCATCGCCGCCGCCGTGGTGATCGCCCAGAGCGGCGTGCTCTGGCGATGGCTGGCCCTCCTGGCGGCGGCCGCCGCGGTCGCCGACGTGTTCGGCGGACTATGGGTGCAGGACGGCAGCCAGAGAGGACTCTGGGCTGGCATCGC
>JBDTNM010000381.1:0-2898 GCA_039933735.1 bacterium | reverse complement strand
CGTTGCCCCCGATGGTGCATGCCTGCTGCGAGCTCGGGTCTGGCGCGTAAAACAGTCCGTACGGCGCGGCCGCTTTCGAGAGGTCGAGGTTTGGCACGCCGGGTTCGACGACGGCGATGCGATTGGCGCTATCGATCTCGAGGATCTTGCGCATCCGGGCGGTCGCGATGACCACGCCGCGCTTCGCGGGGACGCTGCCACCACTCAGACCGGTGCCGGCGCCCCTCGGCGTGATCGGCAGGCCGAATCGGTTACAAATTCGGACGGCCGCAGCCGTCTCTTCGGCGTTTGCCGGGAAGGCGACAGCGTGCGGAGTCGACTTCTCGATGGTCCCGTCGAATTCATAAACGGCGAGGTCTTCGGGACGCCAGAGGACGTTGGCAGTGCCAACCGCCTCGCTCAGTTCTTCAACGAGCTCACGACGCGTCGGCATCGGTACTCTCGGCGAGCTGACATTCGCGGCACAGGCCGAAGATGGCGAAATGGTGCATGTCGGGCGTGAACCCGAAGTCGGTCTTCACGCTGGATTCCAGGCTGGCGAGATAGCGGTGCTCGATTTCGATGACGTGGGCACAGGCGGAGCAGATCAGATGGTGGTGAGGCTCTTCTGGGGCCCATTCGAAGACAACATCGCCGGCGCCCATGTCGGTCGAAGTCGCCAGGCGCATCCGCTTGAGGACGTCGAGGGTTCTATAGACCGTGCTGACATCGACGAAGGGGTATTCGGTCTTCACCTGATCGGCAATCTGGGCCGCACTTACGTGCCCGCCTGAGTGGCGCAGCGCACGGACGATGAGCAGCCGCTGAGGCGTCATCTTGTGCCCGGCGCGCCGGAGCAGGTCAGCGGTTTCGTCTTCGCAGCACATCTGTAAATCAGTCTACAGGTAGGCCGCGATGCAGAACCGATCGGGATCGGCCGAAGTTCATGAGGATGGCCATTTCAGATGATGAATGGATCGCTGCCGCACGGGTCCGGGCCGCTTCCGGAGAGTGGGAGCGTTCGGCAGACGAGGTTCACGCGGAGTTGCGCAGCCAGACTCGGCCCGCAAGCCCCGAGGGCCATGCGAACGTTGCATGCCCGTATTGCGACGCTCACCCGGCGCTCACGGAACTTCACCGCTTCGAAGCGCAAACCGCGACGCCGCTGCTGTACTGCAACACCTGTTACGGGTTCTGGGCGACAGACGACGCATTGACGGCGGGCCCTTCCGAGAGCGAGGACGAGAACCCGGCGCTGACCGCGAGCCTGGGGCCGAGGCGCTGCCGAAGCTGCTTTGGGCACCTGAAGCCAGACAATTCCTGTGCGAAGTGCGGCAAGACGCTGGCGCTGTTGGATTGTCCACAGTGTGCGAAGCCGATGCAGCGCATCGAGCGCGAAGGTATCCAACTGGACCAATGCGGGCCGTGCATGGGTGTCTGGTTCGATACGGGGGAAATCGCGGCCGTGTACCACCTTGTGCCGCGACAAGACCTCGCGGCGAGCACGGTCGACGATGACGACGACGGTCGCTCTCCGGACTGGCTGAGCGCGGCAATGACCGTTGGACGAATCGCTCTTCCTCTCCTGCGGCTGTAAACGAAGAAGCCCGCCGAGGCGGGCTTCAGTGGTTCGTTGGGCGGGTGGTTTACCAGATGCCGAGTTGCATGCGGACGTCTTCGCTGGCCATGGTGCGAGGATCCCAGGGTGGATTCCAGACGATCTGGACATCGACATCCTTGACCAAGGGCAGTTCACGCAGCTTGGCGTAGACCTCGCCGCGGATGATGGGGCCGAGCGGGCAGCCGGGGCTGGTGAGGGTCATCGTCACGATGACGTCGCCGTTGTCGAACTGGATGTCGTAGACGAGTCCGAGGTCGACGATGCTGAGGTTGATCTCCGGGTCTTTAACTTCCCAGAGCTTGTCCCGCATTTCTTCAAACGTAGGCGGCGTGGTTGCTGTGGTGGTTGCGTCGGTCAATGTGTGCCTCCCGCGGCAGTGGTGGCGGCCTGCTGCAGGCCTAGTTCGAGTACGTTCCAGCATAGCAGTGCGCATTTCACCCGTACTGGTAGTTTCGCGACGCCTTCGAGTGCTTCGAGGTCGCCGAGTTCGCGATCGGGCAATGCGCCATCGACGAGCATGGCCCGCACCTGGCTCATCACTCGCCGAGCTTCGTCCGTCTGCTTGCCTTTGAGGCGGTCCGTCATCATCGATGCGCTGGACTGACTGATGGAGCAGCCCTGGCCCCAGAAGTTGATTTCATCGAGCACGCCATCCCGGACGTCCAGGTCGATGTGGATTTCATCGCCGCAAACCGGGTTCACGCCTTCGGCGCGGAACAGTGCGCCCGGTAGCTCTCCGTAATTTCGGGGACGACGGTAGTGGTCGAGAATGAGTTCGCGGTAGAGGTCGTCGAAGGGGTCGGGCATCAGGCGAACACCTTCTGGGCGTGTGCGATGGCTTCGAGCAGGACATCCACGTCGCTGCGGTCGTTGTAGATCGCAAAGCTGGCTCGGCTCGTTGCGGGGACGTGGAGGTGACGCATGAGCAGTTGGGCGCAGTGGTGACCAGCGCGAATGGCGACCCCGTGGGAATCCGCGACGGTCGCCATGTCGTGGGGATGGACGCCATCGATTTCGAAGCTGACCACCCCACCACGGCTTAGTGGGTCGCGAGGCCCATGCATGGCGAGTCGCGGGACGCGGTCAAGTTGGTCCATGGCGTATGCGGTCAGTTCGATTTCGTGCTGGCGGACCGACTCCATGCCAATCGCTTCGAGGTATTCGATGGCTGCGCCGAAGGCGATGACATCGGCAATGTTCGGGGTGCCGGCTTCGAATTTGTGTGGCACGTCTGCCCAGGTCGACTCTTCTTCGTGGACGGTCGCGATCATGTCACCGCCGCCAAGGAACGGGAGCAT
>JBDTNM010000380.1:0-2898 GCA_039933735.1 bacterium | reverse complement strand
GCGCCGGATTTACACCGGCTTACCCCGGAGCCCTCTCCGGAAACGATTGTCGAAGGGACTGTCTAACTTCTCGCAGCCGCCGTCAAGGCGAAATGGTGTCACGAACATCCTTGTCGAAGCCCGCGGATAGGGCATCCCGGCGGTCGTCGGGAGTCGTGACGGCACCGCGCCGATTCTCGATGGTTCGACCATCACCGTGGACGGCGAAGCGGGGATCGCAACCATCGAGGCGAGAGCCGGGCCGGAGTACACTGACTCTCTATGACTGATCTTCGCGTGATGATTTCCGGTTCCGGGCGCATGGGTCGCCAGGTGGCCGCTGCGGTCCTGGCCGAACCCGGGATGGCTCCGGCGGGCTACGTAGATGGCCTTGCCGAGCCGGGGGTGATCGACGGCCTGCCGCTCTTCAACGACGCCCGTGCGGCCTGCAATGACCTCAAGCCGGACCTGGTCATCGATTTCACGAACGCCGCCTGGACACCGAACCTCGCCGACGCATGCCTCGCCGGCGGCGTACGGATGGTTATCGGTACGACGGGCCTGAACGACGAATTCAAAACATGGTTGGAGAGCGAGGCGCTCGCGCGGAAGGTGGGCGTGGTGATGGCGGCGAACTTCGCCATCGGCGGCGTCCTGATGATGCACTTCGCGAAGCTCGCCTCGCCGTTCTTCGAATACGCGGAGATCATCGAGTTGCATCACGAGATGAAAGTCGATTCGCCCAGCGGGACCGCGAAGACGACGGCCGAAATGATGCGAGCGGCGCGCGACAAGGACTTCCAGCACTCTGACTCAGAGAAAGAACCGCTGCCCGGCGCGCGAGGGGCCGCGTTCGGCGGGGTCTCGCTTCACTCCGTGAGGCTGCCCGGGCTGGTTGCGCACCAGGAAGTGATTTTCGGCGGGCTGGGGCAGACACTGACGATCCGCCACGATTCCACGGGCCGGGACAGCTTCATGCCCGGCGTCATCATGGCCGCGCGCGAGGTGATGAAGATTGACCATCTCGTGGTCGGGCTCGACGCGCTGTTCGGGCTCAGCTAACCGGCAGCGGCCGACGACTGACGGAGGGTGATTCGTGCCTGGCTCCATTGACCCGCCCGGACCGCCCATTGGGCCGCCTAACGTCTAACCTCGCGCGAGCCACGCCCGGATCATGTGCAGATCCTCGTATGTCACGCGGTCGCCGAGTTGTTCCTTGAGCGGCCCGAGACCTTCTATGCGCTTCCCGCCAACGGTCCGAGTCACAAGCTCCACGGTTTCCGGCGCGACGAGCCCATCGAGGTCCGGGATGGCGTTATTCAGCAGCAATTGGCCAAGGTGGTTCGCAATCGTTGACGGTGAAAGCGCTCGCGCACGCGCCATTGTGCGCACGTCGCGGATGCCATCCTGGTAGAGCGAAAGCGTCTCCCGCAGCGATGGACTCAGCTTTGATCCATCCGGAGAGGTTGTTTCGCGGGCGTAGAGCCGCTTCCGTTCCGGCACGGGAGCGATACTCAAGTCGGCACGGACGACTGAGAGGAATGCCTCGCCGTACCGTTCGAACTTCACCTGCCCGACGCCGCTGACCCCGAGCATCTCCATGCGGTTGCGCGGGCGCTTGCGGGCCATGTCTCGCAATGTGGCATCGCTGAAAACAACGAATGGCGGCACGCCGTCGCGGTCCGCGATCGCTTTGCGTGTCTCCCGCAGGCCCTTGAAAAGGTAGTCCTCGGCGTCTTCGCGTTCTTCTGAGAGCGACGAAGTCCCGCCGAGGCAGGGTCCACAATTGCCGCAGGCAGGCTCGTGCACCGCATCGCCGAAGTAATCGAGGATGCGCGCTCGCAGGCAGCTGCGGGAACGGGCGTAGTTCTCCATCGAATCGAGTTTCTGGAACGAATGCTCGCGGTGGGCTTCGAGGCCAGCCGTGTCGATGTCCGCTTCGCCATCCAACCGGATCGCCGAGACCGAATATCCCGACTTCGCTACCAGGCCCGACTCGACCAATGACTGAATGGCCGCGTTGATCCCCGGTTCGTCTTCGTCCCGCATCAGTTCGCGGACATGGACACGGTTGCCTTCGTACGAAACGAGCTTCTGGTAGACCTCCACCACACGAGAGGCCTCGGGGTGCGACATCTCGATGAAGAACTCGCGCAAGCCGCGGTCGCGCGTGCCGTAGTACAGCGTGCAGGTCGCGGGGCCACCGTCGCGGCCGGCGCGCCCGGCTTCCTGGTAGTACGACTCCAGGGAATCGGGCATGTCGTGGTGGATCACTGCGCGCACGTCCGGCTTGTCGATGCCCATGCCGAAGGCATTGGTAGCGACGATGACCCGCAGGGTGTCGCGGGCGAAGGCATCCTGGATGCGCTTGCGGTCATCATCGGCCATGCCGGCGTGGTAGCGGGCACATTTGATTCCCGACCGCTGAAGCGAATCCGTGATCTCCTCGACGCGCTTGCGGGTGCCGCAATAGACGATGGCCGATTCGTCTTTCAGGGCCTTCAGTTGTGCGGCGATGCCTTCGAACTTTTCTTTGAGGTTGGCGACCTTCACGACGTCGAAGTGGAGGTTCGGCCGATCAAACCCGGCGACGTGCACGGTCGGCTCGTGCAGATGCAGACGGGCGACGATGTCATCGCGGACTCGAGGGTCGGCGGTCGCGGTCAGTGCCACGATGGGGGGCGAACCAATCTGGTCGCGCACCTGGCCGAGTTCGCGATAGCTCGGGCGGAAGTCGTGGCCCCACTGCGAAATACAGTGCGCTTCATCGACGGCGAGGAGCGTAACCGGGAGCGAGCGCAGAGCAGCCATGAACCCGGCCGCGCCAAAGCGTTCGGGTGCGACGTACAAGAGGCGAAGCTTGCCTTCGCCTGCTTCAGCCAGGATTTGGCGCTGGGCGTCGACGGGGATCGTTGAATT
>JBDTNM010000379.1:0-2902 GCA_039933735.1 bacterium | reverse complement strand
GCCCGAATCTCGGCGGCGAGGTCCGCATTCGAAGGGATGGGGAGCCGAATCACCGGTTCGGTTCGCCCGGAGGCAATTCGCCGGGGGCGGAGAGGCGCGGGGGCGCCCACTGGCGGAGGAATTCCCGTTCCTGGCGCAGATCTGTCAGGTTCCCGTGGAGCGCGCTGATCACCTCTTCGAGTGTCTGCAGACGGCTCAGGCGGGCGGCCTCGGATAGTTGCAACTCATGCATCCGCTCGCGCATCTGGCGCTTGCGCTCTTCAGCCTTGCGCATCCGTTTTCGCAGGCGACGGTTTTCGGCCTCCGCCGAAATGACGGCGCGGACAAGGATCGCCGGTGCCAACGTCAGCGCGGCTTCGGGATTTTGCGCGACCGAGGCCGGGTCCACTTCGATCATCTCGTCGTGTTCCTGGGCGAGTGCGGCGAGCGTCTCCTGGAGGGCCGAGACTTCCGTGCGCACCTGGCGTACGAGACGTTCGGCGCGTGCATCGGAGGAGGTCATCTGGCCGCGAAGGCGCATCCCGCCGGTGCTGCCTTTGTGGCGAAGGAGTTCGTCCCAGGTGCCGGCGTTCGGGTCGATTGGCGTATTCGCGGAGGGCGGGAACGGGATGGGCTCCGGGGAGTGAGACGGCTCCGCCTCAGGCGCGATTGCCAGTTCTTCAGATTGCTGTCGTCGTAGTGGAAAGCGCACCGTTCACCCGTCCTTCACCAGAATATACGCCCGGATTTCGATGCTCAGTAGGGTCAGATTCGTGAAGGAACCGCCCGATGGTCCGGAATCTCAATCCCGCGCAAGCCCGAGGCCGATGACCCGGAACGGCCGCAGCCCGGGAGGCACCGTTGGCGTGGGCGCGGACCCGCCATAGAGCGTGATGACTCCCTCGATGTCGTCCGGGCGCGGACTGATGAACGTCAGCGCGTCGTTGCCACCGCACATCGCCTGGCCGGGACAGAGTACGGGTTCTGTATGGTCCAGGCCGAGCGAGTGGCCGAATTCGTGCAGCGCCAGCGCGCGCAACGACGTCGCGGAGTACGCCATGTTCGGTTCGAAGATGATGTCGAACTCTTGCATTTCGAAGTAGGGCGTCGATGCGACGAGGCTCGTGCCGCGCCAGTAGCACGAATAGCCCAGGTAGCCGCCGACAATGTGTCCCCAGCCGATGACGTTCTTCGTATCCGTGGTGTAGTTGCTGGTATCGCCATTGCACCCGGTCGCGGTCGTCGTTTCGCCAAGGTAGTCGAAATGCCAGCCGCTGTTTCCGGCGTTATCCCAGCCGTGGGAACCGAGCGTGATTGCATCCAGCGCAGCCTTCGCCGACATCGCGCTGGTGGAGCCGGAGGAGTTGTAGAGCCAGTTCGCCGAAGCCTGCGGCCAGCGCACCCCAAACAGACGGTACTGAGCGCTCACCGCCCCGGGTTCGAGTTCTACGGCGCCGGGGAACCGCGCGATCATCGCTGATTTTCCCGCCGCGAGCCGGGCGTCCATATCCACCCCAGGCTCATCGATCGCGAACATCGTGATGTGTCCGTAGCGCGGCCCGTCCGGTCCCGGGACAACGAGGTCAATAACCTGCTCGCGAACGCCGGCGCTCGTTGATGCCTGCACGGGAGCGCTTTGCAATGCCCAGAGCAGGAATACGCTTGCGGCAATGACGATGGCGAGTGGGGCGATTCGGGCCAACTGCACTTCGAGAGTGTGGCACCGGCCTCTGCCGCTGTCAGTAACGCCCTTCGCTCGCGTTTCGGCTAGAGTTCGAGGCATGAGCTACAACATGTTCGAAGGCGAAAAGGTGCGCCTGCGCGGGGTCCATCCAGATGACTGGACGCACTTCATGCACTGGGACCTCGACAGCGACGCCGCCCGCTACGGCTGGATGGTCTGGCCGGCCCAGGGCGAGGAAGCGGCGAAAGAGTTCGCCAAACAGGAATCCCTGAAGAAGCCGGAAAACGGCAACTTCCGCCTGATCATCGAAACGCTCGACGGTGTGCCGGTTGGCTCCATCAACACCCGCACCGATGCACGCAGATTCAGCTTCGAATACGGGATAGCCCTCGGCCGCGAGCACTGGGGTCACCGCTATGCCGAAGAGGCCATCGAGCTGGTCTGCCGCTACATGTTCGGCGAACTGCGGCTGCACAAGATCCAGGGATGGGTGTACGGCTTCAACACGCGCTCTCAAAAGTTGCACGAAAAGTTCGGCATGGTGCTCGAAGGCACGATTCGCGAGGGACAGTTCACCGACGGGCGATTCTGGGATGTGCTCATTTACGGCATGACCGCCGACGAGTTTTACGCGCGCTACGGTCCCTCCTGGGGCGACCTTTCGACCTAGGCGAAGAGAAGATCCAGGAGTTCGTCTCGCGTGACTTCGAAGTGGGCGGCCACATCGCCCAGAATTCCGGTGAGCGTCCCTACCGGAATGGGATCGTGATCGGGCACGGTGATGTGGTGCTCGCCATGAGTCTGAGTTGCCAGCCGGATGTGACTGCCAACTTGCCGCGTCGGCTCGTATCCAAGTTTGCGAAGACCCTTGACCAATTCTCGCCCACTCACGTCCCGCGGGACGCGACTCATACCGCAATCACTTCATCACGGACGAAGTGCAGGTGGATGAGCCTGGGAGCCTTTCCCTCATCGAAGTGGCACAACACCGCTTCACGGATATTGGCATGCAGCGTGGGAAGGTCGTCGGCATCAGTGAAGATTGACTCTCCCAGTGCGCGTGCGGTGTAGCCGCCTTCTGGAGCTTCGTTCACCACGAACGTTATTTCGTCTTCCATCGCTTTCGATTCTACGACAGAGGCGTTGCCGAATCACCGTGTTCGCCGTCTACTACCGGCGTGCGCAAGCAGTACCAATTCGAAGGCCTGATCCTGCCGGAACAGTCGCGCGCCCATCCCT
>JBDTNM010000378.1:0-2918 GCA_039933735.1 bacterium | reverse complement strand
AGGCTCCTGGTCGCTGGCGCACCGATAACAACGACAGGCGGGCACTGCTGGTTCATGGGCGGCGAATGCGACGGCGAAACCGGCATTCGCAAGAACGTCCGCGAACACGTCAAGGCCGGGACCGACTGGATCAAGGTCATGGCGACCGGCGGCAATATGACGCCGCGAACAAATACCTTCGCACCGCAGTTCACCGTCTCCCAACTGAAAGCGCTGATCGAAGAGACCCACCGCTTGCGGCGCAAGGTCGCCGCCCACGCCCACGGAGTCGAAGGGATTCGAGTAGCCACCGAAGCGGGGGTCGATTGCATCGAGCACTGCTCGTTCACCACCCCGGGCGGCTATGAACACGACCAGGACCTCATCGCCGCCATCGCGCGTAAAGGCATCCTCGTCTCGCCCACCGTCTCGGTAGGTTTTCGGAACTGGCCGGACGACGGACGCAAACAACAACGCGGAGCGGTCCTGAAAGCTTTGCTGGATGCCGGTTGCAAGGTGCTGATGAGCACCGACTGCGGCATTCCCGGCGTCCCCCACGAAGCCCTTGCTGGCGGCATGGAGGTCCTCCAGGAGACAACCAGGTATCCAGCAGTCGAGATCCTCAAGCTGGCAACCAGCCGATCGGCCGAGCTGCTCGAATTGGACGACCGCGGCACCATCGAACCCGGCAAGTTCGCGGACGTGGTCGTTCTCGACGGCGATCCCACCATCGACCTTTCCGCCCTGGGCCGAGTCCGGATGGTCATCCGTGGCGGCGAAGTGGTCTTCCGCGAGGATTGACCACCAATCCTGTCGTTCGCCCGAACTGCCCCACGCCACTAGACTCGAAGGCACATGATTTCCGGAATCATTCTCGCCGCTGGGATGTCCAGCCGTATGGGTCGGCCCAAGGCGCTGCTCGATTGGGGCGGCGAGTCCCTGGTGAACTACCAGGTTCGCCAGATGCAAGAAGCCGGTTGCGATGAAGTCATCGTCGTTCTCGGTCACAAAGCCGACGATGTCTCGCGACAAATGCGCACGCAAAAATGCCGCACCATGCTCAACCCTCGCTACCAACACGGCCGCGCAGGCTCACTCCGGATCGGGGCGAAGGCCGCGAACCGGGACTCCGACACCATCCTCATCTCTGATGTCGATTCGCCGCGCCCTGCGGAATTCCTGCGGTCCTTGTTGGCTGGTCACCGCGCAGAAATGGCCGTCACGCGCCCGGTGCACAACGGTCATCGCGGCCACCCGGTCGTCGTCTCGGGCCGTCTGCGCGAAGAGTTGATGGTGGCCACCGAAGAGACCGAAGGCCTCCACGGTGTCCTCAAGGCCCACTCGAGCGAAGTCGGCGAAGTAGACGCGGGCGAACTGCTCGACCTTGGCTTCAACACGCCCGAAGAGTACCGGGCGGCGCGCCAGCGATTCGGCCTGGAGCAGTAACCCTTGGGTCTGGCGGGCGGCAATCGCCCCCATCCTCGCGCCATCATCTTCGACCTCGATCGCTGCCTCATCGATTCGCGAAACGCGTGGCGCTACTGCGTCGAGGAATCGATAGCCTCCACCCGCGGCCGACGAATCGACGCCTCAGCGTTGGTGGACGAATATCACGTGCGCCCGTGGCGCGATGCCTTGAGCGTCCTCGCCGAATCCCACGAAGAAGCGGTCCGCTGCGAGCACCTTTGCCGGGTAATGTTCGAACGAAGCGCAATGAAGAAGCTGCTCGTCCACGAAGGCGTCGGCATGGCGCTGGATAGCCTGCGTGGCGAACGCATTGAGTTGGGAGCTATTTCGCGGCTTCCCCACGCATTGTCGATAAAGCAGGTGCAATCCACGGGCCTCGACCGATTCCTCGCCGTCGTGGCATCGAGCCCTGACGCCGGCGCCTGGCAGCCCCGTGAATTGATCGAACGCTGCCTGAACTTTCTTGAGACAACCGCACTCGACTCTGCGTTCCTCGGTGCGCAACCGGGAGACATCGTCGTTGCCTCGTCGATGGGCCTGCGCCCGTACCTCGGGGACTGGGCGACAGACGATCGGGAGGAACGAGAAGAGGACCCCACGCAGGCAATTTCGATGCCTGCGGGAGTCCTCGAGAGGGTAATGAACGACTGGGCCTATCTGGCCCGGCATCCGAGCTAGACGAGCTTCGGCTCCACCAGTTGGTGACACCCGGGGCAGTAGGTCTTTTCGCGGGCACTCGTGAATTTGAGTTCGCAGTTGGGGCAGACGACGGTGCGTCGGTTCATGGTGATTGGTCTCCCATTTTCAAAGTTGGTCGCTTCTGGCCAGAGGGGTTCGGCCAGCGTTCCTACATGCAGAGTCGTCCTCTGCGGAAGTTCGAGGTAGACGAAGGTTCCGATGGATGTCTCCATATCCATAGTTTCGACGTATGGATGTATCGCACAGATGAACAGGCGCCGGACAGCCGCGTGAATCGGCCCACTTTCGCCACACTCGAAGGCCCTTCCTCCATACCATCCGAAGCGGGCAACAGGTAGCCTATTAAGTGCCGCCAGCTAGGCTTGGCCGGGCAGTTCTGGATGGAGTTCTCTCGTGACGACAAAAGTTGGCATCAACGGCTTCGGGCGCATCGGGCGCCAGGTTCTCAAAGCGATCACGGATCGCTATCCCGGAAAGCTCGAAGTGGTTGCGATCAACGATCTGGTCCCGACCGACGTCAATGCAAATCTCCTCAAGTACGACAGCAACTACGGCCGCTGGAGCAAAGAAGTCCGCGCGGAATCCGATGCGATCATCGTCGACGGCCGCGCAATCAAGGTCTTCGCCGAGCGCGATCCTGGCAACATCCCGTGGGGAAGCGTCGGCGCCGACATCGTGATTGAGTCAACGGGCCTCTTCACCGACGCGACAAAAGCCGCCGCCCATAAGCGCGACAGCGTCAAGAAGGTCATCATCAGCGCTCCGGCCAAGAA
>JBDTNM010000377.1:0-2929 GCA_039933735.1 bacterium | reverse complement strand
TGCCAGGGCGGCGAGGCGCCGAGGGCTCTTCAATTTTCTGACCATATGTTTGTTCTCCTGTGCATGGCGGGTCCTCCCCGCCCCTCTTGGCGTGAAACCCTTCATGGGCCTCCACTCCGCACTTCGACGGCCACGCGTTTGTCTGAAAGGTGTATGAGTGAAAAGTCCGCATACTGGCGTACTGGCTATGTCGTCTTCGCTATCAAGTAACGCCGAGCCGTGCCGATATAGCGTCTGGGAAAGGAATAGGGGAAAACCCGCGTCGCTTGTGAGTTGCCAAACCCACACGAAAGGACAACGATCGAACCACATGCAAGACGAGATCTATCGAGAAATTCTTTCCGCAGTCGAACGCGGCGAACCCGTTGTCCTGGCCACGGTTGCCCGCACCCGTGGAAGCACCCCGCGAAAAACGGGCGCGAAAATGGTCGTCCGCCAGGATGGCACGTTTTTCGGCACCATCGGCGGGGGTTGCGGCGAGGCCGAAGTCTGGCAGGAAGCCATGGAAGTCCTCGAAGGGGGCAAGGCGCGCATCGTCACGGTTGACCTGACTGAGCCGCTCGACGGCGAGGATAAGATCTGTGGCGGCGTGATGGACGTATTTGTTGAGCGGGTGGGTTAGCGTCGGGCGCATCTGCGTAACGCAACCTTGACCGGAAAATGCGTGGCGTATTCGGCCGGTTGGCCTATCCTGTAGGATGAGTGCGCGGCTCTTCGGAACCGCCCGGAAGGTGAATTATGTTTGGAACACTCGGAGCACCAGAACTCCTGATTATTGGCGCCGTCATCATCCTGATCTTTGGCGTTGGCAAGATCAGCGGCCTCGGCAAGGAACTTGGAAGTTCGATCAAAGAGTTCCGCCGCGCCGTCAAAGACGAAGATGCGGAGCAGGCAACCAAGACCCAGCAGATGAGTGCGCCTCCGCAGCAGCAGTACATGCCGCCCCCACAGCAGCAGTACGGCGCCCCCCAGCAGTACACCCCTCCGCCGGCGCAACAGGCTCAGCCGCCCCAGCAGCCAGCCGACACGAAGACGAACCTCTTCTAGCCTTCACCCAGTTGAACTGACAACGAAAGCCCCCGGTCTGCCGGGGGCTTTTGCATTCTCAATCGTCGGAAATTCTACGAGCGCCGTGAATGATCGCCAGGATTTCGATTCGTTGGTCGGTGAGACGATACCAAATGCGGTAGCTTCCCTCTACCAGTTCTCGCACCGACCGCACCTCAAACGGAACAGTCCTTCCCGACTCCGGAAATTCAGGCAGTTGTCGAATCCGATCGAGGATCCGTCGTCGCGTGCGTCTGGCCGCAGTCGGAGAGAATTGGGCGATGTAACGAGTGATGTCGCGCAACGACTCACGCGCGCTCGGCGTGAATTCCAGTTGCATCGGCTAATCGCCGAACTCTGCTTCGATCTCTTCGAACGGGATCAGTTTCCCGGCTTCGGCTTCGGCGAGCCCTCGCGCGATCGCGTACCACTCCTCGCGGCCGAGCGGCCGATCCGGGTTGGGGATCAGCATAGCCGCCGTCAGAGCCGCATCGTCTTCAGTCAGGGTATCGACGTACTCGTGGAGCAATTCTTTCGCCGTCATCGCTCCAAGTATAACGTGGCGCCCGAACCGTCACGCGCCGCCTGCAACCGCCGGGACGATGCTCACTTCGTCGCCCTCTTTGAGTGCTGTGCCGAGCCCCGACATGAAGCGGACGTCTTCGCCATTCACGTAGATGTTGACGAACCGGCGCAGTTGCCCGGATTCATCCATTACACGGTCGCGCATGCCCGGGAAGGATCCTTCCAGGTTCGAAACCAACGACTCCAGGGTGGCGCCTTCGCCGGAGACTTTGGAGAGATTGCCGGTGAGGTTCCGGAGCGGCTGAGGAATAAGGACTGTGACAGGCACGAGGTTCTCCAGTGTGCGAAATAGCAGTGGTTTGTTCGGGTTAGCCTTCGACGATGTCGCCGGCAACAGGATCGACTCGGACGCCCTTCGCCTGGGCCCAGGCGAGGCTCCGGGCGATCTCTTCCGGGTCGCCCTCCAGTTCGAGGACGACCCAGCCGGTGGATTCGTCGACGTCCGCCATGCGGACGTTGGTGATGACGTGGAATTCGTGGCCGAGGTTGTGAATCAACGGCTCCTGGATCATGTTCTCAGGGAATGTAAAACGCACGCGCTTGAGGGCCATCAGGCAACTCCCTGCGCCACAGGGGCGCGATAGGCAGCTTCGAAGCTCTCCATCGTCGGGTCAATTTCGAGCGCCGGTTCGAGGTGTCCCGAGACCGCCTCAGCCGTCTTGAACCCAGCGCCGGTAATGAACGCGACGGTGAGTTCGTCGGGGTGAATTCTACCCTGCGCGGCAAGCTGCTTCAGCGACGCGACCGTTACCCCGCCGGCCGTTTCGCCGAAAATGCCTTCCGTCTCGGCCAGCAGTTTCATGCCGTCGATAATCTCCGGATCATCGACCATGCCGCAAGCGCCGTTCGTCTCTTGAAGCTGCACCAGGCTGTAGTAGCCATCCGCGGGGTTCCCAATGGCCAACGACTTGGCAATCGTGTTCGGCCGCTGGGGACGGAAGTTGGTGGTCCCTTCCTGCCAGGCGACGGCAACCGGGGAACACCCGGTGGCCTGGGCGCCGCTCATTCGCGTCTTCGGCTCGTCGATGAGGCCGACCTTGTACAACTCCTGGAAGCCTTTGCGGATCTTCACGAACAGCGAGCCGCTCGCAATCGGCGCAACACAGTGGTCTGGAGTCCGCCAGCCGAGCTGCTCCGCCACTTCGAACCCAAGCGTTTTCGAACCTTCGGCGTAATAGGCGCGAACATTCACGTTCACGAACGCCCAGTTATACGACCCGGCGAGTTCGGCGCAGAGCCGGTTCACGGCGTCGTAGTTGCCGTTCACTTTGACCAGAGTCGGCTTGTAAATGCTCGA
>JBDTNM010000376.1:0-2957 GCA_039933735.1 bacterium | reverse complement strand
GAACAAACATATGGTCAGAAAATTGAAGAGCCCTCGGCGCCTCGCCGCCCTGGCAGTCTTCGCAGTGGTGGCGATGTCCGCGTTCGGCTTCGCAGCCAGCAACACGTTCAACGGTCAGAACCGCGCCGGCAACGGAAGTGACCTCATCAGCGGGTTCACTGTCTCGAACATCCACTATTCGCTTCAGGCCGGAAACGGCACCTACCTCGATGGTGTCAGCTTCGACCTAGACCAGCCAGCTTCGGAAGCCCAGGTCCGCATTGATGGCGGCACGTGGATCTCCTGCGGCGCGTCATCTGGCCCCGGCAACACGGTGACCTGTGCGATTGCGGCCAACACCGTGACCGTCGCCCTGGCAGGCAACCTCGAAGTCTCTGCTGTTTCTTAACGTCTGCCGCAACGGTTGAGCCCGGCGGCGGCGACGCCGCCGGATTTCCAGCATCCCCCGAAAGGTCGCCCCACATGAACAAAGCAATCTCTTTCAGCCCTCGACGGCTGGTCGTTGTCGGGCTACTCGGTCTGGTGGCTGTTGCCACCGTCGGTTTCGCCGCGACGAACACCGTCTCTACCTCGAACGCCGGGGACGGCCAGGCCGGTATCTCTGGTTACACCGTCACGGCGGTGCACTACACGCTCGACGCCACCAACCCGAACCTCACGACCAGCCTCAGCTTCACGGTCAGCCAGGCAATTCCGGGAACGGGCACGAAGCGCGTCTCGATCGACGGCGGCACTACCTGGATCCCGGCTGGCAACTGCTCTGGGACCACAAGCATCAGCTGTACCGCGGCCGTCGCCGTTACGGCGTTGACGAACCTCCGCGTTGTTGCGGCGGACTAACTCAGAAAGAGGTGGGCCAGCAATGACCAGATCCATCGCTTTGACCCCGCGCCGACTGATCCTCGTCGGACTGCTGGGACTCATCACCGCCGCGACGGTCGGCTTCGCCAACTCGAACTCGGTTCCGGCCTCCAACGCCGGTGACGGTTCGGCCACGATCTCTGGGTACACGGTCTCGAACGTCCACTACACGCTCGATACCAACAATCCAACAACGACCACCAGTCTGAGTTTCACCCTCGCTCCGGCACTCCCGGTGGGAGGCCAGGCGCGCGTCTCGCTCAACAACGGCGTCAGCTGGCTCGCAGCCAACGCCTGCAGCGGGACGAGCAGCATCGTCTGCACGGGCTCGGTGGCAGTGACGTCGCTAGGCAACCTGAGAGTCGTCGCGGCCCAGTAATTCCGAACCAGGCAGTGCGCATTCCGGAGAGGTCAGGCTCCAGCGCGCGGCTACCAACGGGGGAAGACCATGAAACCCAGGCGGCGCCTTGTCGCTTCGCTTTCGTCGGCGATTACGGTTGTGCTCGTCGCCATCGCGTGGGTGCTGTTTGCGCCCCCGCAGCTCGGTGGCCAAACCAGCTACGTAATTGTGAACGGCAACAGCATGGAACCCGGGATGCACCGGGGAGACCTTGCCATCGTCCGCGAAACGAACAGCTATGGCGTCGGAGATGTCGTTACATACCGGCATCCGCAAATTGGGCCGGTGATTCACCGCGTGATCGGGCGAGACGGCGCCCGCTACGTTTTCCAGGGCGACCACAACGACTTCGTGGATTCGTACCACCCGACGCAAGAACAACTGATCGGCAAGCTCTGGATTCAGATCCCGGGCGTCGGGTCCTGGCTCACCCGATTCCATTCACCGGTCTACATCGTGGGGCTGCTCTGCCTCGCGTTCATGGGCTTCGGTGGGGCCAGTGCGGTGAAAGCGAAATCCAGCGCGCCGCCGGGCCGTCCGGCGCGGCCCGCACTCCAAACAATTTCAAGTACCCGAATCAAGGGGGGAACACCCATGCAACAGCTGCTTCGCAACTGGCAAGACACACTCTCAATCGTCGCTGCGGTGGGCATTGGCCTCGGTGGGCTGGCATGGGTTTCGTTCAACCGCCCCTCACATCACGATGTGCCAGCGAACCTCCCTTACTCCCAGACCGGCCAATTCGCCTACTCGGCGCCGGCCGCCGATGGGCGGGTGTACGACACTGGCGAAGCCACCTCAGGCGAACCGGTCTACCGCCGGCTGAGTCAACGGGTGGCGTTCCAGTTCGACTACAAGCTCGAATCGACGCCGAAGGCGCAGGCGGCGGGCTCCTACCGCATGGTCGCCGAACTCGGCGACAAGAACGGTTGGCGCCGTACCATCGAATTGTCGCCCGAGACGCAGTTCGCGGGAGACGATGTCATCGTCGCGGGAATCTTGGACCTGTCCCAGGTGCAATCGCTCGTTGGCATCCTCGAGGAACAATCGGGAGTGAAGAACGAGCGCTACACGGTGGCGATCAAGCCGGAGATAACGGTCGCTGGAAGCATCAAGGGCACGAAGTTCAAGGACACCTTCGCCCCAGTCCTGCCGATGGCCATCGACGCGCTGCAGCTGCGGATGGACCCGCAAAGCCAGACAGACACGCCGTTGGCTCCGCACAGTGACGGGCTGGTCTCAACGCTCGTTTCCGAACCCAACCGAATCCATCTGATGGCGGTTTCGCTGCCGGTCGCCGCGACCCGGGCGATGTCGCTCGCCGGGATGGGGCTGTTGGTCGCTCTCAGTGGTTGGTTCGTCATCTCCGTCGTGCGCGACCGCAGCAAAGACACACTGGCGATTGGAGGGAGCGGGAACAGGCTGCGGAGCCCGCTCGTGAATGTCCGCGGCACGGTGCCAACACCGCGGACCCGGGTGATCGATGTCGCGAGCCTCGAAGACCTTGGCCGAATCTCTTCACGCCTTGGTGGCATCATTCTCCAGGAGGCGCGCCCCGGCTACCACGCATTCTTCGTGCACGACATGGAGATCACGTACCGGTTCGAAGCGATTGGCAACGCCAAGGAGGATATCGAGAAGCCTGCTCCCCGGAGGATCGCGTGATTACCGGGCGGGTGCCGCTGCTGGCGATCGG
>JBDTNM010000375.1:0-2964 GCA_039933735.1 bacterium | reverse complement strand
ACCGAGTTGCCCGAAAACTACGAAGTCGATGTCCCGAACACGTTCGTGCAGAACATCTCGACGTTCTCCAGCTCCTACTGGTTCCAGACGGAGAAGCAGGGATCGGAACTGGCCAACACGTGGCGGATCATCGATGGCTACCAGGCGCTCTATCAGCCGAAAGGGCTCGCCGCGGAAGTCGCCGGCGGTGCGTACTACATCCGCATCGAGACCTACATGTTCCAGAACATCGACGGCGCGAAGCTCGCATGGGCCTACTACGACAACCTGCTGAAAGCCATCCCGAGCAGTTCCGCCGTCAAGACCAAGGGACTCGCGAACGATTCGAGCTCCTACGAAATCGTTTCCGGCACGATCGGTCCATCTGAAATCGTCGGCGTGTACGACCGTTTCAGCTTCCGCCGAGGGAACACGATCGTCACCGTCCAGACGTGGGGCGGGAAGCCGTTCATGAATATCGATGCCGCACGGGAAATTGCCGTTATCATCGACAACAAACTCCTCGGCGCGCGCCCTGCCACGGAGCCAACACCTATCCCGACTCCGAGCTTTATCGGGCTCGGCAACTGATGAGCGTTTAATCGCGGGGAGGCAGTGTGCGCGCACGATGGCTGGCCCTTGCCGTCATAGTCGTGGCGGTGGGCACAGGAGCGGCCGGTGGGCCACGGCCCAACCGAGCGGTGGCGGAAGCGCCGGACGAATACGTCGTTGTCCAGTTCAACACCGGTCGGGCTGTCGAAGATCTCGGGCCTGATGGTCTCCCCCCGACGCTTGAGCAGCGGGGCTATCGCCAGCTGCGCGTACCGAGCGGACAAAGCGCGGCTGAGTATGCTCGCGAACTCCGCGCCCGCAGCGACGTTCTCTACGCCGACGAAGAGCCGAAGGTCTACGCGGCCACAATCCCGAACGACCCTTACTACCAGGCATCGCAGTCGTCGTATCTTTCCGCCCTGAACGCCCCCGCGGCCTGGGACCTCACGACCGGTTCGAACCAGGTTGTGGTGGCGGTCCTTGATACGGGTATCGACTACACCCATCCGGAGTTTGCTGGCCATCTCTGGGAGAACCCCATCGATAACCAGAACGACGGCATCGACCGCGACGGCAATGGCTGCATCAACGATCGCTACGGCTGCCGCTTCATCAATCTCACCAGCGCCAACCAGGCCATCTGCGGCTACTCAGAGTCGACCGCGACAGGTGCGGTGCGCGACGACCACGGCACCTCCAAGGACAACATCGGTTCGCACGGGACGATGGTCGCAGGGATCATTGGCGCGAGTGGGAACAACGGTTCGGGCGTTGCCGGCGTCGCCTGGAGCGTCCGTCTGATGAGCGTGAAGGTTCTTGATTGTGGGTCGGGCCCGGCTGGCGCCCCGAGCGGTTGGCCATTCAATGTCGCCCAGGGCATTGATTACGCGGTGCGCATGGGCGCCCGCATCATCAACCTCAGCCTTGCGACGCCGGCTGGCGACCTCAAGGGCGACATCCCGTACCTTCGCGAAGTCCTTCAGAACGCCCAAAACCAGGGTGTCATCGTCGTCGCCGCCGCGGGCAATCACCAGCCGGGCAGCCCCGAAGTTGGCACTGGATACCCTGCCGCGTACACGCAGTTTTCGAACCTCCTGGCAGTGGGCGCCGCCGATAACATGAACGGCAACGTCTGGGCGACGTATAGCAACTACGGCCCCGCACTCGACTTCGCTGCCCCTGCAAGCAAGCTCGCGACCACGGCGCGAACGGACCTCGGACTAAGCAACCCCTACGCGACGGACGATTCCGGCGGCACCAGCTTCTCGGCGCCGCTCGTGACCGGCATGTTCGCCCTCATGATGTCGCGGAATTCGAAGCTGGGAGCGGCCGAGTACATCCAGATAGCGCGCGATACCGCCACTGCGGCAGCGACTGCGCCGCACGGCCAGAACTGGGCCGGTTCGGGCATCATCAACATTGGCGCGGCCGTTGCTCGCATCCCCATGACCATTACCGGCTCGCCCCTGAAGGACTTCCGTGACGTGCCCGCCGGGACAGCGATCGATGCGATCATCGATGGCACCCTCTGTGGCCAGGCCAACGCCGATGCGTTCGGCCGGCTCAGCCGTTACTCGCTGCGGGTGAAGTCCAACGCCGAACTGGCCGGCTGTGGTCAGCCGGGCAAAGTGGTTCAGACCTACATCGGCGGGGCGCCCGCGGTGCCCACCTTCCCGTGGGGCGGCCAAAACGAAGACCTCGGCCTTTCGAACAAAGACATCAGCACCGTTTCGCCGCCACCAGGCGCCGTAGTTGTGCAGGCGCTGAACGGCGCATGGGCAAACATCTCCCATCTCGAGGACACGGGAGCCCTACCCGGCGCGACCTCGGGCCTGCCGACGCCGTGGAACTCGATATACAAGTGGGACCCGCTCAAGCGGCTGCTCGATAAGCCGGGCGCCTACCAGCGCTTCTATCGCAATGCGCCAACCTACGCGAGCGATCTGCTCACGATCTCGCAGTTCGACGCCTACTGGGTGGATGGCCCGCCGACGAATGTCGCCAGTCTCAATCCGAACCCGGCGCCCGGCCGGAGCATCGCCCTGCACGCGGGCTGGAACAATTTCACCTACACGGGCACCAGCCGCGCCGTCGGCGATGCGCTGAGTTCCATCTCCGGCAAGTACACGCAGGTGCTGCAGTTCGATAACTCGACCAGCAGCTGGCTTTCCTACCTGCCGGGCCAACCGCGCTACCTGAACGACTTCGGCGGCCTCTTCATGCTCAAGGTTTACTGGGTCCTCGTCACCGACGAAGTGAGCCTGGTGATGAACTAGGCCCGAGCCAACCAACTCAATGAGGCGGGCAAGTGATGGCCCGCGTGGTCGCTGCGCCATCAATCCCGAGAGCACACGAACGCACGATGCCGATTTCGGACGAATAACGCGTGGGGCACGCACGCGGGGCATGACTGCCCCGCCTCAATATCGGCCT
>JBDTNM010000374.1:0-2964 GCA_039933735.1 bacterium | reverse complement strand
GAGCCGCTGGTCGCGGAACCTGTTCGCCTGAAGGCGATCCACGCCGGGGCCGAGGATTGGCTCGAACGTTTGCCGAAACTCATCGCGGAACTTGAGGCCGAGTGGGGCTTCGTCACCGGCCAGCCCTACCTCGAAGGCACCGAGGCCTTCGTCGCCGAGGTCACGCGGGGCGACGGCACTCCGGCGGTAATCAAACTTCTTGTGCCCCGCGATTCCCACGTCGAACTGCAGGAAATCACCGTCTTGCGGCTGGCGAACGGCGAAGGCTGCGCAACGCTCTTCGAGTCCGACCCGGCGCGCGGGGCGATGCTCCTCGAACAGCTCGGGCCATCACTCGCGAATACGGGCATCCCCGCCGACGAACGCCAGGCGATCCTCTGCCAAACGGCTCAGCGGATCTGGCGGCCGGCCGCCGGCTGGGGCCTCCCCACCGGCGCCGAGAAGGGCCGCTGGTTGATCGACTTCATCCGGAAGACGTGGGAAGAACAGGGCCGGACGTGCTCGGAGCAGGCTGTGACCTACGCCATTGAATGCGCGGAGCGCCGCATCGCTGCCCACAACGACGAGCGCGCCGTCCTCGTGCACGGCGACATCCACCAGTGGAACGCGCTCCAATCCGGCGACGGCTACAAGCTGGTCGACCCGGACGGCTTACTCGCCGAACGCGAGTACGACCTCGGTGTGATCATGCGCGAAGACCCGCTGGAGCTGATGGCCGGAGACCCGCACGAGCGTTCGCGCCGCCTCGCCGCGCTCACAGGCACCGACGAGACGGCCATCTGGGAATGGGGAGCCGTCGAACGCCTCTCCACGGCGCTTGTCCTTGCCGGCATCGATCTGGAGCCGTTGGCCGGTCAGATGTTGCGGGCCGCCGAGTTCGCCGCCGTCAGCAGCTAGAGAGGTCACCAACGCCCAGGTGCTCGAGCCGCCACGCAAGCAGCGCGCCTGGAACATCCACCGGCCATCTCGCTCGTCATCGGATTCGACAGCGGGCCACGTAGAATGCCCCCATGCGCGTGCTCCGGGTTGGCAACAGCAACGATGACGCCGGTGGCCTGCCGGAAGAGCAGCGCGCGTGGCACATCGCCGCCAGGCTACTGAGCGAACGCACCGGCGAGCCGGTCGACACGATCCTGAAGAGAGGCTGGCCGACCGCCGAGTTCGCCACCGCCCTGGGCCGCTGGATGGACGAACTGGAACCCGAATTCGTGGTGCTCCAGGTGAACAACTTCTGGTATGGCCATGAGTCCGTCCCGCTCTGGTTCGAACGGCGATTCGGGGGCGCGGGGAAATCGGTTACCCGTGTGGGCAAAGCTGTCGGCAATTCACCGCTGTTCGCGGAGCGGCCCTGGGGTTTGTTCGCCAACCGCACCCTCCTGCGGGCGCTTCCCGGCGCCACCCACTTCACGCCCGCTGAAGTAGCGGCTGCGATGGAAGCGGCGATGCGGAAAGTCCTCGCCCACGAGCGGGCCGTCCTCATGGTCCGGGGACACGAGAACTGGGCCGAGTTACCGATGGCCGGCAAACGCCACAACCGGCGCAACGCTGCGCGAAATGCCGCGATGTCGGTGGCCATGCGCGAAGTATGTGACCGCCTGCACGTGCCCTATTTCGAACGCCCGCCCGTCACCGCTCGCGAACTGAAGGCCTCGCTCGGCACCAGCCGCTACCACAACAGCGCCCACGGCGAACAGGCGATCGGCGAGTTCGACGGCGAGGCCATGGCCAGCGCCTGGATGGCGGCCCGGCCTTCGAACTAGACTTCCGCGGCTGCGGGTTCGCCTATCGGGGCGACATCCGGCGGTGTGCGATGCAGCGTCTCCGGCATCAGCAAGAACATCAGGGCCGCGCCCGCAAGGCCGACGACGCCCATCGTCACCGATGCGGCGGCAAGCGTGGCCAGCCCGGTCACTCCCGCAACCAGTAACGGGCCTCCGGCTGTCCCGAGATCGCCACAGACACGCCACGCCCCGAGGAATTGGGCCCGCCCCGAGATCGGCGAGAAGTCGGCTCCGAGCGTCATGACAATGCCGCTTCCGAGGCCGTTCCCGAAGCCGATCACCAGCCCGACGAGCACCATCGAGCCGAACCCACTTGAGAGCGGCAGGATCAGCATGCCGATCGCCATGATGCCGATGCAGGGCAACGCGACCGCCTTCCGGCCCCAGCGGTCCATCACGGTCCCGGCCGGGTAGAAGAGCAACATCTCCATACCCATAGAGATGCCGAAGATCAGGCTGATCGTGCTTTCATCGAGTCCGACGTGGTCGCCCCAGAGCGGGAGCACCCCCTGGCGCGTCGCCCGCAATGCACCAATCGCGGTGACACCGATGCCGGCCGTGAGGAACGTGCGCGAATGCTCCCGCACCACTTTCGTGAAGTTCACATGCTCGTGGTGCAACACCGGCGCCGCGCCCTCTCCCCGGATGAGCACGATCAGGAGCCCGCAGGCCATGAGCGCGGTCACCAGGTGGACGTAGTAGGCGCCGTTCAGGCCGACGAGAGCACCCACTCCCGCGCCGATAAACGGCCCGGCGAAGTTGCCGACGCGGTTTACTCCGCCGAGCGTCGAGAGAGCGCGCCCGCGGAGGTTCGGTGGCATGACTTCGGTCACGTAGCTCAGGCGCGCCAGCAGCCAGACGGCCCAGCCGCAGCCCATCAGGAACGTGAACCCGGCGAACGCGTAGATCCCCGGGCTGAAGGCCGACCCCACCAGCGCGACGATCACCAGCGCGGTCCCGATGACCATCGCCCGCTGCTCGCCGAACTTCCCCACCAGCCACCCGGCGGGGACATCGAAGGCAAGGATGCCAATCCCGCGCAGGGCAACGATGAACCCGGCGAACGCGAGCGAAGCGCCCTGGTCACGGGCCGACAGCGCCACAATCGGAATGACCGCGCCCTGCCCGACGGCGAACAGGAAGGTCGGCACATACACGGAGAGGCCAAGCGAGCGGATGCTCA
>JBDTNM010000373.1:0-2965 GCA_039933735.1 bacterium | reverse complement strand
ACCGATCATTTTGGATAGGGCGGCGTTAGCAGTTCGAATCTGCTCGGGGTCGCCACAACCCGCTACTTTACGATAACCCGCCTGCCTTGGCCGGTTTCGTGATTTCTGACCGATGGACCGGAATGGTCACCAGCTAGGCCGACTCAGTTCACCACGAATCTCTATCGTGCTCGGGCACGGTCTGGGGACTTATTGGTCCCCAACAACTTGGCCGCGCTCTGGGGCCGAGTCCCCGTTTTCGACTCTCAAGTCCGCGAGCACTGCCCGCTCGCAAGACGAGCAAATGCCGTGTGACACGACCTGCCCGCCGGCGGCCATCAGCCGTCGACACCAAGCACAGATGATCGTGGGGGTGTGATTGGACATGGAGGCAGGATGCCCGAGTGACGGTAACAGCCGCGCCAGTCGTCTGTTGCGAAACCTAAACAACCCATAAATCGTTGAGCGGGACGTGCTTTGAGACGTTCCCGCCGACCAACACGAACCTCCGTTGGTGTCTGGGTGGGATTCTTCGCTTCGCGAGCAGCGGAACGCTTTAGACCTCACCGCGGGTGCGACCTGCGGCCCGCATAGCGCGCGAGGAACTCGCTTGCAGTTCCACCCGTACACTTGGCCCCGTGGTTGATTCGACACCGGCTCCGACTGCGCTCCGCTCTGTGCTCGAAACCAAGTTTTACTTCCCTAGGTGGCGCGCGGGGCAGGTCCAACGTCCGCGCCTTGTAGAGCGCGTGGCTCGGGGAGTGCAGTCGAAGCTCACCCTCGTTTCGGCGCCACCCGGGTTCGGCAAGACCACGTTGCTGGCCGAATGGCTTGCGTCGCCATCGGCGAAAGAACGCGACATTGCCTGGCTGTCGCTAGACCAGAACGACAACGATCAGCCAACGTTCTGGTCGTACCTCGTCGGTGCTCTTGAAAGAGTCCGGCCGGAAGCGGGCAAGGGCGGCGTGCTGGAACTGCTGCGAATGCAACACACCCCACCCATCGAGACGTTGCTTGTGATGATCCTGAACGAGGTCGCTGCCAACCCTCGCGACCTGGTGGTGGTGCTCGATGACTACCACGTGATCAACGTGCCCATGATTCACGCCGGCGTCGAATTCCTGCTCGAACACATGCCGCCGCAGATGCACCTCATCATCGCCAGTCGCGCCGACCCATCAGTCACGCTGCCGCGTTTGCGCGTACGCGGGGAATTGACGGAGGTTCGAGCATCGGACCTGAGGTTCGTCGGGGAGGAGGCAACCGCCTTTCTCAATGGCATGGGCCTGGAGCTCAACTCCCAGGAGGTTGCCGCCCTGGAATCCCGCACGGAAGGATGGGCGGCGGCCCTTCAACTCGCCGGGCTCTCTATCCAGGGGCGCGATGACGTGGCCTCGTTTATTAGCGCATTCACTGGAAATGACCGCTACATCGTCGACTATCTGGTGGTAGAAGTGCTGGCGCGCCAGCCGGCTCAGGTCCGGGAGTTTCTGCTGAAGACCTCGATCCTCGACAGTCTCTATGCACCCCTCTGCGATGCGGTCACCGGCCAGGACAGCGGCAAGGCGATGCTCGAGAGCCTGGAGCGAAGCAACCTGTTCGTCGTTCGCCTGGACGACAGCCGCCAGTGGTTCCGCTACCACCACCTCTTCGCCGATGTGCTGCGCGCGCACCTCGCGGAGGAAATGGCGGAACAGGTGCCGGGGCTCCACGGCCGGGCGAGTGCGTGGTACGAAGAGAACGGCCGGCGTGCGGAGGCAATTCGCAGCGCGCAGGCTGCGAACGATTTCGCACGCGCGGCCAAGCTGGTGGAACTGGAAGCGGAGTCCGCGATGAAAAATCACCAGCCCGACCGGCTGATTGCCTGGCTCAAGCCGATTCCCCACGACATCGTCCGCTCGATGCCGATACTCGGCACCTACTACGCTATGGCGCTCCAGGGGATGGGCGACCTGGAGGGGTCAGCCGCTCGCCTCGACGACGCCGAACGCGCGCTGAATGACGCTGCAGCCGGAGAGAACATCGTCATCGCCGATCTACCCGGCTTCGAGTCGTTACCCTCACGAATCGCGCTCGCCCGCGCCTATCTCACGATGGCGGCTGGTGATCTCGAAGCTACGCTCGAACTGGCGCGCCGGGCGTTGGATCTCCTCGCGCCTGACGAGCATCACTGGCTGGGTGCAGCAGCCTCGTTGCTCGCACTCCCACTCTGGGCAAACGGCGAACTTGAGGCTGCCCAATCGCGTCATCTGGGGGCTGTCGCAAGCTACGAACGAGCCGGCGACGTCGAGCTCACGATGATCTCTTGTTTCAACAACGCGCAGATGTTGAAAGAGACGGGCCGACTACGCGAAGCCGAACGCATGTATCAGCGAGCGCTGGAATTCGCTGCTCGCGGGGGAAATCCGAACGTAACCGGGGTGCCGAACCTGCAGTTCGGGCTGAGCGAGTTGCACTGCGAGCGAAACGACCTGCAGGCCGCAGTCCATCACCTTCAGTTGGGCGAGGAATCTGGCATTTCAACGGTGCCGCCCTCCACTCCGTATCGGCGATGCCTGGCCCAGGCCCGTCTTCGGGTCGCCCACGGGGACCTGGCCGGGGCCACGGAGTTGTTGAACCAGGCCGAACCGCTCTATATCCGCACGCCGGTTCCTAACGTCCGTCCGGTGGCTGCCTGGAGAGCACGGCTCATGGTCGCCCAGGGTCGGATCGCGGAGGCGCGGGATTGGACGAAGGCCGAGGGCCTTTCGCTAGACGATGAGCCGGCATATCCCCGTGAGTACCATCACCTCACCCTGGCGCGCGTGATGATTGCGCAGTCCTTGCGCGACCACGATAGCGCCGGGCTTCGGTCGGTCGAGCGGTTTCTCGAACGGCTCCGCGGAGCAGCCGAATCCGGCGGACGCGGCGGGGCAGTCATCGAGACCCGCATGTTGCAGGCGATTGTCCGCCAGGCCATGGATGACCTGCCAGCCGCACTGGCGCA
>JBDTNM010000372.1:0-2968 GCA_039933735.1 bacterium | reverse complement strand
AGTTCGGCAGTGAGCTGACGCGAAAGCGCGTTGCGGTTCGCAGGCGAATCGAGCGTGATGGTGGCGACGCCGTGCGCGAGTTCGAGGTGGACGAGTTGGTCGGTCAAGGTGCGGGCCGCTTCGGGAACTCGCCGGGCTGGCGGCCGGCGCCGGGAGGCCCCGCAAACGCCTGCGCGATGCCCATCCATTCGCTCGCGGCGTCGCCTTTGACTTCGAGGTTCGTATCGAGGATGTGGCGGCGGCGGGTGACGACCTGGCAGAACTCGCTCGCGTCGCCGCTGATGACGTTCTCGGTCGAGGGTTCGCCGAGTTCCCAGGTTGCCCCGGAAGGCGGCGTTAGCGATACGCGGATCGGTACCTGCGGTAGCTGCAGCCCTCGGTTGGAGTAGCTGTAGGGCCGCGCGCGGACGCCGATAAATGCGACGTGCCGGAGCCGGTCGGTGTCGGGCCGTTCGATGCCGACAACATCGACGACGTCGAGGCCGTGCGACCAGCATTCCATGAGGCGCGCCGTAATGAACGAGACTCCGGACATAGCCGGGCCGGCCCAGGGGATTCGGGCGGTGGGATCGACAGTGCGCGCGGCTTCGATCAATGTGTTGGAGTCGCTTCTCCAGCGCTCCAGGAGTTGGCTGCTGGAGAGTGCGCGAGCGCGGGCGAGGTAGGCGGCCTCGCTGTTTTCGGGCGAACGAAGATGGCTTTTGAAGCCTTCGGGATCGCGGATGGCCATGGTAGCCATCGCATCGAACTGGGCGAGATGGGCGACCTGGTCGCGGGCGGACCAGCCCGGAGCGTGGGTGTCGACCTCCCAGGCGTCCGGGGCCATGCGTTCGAGAATTACTTCGAGGGCAGCCTGTTCGGCGGCGAGATCGTCGATGACCGAGTCGAGTATCGAGGGCATGGGTGGACTTTACGCGAAACACTCAGGAGTCTGCCTGCGCGCCTTTCAGCGCACACAGCATTTCAACATGCTTGCAAAATTGCTCCGGGGCGGCTTTGGCCAGTGGCGCGCGGCAAGTGAATCTGTCACGCTCTATTTCGCTCATTTTCCAACCTTTAGGGGGCTCCCAATGAAACTGATTACTCGACTGCTTCGCCCGTCGAACGTTGCCTACGCACACTGCGACGGCCCGTGCGGCGTCTACGACCCGGCTTCGGCCCGCATCGCCGCTGAGGCCGTGCTCTCAATGGAAAAGAAGATTGCCGCCCTCGGCGACGCGCAGGACGCCGCAACCGAAAACACCCGCACCCGCTTCATCTCCATCAAAGAATCTCAGGCCGAAATCGTGAAGCACGAACTCGACGTCCTCTGGCACGATTACTTCAAGCCGGAACACCTCGAGAAGTACCCGAACCTGCACGACACGTTCTGGAAGGCGGCCAAGTTGGCTTCGAAGAATAAGACCGAGCAGGACCCGGCCAACGGCGAAGCGCTGCTCGGCGCCATCGAGGACATCCACAAGATGTTCTGGGCGACGAAGAACCGGGAAGTGGCTTTCTACCGCGCGAACCCCTAGTTCCACGCAGTCGCACCAACAGGACGGCCCCGCTCGAACTTCGAGCGGGGCTTTTCTTTTTGCCAATGCGGGTGGCACCGGTTGAGACCGTCCGTGCAAAATTGACCGATGACTGCTCATCGAGTCGCGCCCGTGTTGTTTCGTTCCGCGTTGATTGCAGCGGGCGTTGGCGCTGCCTATCGGGCCGGGCGCCGCTACCGGCGGTTCGCCATCTCCGGCCAATCGATGACCCCGACGCTCTCTCCCGGCGACTGGGTGCTGGTGGATGAGCATGCCTACCGCACGAAGCTCCCAAAGCGCGGCCATGTCGTCGTCTTCGCTGACCCCCGCGAACTCCAACGCCACCTGGTAAAGCGCATCACCTCCATCGACCTGCACGGCGAAGTCCGCGTCGAAGGCGACAACGCCGAAGAAAGCACCGACAGCCGCCACTTCGGTCCGGTGCCCGCGAACCTGTTGCTGGGGCGGGTGCGCTGGCGCTACTGGCCGCGGACGGGGATTGGGTCGGTGATCTAGGTGGAACCAACCGTCGTTCGGAAACGTTATTACCTCATGAGAGTGTTAATCGCCGGCTTCGCACTGATTTGGTCCGTCGCGGTGGCATGCGATCCAAATGAAGGGGTCGTCGGCGAGACCGCGACGAGCATCGCTAACTCGCCTACGCCCGAGCCAACCTCCATTTCGAAATTGCTCCCGAGGGAGCGCGACCCGCACGAGGTCGTCGCCGAGCGGTCGAAAACGGATCCCGGCCTCAAGACCCTGGTCGAATTGGTTGAGGCCGGAAGATTCGATGGAGTCTTCGCACAGATTCCGCAGCGAACAGCCCGGTGCGAGACGATCCTGACCAGGGAAGGGAATGTCTGCGACTTCTACGGCCTGCAGCCGGGAGTTGACACTCAGTGGTCGCTGGCCGAAAGCCTGCAGCCCGGCCGCATACCACTGAAACGGCAGCAGGCCGATTTCGAGAAATTGGTGGCTGGCCGTTCGGCCAGTCTGGAGCTCATCGCAATTCAGGACTCATCGCGCTACTACCTGATTTTCGCACTGAGTCCACGTTCACTGACTCAGGTTCCGCTGGCTGTGACCGTGGTCTTCGAGCCAAACGCTGCCAGCCCGGTCCTGCGCGTCGACGACGCGGGCGGGTACGGAGGCCCCCCGCTGGAGTTCATCCGATTCGATGAGCATTCGAAATCTCACACGTATGAGGTGCTTGCGGCAGCTGACTCCTTCCATGAACGCGAACTCGCATGGAAACAGGAACTCCTCCGCAGCAATACGGCGTTTCCCCCGGACTACAACTGAAGTACGAGAAACGGAAGTATCACGTTTCGGCATGATCCCTATGGAGTAGGGTGAGCCCGAACCGTGCGTTGTAGCGTCTTGGAGATGACACCGAAACGGACCACCGTTGAACCACTCACACCGCGCCAACGGGAGGTGCTCGACCTGCT
>JBDTNM010000371.1:0-2972 GCA_039933735.1 bacterium | reverse complement strand
CCCCCACCCATCCGTAGTCGCGGAGCTCCGTCTCCGCTGGGGCCGGGGGGCCCAGTGCCATCCCAAGAGCCGCCACCACCCCGACCGACCCTCCCCCCACCCCCAGTCGCCCAGCCCCGCCTCACCTCCAACCCAAGAAACAACACCCAAATCCTGGATCCGACCGTCAGGGAGGCGGCCCGCTGGCCCCAACCACGCCGCCGATTCCAACCTCGAACCCGCCTGAACCGACAAAAGGGGGAGGCCACCGGCCTCCCCCTTCAATTCAACGAACCGAAACCGCGCTTAGCTCCGTCCCCTCCGCGCGACTTTCCAACCGCCACTCACCGCGACCGCGACAATCAGCAGCCCCAGCCCAGCAAGCACTTCCCCGCGCCCCGCGCTATTCGCCGCGCCCTCCGAGCTACCGGTATTCGGCGGCAACGGCGCCGACCCCGAACCACCGAACCCGGCTATCGCCGCCTGGTAGTTCCCCAGCGCCAGCAACGGGCTATCCGCCGCGTGCTGTTGATGCACATACAGCGTCGAGTAGTCGGCGCTGAAGGCGAATCCAGTCCACTCGTTCTGACAGGGCGTCGCCTTCGGCGAATTCGCCAACGAACCCAGCCGCAGGGTCTGCTTCGAAGGCGTCACCAGCCAGAGGTCGTCCTGCTGGTTGTTGAACTGCTTCGTCGCAGGGTTGGTTGGGGGATTGGCGGAATCATCCGGAATGTCTTCCGCGATGAGTAGATTGCCCTTGTTGTCGAAAACGATGTTGTCCGGGTACTGAAACGCGCCAATCGCAAATCCAGCCCCTCCGGCGACGAACGTTTCCACAGTTGTGGTCGTTCCAGGCTTGAAGCGGAACACCCGCCCGCCATGCCACAACTGGCCATCGACATTGAACTCCGTCTCGGTGCCGTAGATGTATCCATCCGGCCCAATTTCCATGTCCTCGATGCGCTGGAAACCAGCAGCGCTTGAGTCGGCCAACTGGGTCGCCTGCGCCCTCTTCGGGTCGCTCACTTCCTTCCAGCTGCCGTCCTTCAGGAGGTACGAGAGCTTGCCGGCCGTGTAGTCCGCGTTCGATGGGACGAACTTCCAGAGGCCGCCTCCGCGAGACTCGTCACCTTCATACAGCGTTCCGTCAGCCGTGAGAACGATGCCCTCGTGCTCGAACCACCCCGTCGCGTCGAGCGCATGGAAGTCACCCGTCACCGGGTTTACCGCGTAGTTGCGGCCAGCTGTCGCTTCTTCGCCGATCATCAGCCAGCCGTTCGGCATCCACCTGATCGGGTCGAGCCGGCGCCAGCCATTAGCCGGCGACCCGCCGTCCAGGATCTGCTTTCCGTCCGCGTCGACTTCGATGATCCCGGACTGTGCGATGAGGACGGTTTCACCACTGGCCACGTCGGTGCGCAGCACTTGCCCACCCGTGTTCACTTCATTCACCCAGTAGATGAATCGCCCATCGGGCGAAACCACCATCATGTCGCCGTCGGATTTCACGATTCCCATGTCCGCCCCACCCGTGTCCTTCACCGGGCCACCGGAGAGCGCAACCGTGCGCAGCGTAAGCCCGGCGGCCAACTGGATCTGGGTCGCTGAGCAGGCATTTGGCCCCCCGGCCGGCGTTGCAGCCGTCGCCGTCCCGCCGATCACCATCCCCGCGATGGCGCCGACCGCTATCACCGCCGAAAGCCGGCCCGCGGCCGACTTCGCGAAAGTCCATCTCGACATTAAAACTCCTCCAGCATCGTGACACGCTCTAGCGGTCACCGAGGCGGAGTCTTTAGCGCGCTCATTAATCGCCCGTGATCGTTTGCTTATCGGATTGCTAACGCGCCGCCGCCAGCGCAAAAAAACGACCCCGGGGATTTCCCGGGGCCGTGCAATTTCAGAACGTTCGGAGCGGTCTACCGCTCAAGCGCAACCGACATCAGCTTCTGCACCTGGCCGTACTGCGCGACCGGGTCCGACTCGGGCGACATCATCTTGATCAGCCGCGCGCCCCAGTAAAACGCGAACAGCGCTTCCGCCAGGCGTTCCAGGTCGAAGGCTTCCAATCGATCGCCGTATTCGCGGCGCATCAAGAACGCGATGCCGTTCTTCACGCTCGCCAACTCGCCCTTGAAGTCGCTTACCACCGCGGAATTGCCGTCGCGCACGCCGATCAGCATCTGCTCAAGGAACATCTGCGTGTCGACGGCCTCTTCCGGCGTCGATATCCCGGCGAACGTCAGCGCCGCCAGTTCGTTGAACGACAACTCCAGCGCCGCCGGGTTGGCCCATGCGTTCTTGATCGCCTCGGCCGATTCGTTCATGCAGCCCCGCGCCAGCTCTTCTTTGTTTTCGAAATAGCGGTAGATGGCGCCGGGCGAAATTCCCGCCTCCGATGCGATCTCCGCCATCGTCGCGGAGGCTATCCCCTTGTGAGAAAACACCTTCGTCGCCGCCGAGAGAATGCTCTGACGGCGAGCTTCGAGGTGGGCATCGGATACGCGGGCCATAAGTTTAGTGCGCCTTTGCGGAGAGTGTCGGCAGAATCTGCAGTTTACCCCGGGCCATCTTGAGCGCACGCTCCAGCCGGTCGATCCGCGAGACTTGCTCCCAGGCCATCCGGTGGCTGATCGTCTTTTCAGCAACTCGAAGTTCGTTGATTCGAGCGTTCATAAGTTCGTTGTACATGGTTCGTGCCTCCTTGACTGAGTGAACCTTCATTCACTGAATGAATAGTCGTTCACTTTAGCAACGAAGTCAACCCCTCTCGCAAGAATTCTTTGAGATCTCCCCGAGCCCGGCACCGCAACAAAAGAACCGCGCACGCAGTAAGCGGATCCCAGGCTCCACCACGCGCTTCCGGAAATAGGATCGACTTGCCGTCCCTCCCACCACTAGCCCCGACCGTAAGGGAGGCCGCACCCAAACCAACCCACCCGACCCATCCCACCACGCATCACCGTGGCCCGACCGTAAGGGAGGGGGTCAACTCC
>JBDTNM010000370.1:0-2977 GCA_039933735.1 bacterium | reverse complement strand
GCGGTGAGAGCGGCCGGCTCATAACCGGTTGGTCCTGGGTTCGAATCCCGGTGGGCCCACCACCCTCAATCCCGTCACGCGATGTCGCGTTACAACTTCATGCTCACCCCAACCATTATGGTAGAGTGAATTCCCGGCTCCCCGGCCGGTATCCGCGCTGCCGCGCGCCGGAGGCCCCTTATGGCTCGAGCTCTCTGGAGAGGCACCATCAGCTTCGGCATGGTGACCATCCCTATCAAGCTGTTCACCGCTACCGAAAGCCAGGACATTTCCTTCCGCCAGCTCCATGCGGCCGACAACAGCCCCATAAAGCTGGTCCGCCGCTGCGCGAGCGATGGCAAGGACCTGGAGAGCGACGAGATTGTGAAGGGCTACGAGTACGCCAAAGACCATTTCGTGCTCGTCGATGAAAGCGATCTCGAAAAGCTGCCCATCCCCAGCAAGCACACTATTGAGCTAACGGCGTTTGTCGAATCCGAAGAGATCGACCCCGTGTTCTACGAAAAGAGCTACCACGTCGAGCCGGAGGAGATGGGGCGAAAGCCGTTCATGCTGCTCGTGAAGGCGCTCGAAGAGAAAAAGCTCAACGCCGTCGGCAAGATCGCCCTGCGCACCAAGGAGCGGCTTTGCTCGCTTCGCCCGCGCAACGGCTCGCTCATGCTTGAGACGCTGTTCTATTCCGACGAAATCAAACCACCCGATTTCGAAACCCCGGAAGTGAAGGTTTCCGACGCCGAGATGAAGGTCGCCTACGCGCTCATCGACCTCCTCCAGGAGCCATTCGATCCCTCGAAGTACCGCGACGAATACCGCGACTCGCTGAAGGAGATCATCGAAGCCAAGCTCGAAGGCCACGAGTACGTCGCTCCGGCGGAACCTGCAGCTCTCGCCCCGGCGGTCGACCTCATGGCTGCGCTCAAGGCGAGCGTCGAGGCGGCGAAGAAGCGCAAGGGCGAGTCCGAACCACTGCCGGCGCCCGAAGCGGAAAAGCCTGCTCGCAGCCGGGCGAAGAAGACGCCCGCGGGCGTCAGCTAACCCGTCGTGCCGGGCGATTCGCTCGCCGAGTACCGCAAGAAACGCGACTTCTCGAAGACATCCGAGCCGGATGCCTCTGTGCCGTCGGCTGTCGCCGGACCGTTGCGGTTCATGGTCCACATGCACGCCGCCCGAGCGATGCACTACGACCTTCGGCTCGAACTCGATGGCGTAATGAAGTGTTGGGCCGTGCCCAAAGGCCCGTCGGCCGCAACCGGTGAAAAGCGGTTCGCGACACCCACGGAAGATCACCCGCTGCCCTACGCCTCGTACGAAGGGCTCATCCCCAAAGGCGAGTACGGCGCGGGCCCGAGCCTGATCTGGGATGCCGGCACGTTCGCTCCCGACGAAAAGATCACACCTCCGTTCACCGACCGCGCCCTCGCCGAAGCCGAATTCCGCAAGGGCATCGCAAACGGCAAAGTTGGCATAACGTTGCGCGGCAGGAAACTCAAGGGCTCCTGGGCGCTCGTCCGCATGAAGACGAACGGCGAGTGGCTTCTGCTGAAGCACAAGGACGCGGCCTCGGACCCCGCAGCCGACGTCCTCGATGACGATACCTCCGTGGCCACCGGCTTCACCCTCGATGACCTTCGCGCCGGCGCGGTCGCCAACACCCTCGGCACCGACTGGTCGTTCAGCCCCGGCGTAGTCGAAGGCGCCAGGCCCGCAGCCGTCGCCCGAGTTGAGCCGATGCTTGCCAGCGCGACCCCCGTGCCACGGTCTGGCGACTACATCTACGAACCGAAGTTGGATGGCGTCCGCATCATCGCAATCCTGGACCACGGCGAGGTCGAACTGCGTTCACGCAACGGCATCGACGTCACGAAGGCCTACCCCGGCGTAGTTGCCGCACTCAAGCAGCAGCCCGCGACCTCTGCCGTCTTCGATGGCGAAATCGTCGCCATCGACCCAGCCGGGCGCCCTTCATTCGAGCTCCTCCAGCAGCGGATGAACCTCCAGGACGCGACCCAGGTCGCCGCCGCTGAACGCACCATCCCGACCGTCTTTTACGCGTTCGACTTGCTCCATCTCGACGGCTTTGACCTGACGAGGGTGAAGCTCAACGCACGCCGGGAGATGCTTGCACGGGTGATTCTGCCCTTGCCCCAGTTCACGCAGGTGTTCGCCATCCCGGCCTCCGCGGACGACGCTTTCACCATCGCCACTGAATCCGGGTTCGAAGGCATCATCGCGAAACGAGCCGAAAGTCTGTACGAACCGGGTAAACGCAGCGCAGCCTGGATCAAGCGCAAGTACAGCGACAACGACGTCTTCCGCATCGGTGGATTTACGGCCGGGACCGGACACCGGGGGAAAAGCTTCGGCGGGCTCGTGATCGGCGAATTCGTCGAGGGCAAGCTGGAGTACCGGGGCAAAGTCGGCAGCGGTTTCACCGACCGCGACACCACGGCAATGCGGCAGCGCCTGGAACCGTTGATTCAGAAGGCCAGCCCGTTCTCCGGACCAACCCAGGATGACAAGACCGCCACCTGGGTCAAACCCGAAATCGCAGTGAAAGTCGAATACGCCAACCGCACGAACGCGAACCTGTTGCGCGCACCGATATTCAAAGGGCTGGTCGATCCGTCCGTCGTCGAGGTTCGGGATACGCCGGCGAATCCGCCGGGTGAGTCACCCGCCCAAACTCCCACGATCAGCACCGCGGCCATCGAAGAACAGCTGCTGCAGGCCAAAGGGAAAGCGCTGCTCAAGGAAGAAGGCTGGCAGCTGGCCGTCACCAATCTGGACAAAATTCTCTGGCCGAGCGCGACTGGTCCTGCGCACACGAAGCGCGACGTCCTCGTCTATGCGGCCCGCATCTGGCCGGCGATCGAACGGCACATTCGCGACCGGCCGATGACGTTGCTGCGCTTCCCCAACGGCATCCACGACAAGAAGTTTTACCAGAAGCACTGGGATGCGGAGCTGCCCGGCTACG
>JBDTNM010000369.1:0-2987 GCA_039933735.1 bacterium | reverse complement strand
GCTCAGCGTTCGACGGCGAGGTGCGCCTTGATGTTGGTGTACGCCTCGGCGATGAGGCGCGTGAGCGCTGCCGTGTCTGGCGACTCTGTTGGCTTCAGTTTCACGTGACGCATCTGCCTGCCAGTGCCGAGCAGGATGCCGGTGGGGTCCGCTAACTCAGCGCCGCGGAAGAAGCCAACGTTCACATGCGCATTGAACGCGTTCACGTAGGCGAACGCTGCGTCGTCGATGCAGGCAACCGGGCAACCGTCGTGGATCAACGCGAGGACGTCATCGCCACAACCGCGCATGACGGCGAACCACTGTCTGGCGAGAGATCCCAGCGCCGGCGCTCGCGTATCCAGCCAGAGGTCGACTGCCGGGTCGTAGCGGACCGCGCCGTTGACGGTGAAGAGCGGATCCATCACTTAAGCCTCGGCGTAGGCGGCGAGATGCTCGCCGGTCAGGGTGGATTTGGCCGCGGCCAACTCTGCGGGCGTGCCTTCGAAGACTATCCGGCCGCCGTCGTGGCCCGCGCCGGGTCCAAGGTCGATGATCCAGTCGGCGTGGGCCATGACCGCCAGGTGGTGCTCGATCACGATGACTGACTTCCCGGAATCGACGAGACGGTCCAGCAGGCCGAGAAGCTGTTCGACGTCAGCGAGGTGGAGGCCGCTCGTGGGTTCGTCGAGCACGTAGATTTCGCCCTTCTCGGCCATGTTCGTCGCCAGCTTGAGCCGCTGGCGTTCGCCGCCGGAGAGTGTGGTCAGCGGCTGGCCCAGCGTGATGTACCCAAGCCCAACATCGGCGAGTCGGCGAAGGACGGCGTGCGCCGCCGGGACCCGCGCTTCGCCCGCCCCGAAGAACTGCTCGGCCTCGGCGACCGGCATGGCGAGCACCTCGCTGATGTCCTTGCCGCCGAAATGGTAGTCGAGCACTGAGGCCTCGAAACGCTTGCCCTCGCACTCTTCGCACGTGGTGGCAATCCCGGCCATCATCGCGAGGTCGACGTAGATCACCCCGGCACCGTTGCAGGCCGGGCACGCGCCTTCGGAGTTCGCACTGAAGAGTGCGGCCTTCACGCCGTTCGCCTTCGCGAAAGCGTTGCGGATCGGGTCGAGCAGGCCCGTATACGTCGCCGGGTTGCTGCGCCGCGATCCCCGGATCGCGCCCTGGTCGACCGTGACGACGCCTGCTGAATGCGGGATTGAGCCATGGATCAGCGAACTCTTCCCCGAACCGGCAACCCCGGTGACCACACAGAGCACCCCGAGCGGCACATCGACATCAACGTCCTGGAGGTTGTGGGCGTTGGCGCCTCGGATTGCGAGTTTGGTGGTCGGCTTTCGCACCGCAGCCTTCAGCGCGGCGCGGTCGCTCAGGTGCCGTCCCGTGAGCGTGCCGCTGGCGCGCAGCCCTTCGACCGTGCCTTCGAAGACGACTTCGCCACCTGCGGCGCCGGCCCCCGGCCCGAGGTCAACCACGTGGTCGGCGATGGCGATCGTCTGCGGCTTGTGTTCCACCACCAGCACCGTGTTGCCCTTGTCCCGCAACCGGAGCAGGAGTTCGTTCATGCGATGGATGTCGTGCGGGTGGAGGCCGATGGTCGGCTCATCGAAGACGTAGGTGACGTCCGTAAGTGCCGAGCCGAGATGCCGGACCATCTTCACGCGCTGGGCTTCGCCTCCCGAAAGCGTGCCCGATGTGCGGTCGAGCGACAGGTAACCCAGCCCGATTTCGGCGAAGGAATCGAGGATCTGCTGGAGCGATGCCAGCAGCGGAGCAACGGACGCGCCTTCGACTGTGCGAATCCAGCCAGCGAGGTCACTGAGCTGCATGGCGCACACGTCGGCGATGCTCAGTCCGTTGATCTTCGAAGAACGGGCGCCTTCGCTGAGTCGCGTGCCATGGCATTCCAGGCAGATCGCGAACGTGATCGCGCGCTCGACGAACGCCCGGATGTGGGGCTGGAGCGCGTCGACATCCTTTGACAAAAACGACTTCTGGATTTTCGGGACGAGACCTTCATAGGTGAGGTTGATCCCGTCGACCTTGATTTTGGTCGGCTCCTTATAGACGAGGTCGTCCAGTTCCTTCTTCGTGAAGTCCTTGATTGGCTTGTCGGGGTCGAAGAAGCCACAGCCGCTGAAGATCCGTCCATACCAGCCTTCCATGCTGTAGCCAGGGACGGAGATGGCGCCCTGGTTGAGCGACTTACTCTCGTCGTACAGCGCGCTGAGGTCGAAGTCGCTGACTGAGCCCATGCCTTCGCAACGCGGGCACATACCGCCCGTGATGCTGAAACTGCGGCTCTCTTTAACGGTCCTCCCCGCGCGCTCCATCGTGACGGCGCCGCCGCCGCTGATAGAGGCAACGTTGAACGAGAACGCCTGGGGCGAGCCGATATGCGGCTGCCCGAGGCGGCTGAACAGGATGCGGAGCATGGCATTGGCGTCGGTCACCGTGCCCACGGTCGACCGCGCATTCGCCCCCATCCGTTCCTGGTCCACGATGATCGCGGTCGTCAGCCCTTCGAGGACGTCGACATCGGGCCGCGCCAGCGTGGGCATGAAGCCCTGCACGAAGGCGCTGTAGGTCTCGTTGATCAACCGCTGTGATTCCGCCGCAATCGTGCCGAAGACAAGCGAACTCTTCCCGGACCCGGACACCCCGGTGAACACCGTCAACTTGCGCTTCGGCAATTCGACGCTGATGTCCTTGAGGTTGTTTTCGCGAGCGCCCTGCACCCGGATGAAGTCGTGCATGCCGGCCGGGGATTTCACTTGAGACATCGGCGACTCCTTCGTCGTGGCGTGGGCGGCCGTCGCTGGCATCGGGCTCAGCACGCCCGATTCTCCGTTGCTGGTGCAGCCGCGAAAAGCCCGCGGCCGCACCACCGGTCCCCGATTCGAACTACCAGGACAGCTGCGTGAGCTGCACGATGTTCCCGCACGTGTCGTTCAGCATCGCGATAGTCGATCCCGTTACGGCCGTCGGCGCCATCGTGA
>JBDTNM010000368.1:0-2989 GCA_039933735.1 bacterium | reverse complement strand
AGTTGTGGGAAGCGTCAGGCCTCGGGTACACGCCCCTCCTGACGAAAATCCTCGACCTCGCCCTCGCTCGCCATCAGCGGAGGTCGAATCGATGATCGTCAAACGCAATCGTCCACCGAAGAACTCCACGGTCCGCCGCATCATTAAGCGCCAGAGGCCGAGCGTGGGCGAACCAATCAACCACACGATCGTCAAGCGCAATCGCGGCGTTGTCGGCGGAAAACCGCCGCGTGGCCCGAGGGGTCCGCGCTTCCGGCTGCCGCGGTTCGGCTGGCGGCCATCCAAAGGTCTGTTCACATTTGCGATGGCCGCTGGTGTCATCGCCGTGCTCGGCTATGGAGCTTATTGGACGTGGTCTTCGCCCTTCTTCAAGGTGTCGAACGTCGAAGTCGTTGGGAACCAGCGCCTCGCAACCGGCACCCTGGTGGAGTCGACGAACTTGCTCGGCGATTCGATGTTCGATGCTGACCTCGCCGCCGCTCAGGAAGCGCTTTATCAGCAGCCGCTCGTCAACTCCGTCCGCATCGAACGCCACTGGCCGCATACCGTCCGAGTGGTGATCGAAGAGCGCAGAGCCTGGGGCACGTGGGAGCAGTCTGGCGTCCAGTACACCATCGACCGCGAGGGCGTGGTGCTTGGCCAGGGTCCGGCCGACGCCGGCTCACCGTTGATTCGCAGCACCGAACTCGGCAACCGCATCATCGGCGACCGAGTCGACTACCAGGCTGTCGATGCTGCGGCGGAGATTTACGAAAAGCTCCCGCGTCAATTGGGCACCACCGTCGCCGAAGTTGCGTTCATAACTGGCAAGGGCGTCCAGGTCACCACCACCAACAACCAGACGGCGCTGTTCGGCGACTCGTCTTCCATCGCTTACAAGCTCTCGGTCTGGGCCGCGCTCGCGCAAGAAGCCCAGGTGAGAAACATCGACTACACAACAATCGACCTGCGCTACGGCAATCGGCCGGTACTGCAGTAAGGAGACGGTCATGAGAAGACGCAGCACGGTCGCAGCTATTGATGTCGGTTCCACGAAAGTGGCGGTCATCGTCGGCGACATGGGAGACCAGGGGGAGACGCGCATCCTCGGCGTGGGCGTCACGCCCGCGGCCGGGCTCTCGCGCGGCGTCATCGACAACATCCAGAGCGCCCGCGAGGCCATTGGGATCGCTGTCGAAAAAGCCGAACAGGCCTGCGGCATGCGCATTCTGAGCGCGGTCGTTGGGATCTCCGGGGGCCATATTTCGTCGCAGAATAACCGGGGCATCATCGCGATCCCGGATCGGTCCCGTTCCATCTCGGAAGACGACCGCTCCCGAGTATTGGAAAGCGCTGGCCAGGTCGCCATCCCGACCAATCGTCAGGTGATCCACGTCGTTCCCCGCGGGTACTGGATCGAAGGCACCGAACCCGTCACAGACCCTGTCGGCATGTTCGGCGGCCGCCTCGATGCGGAGGTCCACATCGTTTCCGGAGCAGTGTCGGCCGTCCAAAACCTGACGAAATGCGTCGAAGGCGCGGGCGTCCAGGTCGACGATATTGTCCTCGAATGCATCGCCTCCGCCACGAGCGTCCTTGAAGAGCAAGAACGCCAGCAGGGAGTGGCCCTCGTTGACATCGGCGGCAGCACAACCTCCATCGCCGTGTACGACGAAGGCAGCCTCGCCCATACCGCCTGCCTCCCAATCGCCGGCTCGCAGTTGACCAACGACCTCGCGAGGGTCTTGCGCTGTCCCTGGGAGGCCGCGGAGACGCTCAAGGCCACGGTCGGGGCCGCATACGCCGATGCCTCGATGCACGACACCGTGGAGATCCAGGCCTTCGGCACCCAGGCCAAGAAGATGGTCGATCTCCGTCACGTCTGCGAAATCCTCCAGGCCCGCTCCGAGGAAATTCTCGAGATGGTCGCGGTCGAACTGAAACGCGTCGGCTACTACGACAAGCTCGCCGCCGGGCTGGTTCTCACAGGCGGCACCAGCCAGTTGCGCGGCCTCGCCGAGGTGGCGGAAGCGCGCCTCGGCATCCCCGCCCGGCTAGGGAAACCGGGTGGCTATTCCGGACTTTCCGACTTGATCGGTACCCCGGCGTTCGCCACGTCTATCGGCCTGGTCGAATACGCGCTCGGTGCCCGCGACCGCGTCGTTGAAAGCAGCCCCGGCCCGAGTTTCGATGTGCCCGTCGGTGGAATCTTCCGCCGTCTCGCATCTCTGGGGAGGGCGCTAATGCCCCAGTAAGCGGCGCGGAGAGGAATGAGATCCAACGACGAACCCCGCAGTCTCGACTCATTCGGAAAGGAACCTAAGCACAGTGAGCCTTCGATACGAAACCGAACTCCTACCAGACATCAAGGTTATTGGCGTTGGCGGAGGCGGCTGTAACGCCGTCAACCGCATGGTCCGGGCGAAAATACCCGGAGTCTCATTCGTAGCCTGTAACACAGACTCCCAGGCACTGATGGTCTCCGAAGCGGCTACGCGCCTGCGTATTGGCGAAAAACTCACCAAGGGCCTCGGCGTTGGCGGTGACCCGACTCGCGGTGAACGCGCCGCCGACGAGAGCCGTGATGAGCTGTACGACATCCTTCGCGGCACCGAGATGGTTTTCGTCACGGCTGGCATGGGCGGCGGCACCGGCACCGGCGCGGCTCCTGTGGTCGCCGAAATCGCGAAAGATTGCGGAGCCCTGACGATAGGCGTCGTCACCAAGCCCTTCCAGTGGGAAGGTGCTCGCCGTTTGAAGCAGGCTGAAGAAGGCCTCGCCCGGCTGCGGGATAAGGTCGACACCCTGATAGCGATCCCGAACGCCCGCCTGATTGAAATCTGCCCGGCCGATGTCACCATCGAGCAGGCCTTCGAAACAGCGGACGACGTCCTGCGCCAGGCCATCCAGTCGATCTCGAACATCATCAGCCAGAACGGCTCGATCAACCTCGACTTCAACGACGTCCGCACCACCATGAGCGAAGCCGGCCCGGCACTTCTCGCGGTCG
>JBDTNM010000367.1:0-3009 GCA_039933735.1 bacterium | reverse complement strand
CTCGGCTGGAGCGGAGACGGCAAGTGGGTCTTCTACCGAGAACCGCCTGGATTCGGGAACAGCGCCTGGGTCGGCAGCGTTGATGTCCATGTCATGCCCGCCACCGGCGGCACTCCGAACAAGCTCGGCTCCACAGATGGCTTCGCTGACCACTTCAGTAACCCTGCGGGCGCTGAGTGGGTGGCTATCGTCAACGGCGGCTTCCGCTTCGCAGGCGATGTCGGCCGCACCCTCGGGATTGCGCAGGACGGCGTCACTGACGAATTGGCGAACGCCGCGGAAGGTTCCGTCTCCGCTGTCGCCGCCTCACATGACGGCCGCAATCTGGCCTACGTCGCGTTTCCCAACGAACCCGGCGGGCTCGATAACGCCGCGATGGCAGCGCGCTTGGCCGGTGAACGGCTGTGGATGCAGCCGCTCGGCGGGCAACCTCTCCAGTTGACCACCGACCTCGCCTACCGCGACGAGCATCCGGTCTGGAGCAAGGATGGCGAGTTTATCCTCTTCACACGCATCGATGCCGGCGGCCAGGGCTCCATCTGGCGGATCAGTGCAGCCGGCGGGCAACCCGAGCTTGTGCAGGACGGTCTCGGCTTCGGCCAGCAAGGCATCAGCGGTCTCTACGGCTGGATCGAGTGGAGCGATCTCCTGGACTGGTGGCAGCCGCGTTAAGCGTCAGGCTGCATAGAGCGTGCGCGCTGTGCCGAAGATTTCGCTCCGGCGAATCCAGTTGTGGCTCTCTTCGAGCGCACGACGGCTGGTGATCTCTACCCGCCGGCCGACAAGGTCACTCAGTTCAGCCTCCATCGCGAGGTGGTCCGACACTGACCACGGATGGTGCTCGCCGAAACGCACCAGCACATCGATGTCACTCTCGGGCCGAAAGTCCTCTCGCAAGACTGAGCCGAACAGCGCGAGTTCCGAGATCCCCCACTTTGCGCAGAAGGCTATCAGTCCGTTGCTGTGCTCAGTCCAGATATCCGCCGCGCGATCCATACCGAAATGATACGCATCCCTTCCCCGGGGGCGGTAGCCTTAGCGCAATGGTCCCCGCCCGCCAGATCCCCACAACGGTCATCCATTCCGATCGCGGCTATGTGCACATCGCCGGGGCTGGGCTGCTGCTCATCGGGCTGTGCGTATTTGCGCTCTTCCTTTACTGCCGCGCTGAAGAACAAACCGTGCCCGTTACCGGCCGCACCCAGAAAGTCGCCATGTCCGAAAAGGATCAGGCGAAGCTCGGGGCCGACGCCTACGCCCAGGTGTTGAACGAGCAGGCGAGCGAAGTGGTACGCGGCGGGCCGGAGGCGGACATGGTCCAGCGCGTGGGCGAGCGTATTGCGGCCGCCGCCGATGACCCGGGCTACGACTGGGAGTTCACTCTGCTGGAAGACCCGGAAGTGAACGCCTGGTGCCTGCCCGGCGGCAAGGTGGCTGTGTACTCCGGCATCCTCGCCGTCACCCAGGATGAGAACGGCCTCGCGGTGGTCATGGCCCACGAGATCGCCCACGCCATCGCCCAGCACGGCGCCGAACGCATGCTCCAGGAGCAGCTCACGCAGGTTGGCCTGACCGCCGTTTCGACAACGCTCGGCGGGATCAGTCCCCAGGCCCAGGGCGCGGTCTTGGCCCTCTTTGGCGCGGGCGCGCAGTACGGAGTTCTCCTGCCGTTCAGCCGGGATATGGAATCCGAAGCCGACCACATCGGCCTTATCTACATGGCTCGCGCTGGATACGATCCCGAGGCGGCGGTCGCTCTCTGGCAACGCATGGCGGACCAGCGCAAAAGCCCGGAAGTCCCCGAATACACCTCCACCCACCCGAGCGATGCGACCAGGATCAAAGATCTGCAGAAGTGGATGCCCGAGGCTCAGAAGGAGTACGAAAAGGCGCTCGCGAAGTAATCCGTCCGCTAACCCGCGGCGGAGGCGTCCGGTTCGAAAATGGCCAGCAGCGAGCGGATTTCCGACTGCTTTTCGATCGGATGGCGGAAGGGCAGTTCCGGATGGATCAGGTACTCGTTGCGGCGACCGTGGCGGACTTTGGAAAGGTAGCCTTCGCCGACCAGGTCGGTCACGATCGCGAACGCCGTACGCTCCGTTACGCCCACTTTTTCCGCGATCTCACTTAGACGGATGCTGGGGTTTTGGACGATACAGAGGAGGACGTGCGAATGGTTTGTCAGGAACGTCCAGTCACTCATCGGGCGGATTTTGGCCGAAGCCGGTGCAGCACTCAAGCGGGCTCGCTGCCGACTTCCACCTCGGCGAGCCACTTCGCCTTGTGGCGCGCATGCACCAGGCGCCGGTCGCCATCGAACACTTCGAACTCGTAAGTCAGGTAAACGGTCCGCCCGGAGCGGCCTTTGTCCGCGACGCGTTCGGAGATGCGGTACTCCTTGTCGAAGAACAACGGCCCGCTGATGGCCAGGTCGTGTTGCGCCCACATGCCCGGTTCTCTCACGCCGGTCACTCGCGGCACCCGCGCTTGTTCGGGATGGCGCACGAGGTGCAACGCCACCACCTGCAGATACTCCGGTGGGACGATCGGGCCGCCCCAGGGCGAACGCTCCCGATACCACGGGGTTTCGTCGCCGCCGGAAGCAACGGTGCCGAGACAGGCTTCCCGGTCGGGCACAAACAGTTCGTCGTGGAAACGGTGGCCGATTTCGATGCCCGGCAGCACCCCTTCTGCCCCGTGTGTTCCATCCGCGGCCAGATCCCAGGGGATGGTGGCGCCGAGGCCGGCGCGGCCGTTGCAGCACAAACGGCCATCCCGGTCGACCACCTGGATGGCGACCTCCTCTTGCGATCCTTGCGCTATTTCTCGCACTTCGTCGTTGACGTACACCGGCGAAACGAACGTGAACGAGTACCAGCCGCCGTTCATCCAGGCCTCGCCGAACGCCTCGCTGACTGCCGGCATCGCCGCCGTCCCGACCACGCTCCCCGGCACGAAGCCACCACGGAACCCGAGCTTCTGGGCCTGCGCGTCGTCGTGAATGCTGTC
>JBDTNM010000366.1:0-3020 GCA_039933735.1 bacterium | reverse complement strand
GGCGGGACGAAGATGAAGTCGCCGGGTTCGGCGATGACTTCGTGTTCGAGCTTTTCGCCCCAACGGAAGCGGACGCGGCCGCGAAGGATGTAGATGCCGGATTCGTTGTGCCCGTGATGGTGAGCGGCCGAACAGGCGCTCGGTGAATTCACGGCGGTGCCCATCCAGAGGCCTTCCGAGCCGGTGAGGGCATTGGAGATGCCTGCCTGGCGGACCATGCCGGGGGTCTGGGCCGTACCGCTATCGCGTTCGTTGGGGCGAATGATCTTGACCATGCGCGCAAGTCTACCCCAGGAAGAGGCTGGCGAGATCGCTCTGCGAACGAGTGCGGGGCGGATGAGCAGAACACGCCCTTAGGGGATGGGTGGCTAGAAGATGGGGCCGCTTTCCGGGGTTTCTTCGAGGGCCTCGCCGAGGATGGTGCTCGGGTCGATCAGTCCATGGCCGCTCATTATCCGGCGACGAATTGCGAGCAGCGCTGCGTCATCGGCGCCGGCGAGGGCGCGTTTCACCAGTTCGTAGAGGGTGCGCGTGGAGAGGAGGGCGTAGCGGTAGTTTTCGCAGGCGACGCGGAGCGGCTGGCTGAGTTCATCTTCGCGTTGTTCTGGGTCCTTCTCGCGGCAGCCGTTAGCAACGACGATACCCTTGAGCAGTTCGCCGTGCTTCAGGAGGTGTTCTTCGAGGCGGCGCTGAAGGCGAATGTAGGGCCATTCGACGACCTGTTCGCGCGAGCTTTCAAGCTCGAGATAGGCCTTCACGCCTTCGCTCTCCACCGTGATCGGGTCGCCGGCGGTGTGCTGAACCGTGAACCCGAGCAGCCTGAGGGCTTCGACGTTGGCGCTGACGAATTGCTGACCGTCCTCCCAGAGGAGCCGCCGATGGCGCGCGATGACGTCGTGCCGCTCGCGGACTGCCTCGGCGTGAGCGGTGGCTTCGCTCGCGGCCGCTTCGGATTCTTCGAGCGCGGCTTCGAGCTGTTCGAGCCCGGGGAGAGCCTGCGAGCGGACCCAGTACGGCGCCGCCGCACCGTGGTCGCTGCCGCCGTGACGGACACACGCATCGACTAGCGATTGAGCGATGTTGGAGCGGTTTGTGTAGGAGCTTTCGCCCATCACGGGGATAAACACGACCTGGCCGCCAAGAACGGAAAATTCTATGGCAATCGGGACGCCCGCTCCGCCGGTTGCGAGGATTTTGCCGGCCCTGCGGATCTCCGGCTGACGATCATCAAAGGTTGCGCGGAAGCTTGTTTCGGCCCGGTTCTCGCGCATGACGGCGGCGAACGGGTGGTCCTCGGCGACGATGCGGACGGTCTTGCCTTCGCCGGGCCGGAGGTGGGGCATCCCCCACGCGATCCCTCCGGGGGCCGGGAGCCAGTGGTAGCGGTCGCAGCCTTCGAACCCGAAAATGCCACCCTGGACCGCGTCCGGGCGGGCGAGGACAACGACCAGTCCGCCAGCTTCCAGGAGCCGCTTCGTCTCTTCGGCGCGGCGGCGAAGCTGGTCCGCGGCCGACACGCTTGAGGCGGTGGTGGGCGCGTTGATGATAGGGCGATCGTCGAAGGCTTCGAATTCGGCTGTGCCGTCCGCAAGTTCGCGCGCGACTTTGGTGATGCTGGCGGGATCGACGATCAGCGCGTCGTAATCGTTGTAGCTCGGCGCGGTGAGCGCGTTGTAGTTATCGATCGCGACGTTCGGGAGCGGGTAACCGATGGAGAGAATGCGCATGGAGCCTTCACCCCTGGGCGAGAAGTGGGACAAGGCGGCCGCGCAGGGCATCGGAAAGGTCATTCCGTTCCATCGCCGCGGCTACCGCAGCAGTAAGGTACCCGAGCGGACGCCCAGTATCGAACCGGCGCCCGGAAAACTGGAAAGATGACACCACCTCGCCGGCCGCAATTTGGCTCGCGAGGGCATCGGTGATCTGCAGTTCGCCGTTCGCTCCAGCGGGAATGCGGTCGATGTGCTCGAAGATTGTCTCGCTGAGGATGTAGCGCCCAACGATGCCGAGGCGCGACGGGGCGTCCTCGAGTTTGGGCTTTTCGACGACGCGGCGGAGGCGGGCAGGGTTGCTGTCGTCTTCCGGATCGACGATGCCGTACTGGGGAACGTCGGCGTCGCTGACGGGCTCGACGGCGATGACACTGCCGCCAGTGGATGCATACGCCTCGGCCAATTCGCCCACGCAGGAGACCGGCCCAAGGAGCAGGTCATCCGGGAACATGAGGGCGAAGGGCGCCCCTTCGAGGAGGCTGCGGGCGCAGTTCACGGCGTGAGCGATCCCAAGCTGCCGGTCCTGGTTCGCGTACTCGAACGTGGCATGCGCACCAATGTTTGCGAGCTGATTGGCCGCATCAAGGTTGCCGGTCTCGCGGAGGGCGAGTTCAACACGCGTACCCGCCTCGAAATGTTCGCGAATTGCTTCCTTGCCTTTCGCTACGACGAAGACGATGCGCGACATCCCGGCGGCGATCGCTTCTTCGACGCAGTACTGGACGAGGGGCCGGTCAACGATCGGGAGCATTTCCTTGGGGACGGACTTGGTGGCGGGAAGCATCCGGGTGCCAAGGCCAGCCGCGAGAATTACCGCTGTGGTTACAGGTTGCATCCCCGTCATGCTACTGGCCGATGGTGGTTGGCGGATATACAGAAAGTGGGGGTGCTGCTATTATCCAAAGCTGTCTAACTTTCTTCGGGGAGCAGTTTGAGGAAACGATCAAAGGTCCCACCAAAGCCGGCACCACCGGAACCTAGAATCAACGAACGGATTCGCGTTCCGGAAGTGCGCGTCATCGACGAAGAGGGTCGCCAGATCGGAGTGATTCGCACTTCGGAGGCGATGCAGATGGCGCGCGAACGTGACGTCGACCTGGTAGAGGTAGCCGCGCAAGCGAGCCCGCCAGTCGTCCGTCTCATGGACTTCGGCCGTTTCAAATATGAACAGGCCAAGAAGGAACGCGAGGCGAAGAAGCACCAGCAGAACGTCCAGCTCCGCGAAGTGCGGATGAAGCCGAAGATTGA
>JBDTNM010000365.1:0-3037 GCA_039933735.1 bacterium | reverse complement strand
CTGGATAGCTGCTATTGATCGCTTCGAAGCTGGCCCGGAGGCCCTTCGAGATTTCTTTGAGTACCAGTTCGTCGATGGGATTCATCGCCGCAGCGTCCACCAACCGCCGAACATCTAAGTCCAGAGTGTCAGTCGCACTGTTCGGGACCAACCACGAACGCTAATTCGTGGGGGGGACTAACGCCGACCGGGCGTCACTTACGTTTGGACGGGCGACCGCTAAATAGCCGAGCGGTTTGTGGTTCAGGCGGTGCCGGTCGGGACGTTCCTTCGGGAGTACCCACCCTGCGTCAAACCTCCACCTCATCCGGAGATGGAGCGGTGTTGAGCGACCCCGAGTGGGCAGGTCTCGTGCACTCCGACGACCTGCCCACGATTCGCCTCCCTGGAACGGACGACTCCCATTTCGGGGCGTTACTTTACCGTGATAGTACCGGTCATCTGGTCCGGATGAACGTCGCAGCGGAAGTTGTAGGTCCCGGCAGTGGTTGGCGTCCAGGTAAGTGTGCCGTTCTTGCCTGCGGGGACGAGTTCCGGGTTGGAGACGACACTCTGGCCGCTGTCGAAGCTACCCTTGGTGTCGGCGATTCGCATGTTGTGAATCACCTTGCCGCTATTGACGAGGTCGAACGTGACCGCTTGGCCGAGGCTGACGGTGAAGGTTTTCGTTCCAAATACGTTGTCAGTCATCACTTCGGTCAAGGCTCCGGCAGCCCCAGTTCCCGTGGCAACCGTCGGCGCGACCGTCGCCGAAGTGGGGGTGGCGCGCGTGTTCGCGGGACCCGTACCGGGGGCGGTTGGCAAGACGTTAAAGGTGGAAGCATCATTTGCGCCGGTCACGTGGAGAATTCCGACTGCGCCTTCTGAAACGCGGATGATTGCATGATCGACCAGCTTATAATCGCCCGGTACATCGACTTTGAACTGAGCGATGACGGCGTTACCTGGTGCAACGCTGACCGTCTGCAGCCCGATTTCCGGAGATGTTTCGAGAGAGCCGGACGGCCAAACCTTGTCCATGATCTCACCGATAACGTGGAAGCTTGAAGTCAGGTTCGGGCCGCCGTTGGAGAAGTAGATGCGGACGGTTTCGCCGGCCTTCGCCTGCAGCGCGTTGTCACCAATGAGCGACTTGGTGTTGCCGTTGAAGACGATATACGGAGGCTGCTCATGGACGAGTTTGGTCATGTCCATGTCCTGCATGCCCTTAACGTTGGTGTCGCCGGCCGTATAGAATTCGCTTTGCCCGACGTAGTACTCATGGTCGACTCGGCTGAGAGCCGTGATCGGATCGATGAGGATGGCGCCGTACATGCCGTTGGCGATGTGGTCGGCCACGATTCCTGAAGCGCAGTGATAAACGAACAATCCGGCCGATTTCGCCTTAAAGGTGAAGGACTTTTCTTCTCCCGGGGCGACGGACGTGGCGCCGGCGCCTCCACCCGGGCCGTTCACCGCGTGGAGGTCAATGCTATGCGATTGAGTGTTGGTCGCCGGATTCTTGAGATGCACCTCGACGGTATCGCCGACGCGGGCGCGCAGGATTGGCCCGGGGACGGTGCCATTGAATGTCCACGTTTCGTAGCTCACACCCGGCGCGATCTCCACCGTTTGCTCGACCGCAGTGAGGTTGACGACCACCGTGTGCCGCCCGAAGGGTTCTGCGACCGGCACCACCGGCGGGGGCGATAGCGGTTCCTGGTAGACCTCCGCATTCGCCTCGGACGAGCCGCTGCAAGCGGTGGCGGCGAGGGCCACTAAGGTCAGCATGATGGCAGCGGCAGCCAACGACGACCACCTTCGATAACATGTTCGTTTGTGATTCACGATTTCTCGGCCCTCTCATTTGATTCGCGTTGACTTCACGCTGCCACTGGGCCGCGCCAACGGATGTGACATTGGTCACGGCCTTCCGGCGACAGACTCGAGAGGCGCGTAAACTCGCGTCTTATGCTTCGCGTTCATGGCCCGGAGATCCGGACAGTTCCCCACTTCGCGGACTTGTCGGAGGCCGAGGCTGAGCGGCTAGCTGAAACGGTGGAAGTGCGGTCCTACGACCGCCGGGAATCGATCATCGTTGAAGGGGACCGCTGCACAGGATTCTTCGTGCTTCGTACGGGGCGGGCACGCATCTTCCGAACCGGCTCCGACGGCCGGGAACAGATCCTGCGGTTGCTCGCGCCGGGCGACACGTTTGGCGAAGTGCCGATCTTCGATGGCGGCCCGAACCCGGCGAGCGTCGACGTACTGGAGCCATCCGAAGCGTTGTTTATTTCCACGGCCACGATGTTCGACGTGATCGGACGTCACCCGGTGGTCGCCTTCGAACTCTTGCGACACTTCGCAGCCCGGCTCCGCGGGTTCACCGAACTGATCGAGCAGATAAGTTTGCAGACCGTGCAAAGCCGCATCGCCCGGTACCTGTACGTGAGCGCGCGGGAAGAAGGCAAAGAGACCAGCGAGGGCATCGTGGTGGCGCGTTCGTTGACGCAACAAGACATGGCCGCGCTGGTTGGGTCAGTGCGGGAAGTCGTGAGCCGGACACTGCGCGTCATGGAAGACGATGGCCTTGTCGAAGTTCGCCGGACCGAGTTCGTGGTGCGGGATCTGGAGGCGTTGAAGCGCATGGTCTGAGGTGCGCGGGACAAAGTGACCGTTTAGACCGCTTCTCCGATGCGTGACTTTTGTCGCATCGAGGCGACGTCGAAAGGAGGCATGCTTAGAGTCATGGACCAGATTTCACTGGACAATCGCGGCCTTCCACCGCCTGAACCGATGGTTCGCGCTCTTCGCGCGTTGGAGGATCTGGTCGACGGCCAAGAACTCGTCGTCTTCATGGACCGCGAGCCATTTATCCTCTACCGGGAACTGCAGCGACGGGGGTTCGAGTGGGAGTTCGAGGAAGCGGGCCGAGTCCTCACCATTCGGCGAGCGATAGGCCTGGATTAGCAGAGCCGCCCGAGGACTAGTTGCTCGACGGCCGGTCGGTAAAGGATCACCTCGCACACATCGCTCTCTGGGACGAAATCCGCGTGGC
>JBDTNM010000364.1:0-3038 GCA_039933735.1 bacterium | reverse complement strand
TTGGTCGTTCGGCTCACCACGGCAAGAGCCACGAATCCGCCCGCGAGGCCCGATCGCCCGATCGCGAAGAGGCTCGCCGCGGCGGCCACGAATACGGCGGCCTCGACCGCAGCCCGCACGGTCCAGTGCGCCGGGATCTTCGCCTTGGGCGAAACGAACAGCCCCCAGGCTACCCCGGCAGCACCGGGTGCAACGACGGCCAGGACCGGCCGAAGCAATAACGCTGACGCCGCCATCCACCCCCATGCCGCCAGCGCGGCCAGGGCCGCGAGCTCGAGGCAGAACCGCAGGCCGAGGTTTGCATTCTTCAGAGCGTTCACGCGTTAATCCGGGTGCGGGCCGATGGTGATCACAGAAATGACATCGCGGCCCGGACCGTAGCTAAAACAGATTCGCCGGCACCGAGCGTGCGGTTCTCGACGTAAGCCTGCCACACAGTCTCACCGTGCGGTCCCTTGCGGCCCAGGTACTGGGGTGTGTTCAAACCTGGGTGCCGTGGATTCTGTTCGAGCCGGGCCAGCGTGTTTATGACTTTCCGAAACCGCGTCGCGTTCGCCGGATTCCGTTCAAGGTCCGCCAGGACCCGTTCCGCTTCTTCCGACATGTCGATTTCGAAAGGCACGTTTAGTCTTCGTTCAATGCGTGGAGAAACGAGCGGCGCAGCACTCGACCGGCCTCGATGTCCGCTATGCCACGGTCTAGCGACGCGAGTACGTCTTCGCGCTGCCATTCCGTGAGTTCTCGCGCGGGGATCGTCGCCAGAGGCGTTAGCAGGATGTCTCCGTCTTCGGAGACGCTCACTTCGTACCGTGTGTCTTCATGCACGCCCGCCCTGCCGAGGCTCACCCGCCGCCGTGAATCGACGACCGTTTCGGTCACGCGATGGAACTGCTTCATGGCCCCAGTACCAAGGTGGGAAAGTGGGAAGAGCCTACTTTCCCACCTGGCCGTTTAGATGCCCTGCCAGCCCTGCCAGCCCTGCCGCCCATCGACGCGGACGAAGTGGCCAAGCCCCGGCGCGGGCAGATGACTTGCGCCGACCAGGGCTCCGTTCTCGATGAGCTCGTTCACCACGCGCTTCCGGGTCTTCACGGCCAGGGGCCGGTCGCCGTCGAACACCGATTCGAGGTCTGGCTCTTCCGCATCGATGCCGGAGATCACGACGTCGCCGAGGATGAACCCGCGCGCCTGCCCGGAGACGATCGCGACGCTCGTGTGCCCGGGCGTATGGCCCGGCGTCGGCACGGCCGTCAGCGCACCGGAAATCACGTGCTCGCCGTCGATCAGTTCAAGGCAGCCGAACCCTTCGAGCGGCCGGACGTCGCGCTCGAACGATCCCGATACCGGCGATGGCCGGCCGCCCTCCGGCGTTTCGATTCGACCGAAGTGGTCCCAGTCCTTCTGCGGCACGAGGTACTTCGCACTCGAAAAGATCGGCCGCCCACTCGCCCGGTCGATGTTCCAGCCTGTGTGATCGCCGTGGAGGTGGGTGAACAGAACATGTGTCACCTGCCCGGGTTTCACGCCGGCCTCGGCCAGCTCGGCGAGCAACCGGCCCTGGTATTCAGGCCCCCAGCCGGTATCGACGAGCAGCAAGGTCTCCCCGTCGCGAAGGAGGAAGCACCCGAAGTTAAGCGTGATGCGACCTTCGTTATCGAGGTGCCTGGCAAAGCGCGAAGGGTCGCTCAGGTCCGGGTAGGTCATGGTTGCGGCGTACGGCTGAGTCGTATCGACCAGCGCGACGAGTTCGATCCCGCCAATGGTTGTCTTCTGCATGGCGCGCAGTCTACGTGTTCGCGGTCACAGTCTGGCACCGGTCTCCGTTGCGGAGCACAACCGGCACTCGGTAGCCTCAGAAGCACATACGGAGGTGACTTGTGTTCGACCCAGCGCTCGACCGTTCAAAACCCGATTGGTGGCTCGAACGCCAGAAAGGGCGGTTGCCCGGCCTCATTGGCGTCACCCCTGTCTCGCTGGGCGAGGGTTTCGCCGACGCTCGACTCGAGATTCGCCCCGAGCTCTGGGCGCCGAACGGCTACCTCCACGCCGCCACCGTCATCGCCCTCGCCGACACCATCTGCGGCTATGGCTGCGTGGCCAACCTCCCGGACGGCGCCTCGGGATTCACGACGATCGAAGTGAAAAGCAATTTCCTCGGCACCGCCACGGAAGGCTCACTGATTGCGCGCGCGACGATGATCCACGGCGGCCGCACCACCCAGGTCTGGGACGCGCCGGTCGTCCACGAACAGACGGGCAAGACGATCGCGCTCTTCCGCTGCACGCAGATGGTCCTCTGGCCGCGGTAGAGGGTTTAGGCGGGCTGGACTAGGCCCGACCGTGAGGGAGGGCAAGACTTGTATATTTTCACGCCGTGACGCCGCCGGTCTTCATCACATTCACCACCTACGGCAGCCGCATGCACGGCGACGAACGCGGATCAGTGAAACGCGGGCGGAAAGGTACCTTCTCGCAGGTTCTCGATCCCGACCCGACACGAGCTCAGCGCGCGTCATCGCTCATGACAGGCCCACCGTTCGAGTTAGACGAAGCTCAACGCACACTCGTTGCCGCAACCGTGAAAGAGGTCTGTGCGTTCAAAGGCTGGACGTTATGCGCGGTGAATGTGCGAACGAATCACGTCCATTTGCTGGTGTCGGCCGATGTGGCGCCTGAGTTGGTCATGAACACCTGCAAGGCGTGGGCTACTCGGAGGATGCGCGAAGCAGGACTGGCGTCGGCGGATTCGCGCGTGTGGACGCGACACGGAAGCACGCGTTTTGTTACCACAGACGCGTCGTTCCGCAGGGTTGCGGAGTACATCATCGACGGCCAGGGCGTGGACATCGGCGGCCTGGGGTTGGGACCGCTTGAGTGACGCCCTCCCTGACGGTCGGGCCTGGTTTGTTGGGCACCGCGTGGAATGAGGGTCTGGTCGTTGCGGCGTAGTATTCCCATTCGGAACTCGGAACTCGGAACTGATATGCCCACCTGGCCCGCTCTCCACGCCGAAGCCCTCGATATCTTCGTGCGTTACC
>JBDTNM010000363.1:0-3041 GCA_039933735.1 bacterium | reverse complement strand
CAGGCCATCGAAAGCGAGGGCGCATCGGTCACGGTCATCGACGGTTCGTACGATGACGCCGTGGAACGGGCCAAGTCCGGGGCCGGGCCTCGCTCACTCGTCGTTTCGGATACTTCCTGGGAGGGCTACACCGCCATCCCGGCTCTGGTGGCGGAAGGGTACGAGACGATCTTCGCGGAGGCCGATGCGCAGCTGGCCGCTCTACACGAACCGGGCCCGACGCACGTCTTCGTCCAAATCGGAGTCGGCGCGCTCGCCGTTGCGGCGGTCAATCACTACCGCGGGCTGGCGACTGTTATCGGAATCGAACCCGATGGCGCGGATTGCGTGCTTCAATCCGCGGCGGCCGGGCGCATCGTTTCCGTGCCCGGCCCGCACATCTCGATCATGGCCGGGCTGAACTGCGGCACACCTTCGGCGATTGCATGGCCGATCATGCGCAATGGCATCACGGCGTTCGTTTCAGTGGACGACGAGCGGGCAATCGAGGCGATGCGCGGATTGGCCGGTGAAGGGGTTGTCTCCGGCGAGACTGGCGCCTCCGGGTTAGCCGGGCTGCTCGAACTGATGGCTGACGCCGCGGAAGCGGCTAACCTGGGCCTCGGCCCCGACGCGCGCGTTCTGCTGCTCTCGACCGAGGGCGCGACGGACCCCGCGTTCTACGAGCGAGTCACCGGCCGCAGACCTTGAGGCGAACTACCTAGCTCTGGCTGCTGCCGAAGGGCCAAAAACGGCGCTTCTTCCCGCCTTCGTCCTTCTTTTCCGGGCCATCGAACCCGCGGCCGCAACTCTGGCAGTAGGAGTAGACATTCAGGTTCTGGCGCCCGCACCACGGACATTCACGCATGAGATTCCCTCCGGTTCACCATTCTAGACTCGTTCAGCGATACTTCCGCGCGCCAAGGATCGGCCAGGTGTCGATAATCTCGTCGCCGCGCCGCACGTAGTACACGTCATGCATGTTCAGCGTGGTATCGCCGTGGCTGGGCACGACTTCGATCCGCTGGCCAGGTTTCAAATCGGCGATTCCGTCGCCGGTGAGCGTGCAGTGCTCTTCGCTCAGCCGCGCAACTTTGACCGAACCGTCGACGCTGAATGACTGGCCTGTGTCGTTGCTTAGCGACTTCAACCCAGCATCACCAACGGCGTAGCGGTCCTTCACCGAAATCACGGTGAGCAGCAACGAGAGGGCGTTCTCGAACATTCCTGCGATGAACGGTTCCGTATGCAGGTCGTTGAACACGTACGTTCCGGCCTGCAGTTCCGTTACTCCCGGCGTTTTGCTCGCGATGAGCACGCTGGCGGTGCCGCTGGTCGAGACGATCTTCGGCGCAAGGCCAGCTTCGGCGAGGGCTTCGACATGGTCGTTGACGGTCGCGAGCGCGGTGTTGATCAGTTCGGTGCGAGGGCCTTCTTCGGCCTGGCCGTACATGTGGCCCTCGTAGCCCATGATGCCGCGGTAGTCGATGCCTTCATCGACCAATCGCCGCGCCAGGCGAACAGATTCCGCGGGTGTCGCACTTCCGCAGCGGCGCATCCCGGAGTCGACCTCGATCACTGCGGCTGGCTTCTGGCCCGAGCGCTTTGCGCCGGCTACCAGTTCGTCGATGTTGAAGTCCGATTCAATCGCTGTTGTGATGTCGATGCCTCGAGCGAGCAAGGCCATCAATCGGTCGATCTTGATTCGGCCGACTACCTGGTTCGCCATCAGGATCGGACCGAGACCCGCATCGGCGAGGACTTCGGCTTCGCCGAGCTTCGCAACGGTTATCCCGATGGCTCCAGCCTTCAGTTGGAGTTCCGCCACCGGCGGACACTTCGGGGTCTTGAAGTGGGGCCGGAGGCTGACGCCGGTGCCCTGGAGGACTCCCATCATCGTCGCAATGTTCTTGTTGACCTTATCCAGGTCGAGCAAAAGGCAGGGGGTGTCGAGGTCATCGATTCGCATGGCCGGGAGTCTACAGGAGACCGACCTTCAAGCCGTCGTCTAGGATGCCCGGGTGCCGTTCATCCTCGCCAGCTGGAACGTGAACTTCCGCCGGGACGTCGCAACGCAGGTGGCGGCAACGCTCGTCCACAGGCCCGACATTGTCGTCTACCAGGAAGTTCGGGCCGCCAGTTTTCCCGAACTCGCCGGGCGCTTCGCCGATGCCGGGCTGAGGCACTTCGCGAGCAGCAGTTCGAGCGTCGACGGCTATCGCATGAGCCGGTACGTGGTGGTCGCAAGCCGCTTCCCGTTCGGCGAGGCGCCTGCGGTCGAAGGCCCCGCGCCGGAGACCTCGGTGTGTGTTGACATCGAGACGCCGGATGGCCGGTTCGAATTGGTCGGCGTTTACGTCCCGAGCATCGCGCGCAAGGACGGCGTCAAGGTGCCGACTCAGCACGCAATGAACGCCCGGATGGTCGACGCAGCAAGCCGGCCGCACATCATCTGTGGCGACTTCAATTCACCCAAGGCGGAGACCCCGGAAGGCGACATCGAACTGTTCTTCAAACCCGGCCGGGTTGCCGAATACGCGGGCGAACGAGCGCTGATGCATGGGCTGATCGAACGCGGGCTCCGTGATGCCTTCCGCGCCACGAACGGGTTCGCCGAGCCCTCGCCTAGCTGGTTCTGGAAGAACCGCGGCCGGACAGGCGGCTACCGCCTGGACCACATCTTTGTGAGCCACCACTTCGCGGTAGGACAGTGCTGGTACGACCATGGCGTGCGGGAACGCGGTTTGAGTGATCATTCGCTGATGGTGGCGGAAGTGGGGATTCGGGCGTGAGGCCTATGCCCTAGGCGTTCGCCGCCTCCAGCGCTGCGTACCTCTGCCGCTTGCTCTCCCTCGCCCGTATGGTCGGGTTTAGCTCGATCTTGCGGATGCGCAGGTTCTTCGGCGTCACTTCCACCATCTCGTCGTTGCCAATCATGGAGAGGCTGCGCTCCAGGCTCGGGGGCGACGGCGGGATGAGCTTTACGGCGATGTCCGACGTTGAGCTGCGGATGTTGGTGAGCTGCTTCGCCCGGCAGACGTTGACGTCGAGGTCGGTGTCTT
>JBDTNM010000362.1:0-3048 GCA_039933735.1 bacterium | reverse complement strand
GGTCTCCGGGGTGCGAGAACGGTGGAGGAACACACATGGCACGGGTACCGCAACTGATAGTTGTTGATCCGGACCGCGAAAGTTCGGCTGAGCTGTCGAAGACGCTCACGATGCAGGGCTTCCAGGTCCTGGCGTCAGCCGGATACGGAGTCGAAGCGTTCACGCTTTGTTTCCAGATGCGGCCCGACATCATCCTGATGCGCGTGGAGGAGCCCCTGGTTCGCCCGATCCAGACGCTTTCGCGCATCAACGATGGCCTGCCGGACCTCCCGATCATCGTGTTCTCGACCGAAGCGAACATCCGGTTGATGCGTCAGTCGATGGTGAGCGGCGCCTCGGACTACCTCCAAGAGCCGTTTACTCCGGAAGAACTCGAAACCTCGATCATGAAGGTCCTCGAGAAGAAGGAACGCGAAGGCCAACGCCGGCGCGGCGAACTCGCCGATCCGGTCGCCCAGGGGACCGTCATCACGGTGTTCGGAGCAAAGGGTGGCATCGGTAAGACCACGATCGCCTCCAACCTTGCCGTCGCGCTCGCCACCGAAGCGCACCAGACGGTCGCACTCGTTGACATGGACACCCGCTTCGGCGACGTCGCCATCACCATGGACATCCCGGTCGAGCGTTCCATCGCCGACCTTGCCCGAAACCTCGACAATGTCGACCGGAACTCGCTCCGCGAGTACCTCGTGCAGCACGAGTCTGGAGTCTGGATCCTCCCGGCTCCGACTCGTCCGAGTGACTGGCGAAACCTCACCTCTCACCACATCCGCGACGTGGTCGACATCCTGTCCCAGACGCACGACTTTGTGATCCTGGACACGCCCGGCACGTTCAACGAAATCGTCGCCGCCGCGATCGAAGTCGGCACGATGATTTTGCTGATTACGACGTTGGACATGGCGAGCATCAAGGACACGGTCCTGGCGCTCGAAATGTTGCACGAACGGTTCGGCAACGACGACGAGCGCATCAAGGTCGTGCTCAACCGCGCTGGCGTGGATACGGGCGTCCGAGAAAAGGACGTCGAGCGCACGCTCGATACGGAGCTCTGGTGGCGCATCCCCCAGGACAACGAAGTGGTGAAGGCAGCCCAGCTGGGCCGTCCCATCGTCCTCAGCCGCCCGAATAGCAAGGTGGCGCTGGAAATCAAAGACATCGCGCGAGCGCTCTCCGGCATCCGGCAGCGTTCGAAGACCAAGAGCAAGGGCGGCGGATTCAACTTCGGCCGTTTCTTCAAGAAAAGCGCATAACTCCCACGAGGTGACTTCCCATGGCAGACGACCGTCAACCAGCTGGAGATGAAGAACGGCCCGCCTTTGGCTGGTCGAACGCCCGTCGGCGCCTCGGGGCCGATCCCGCGCGGCCGAACGCGGAAGCAAACGGCCAGCCCGCGAGCAGCGAGCAAGAAGGCTCACGCCTTCGCCCCTCCGGACAACTACAGCGTCCAGCGCCCCAGGGGCGCACCTGGGGCGACGTTGAATCAATCGCTCCGACGCCTCCTGGCATCCCCGGTCAAACGCGGATGAGCTCCCTTCGCAACACGCAGTCCAACCCCACCTCCGCCCCCGAGCCAGCGCGCGTCGAAGCTGCGCGGCCGGAACCGATGCGTCCACAACCCCGTGTCGCCGAGGCGTACGGCAATGTGAAGGGCGGGAATCCCCAGGCCGAAGCGGCCAAGATTCGATTGCACGAACTCCTCATCGAGGAACTGGAGCACGGTGCCCTTGAAGGTCTAGCGCCGGAGCAGCAACGCGACGCCGTGGTGAAAGCGGCCCGCGAGTTGATGCAGCAAGAGGGCATTCAGCTCGGCGGATCGAGCCGCGAGGAGTTACTCGAAGGAGTGGCCGACGAAGTCCTGGGACTCGGGCCCTTGGAACCGCTTCTTCGAGACCCATCTATTTCGGAAATCATGGTCAACGATGTCGACAAGGTGTACTTCGAGCGTGAAGGCCGCATCTTCCGAAGCCCGGTCCGATTCCGCGATAACCAACACATCATGCGCATCGTCGAGCGAATCGTGGCTCCTCTTGGACGCCGCATCGACGAATCGAGCCCGATGGTTGATGCCCGTCTGCCTGACGGCTCCCGCGTCAACATCACCATCCCGCCGGCCTCGCCCAAGGCGCCGAGTATCACCATCCGAAAATTCCGCGCTGACAAAATGCGTATGGCTGACCTGATCGCGGTTGGCGCATTGAGCGAAGCGACCGCCGAGTTCCTGGCGATGTGCGTCCGCGCACACATGAACATCATCATTAGCGGCGGTACCGGCACCGGTAAGACGACGATGCTGAACGCGCTCTCTGCGTTCATTCCGAACACCGAGCGAATCGTTACCATCGAAGACCCATCGGAACTCCGGCTGCAGCAGGACCACGTCATCACCCTGGAAGCGCGCCCGGCCAGCATCGAAGGCAAGAACCAGATTAAACAGCGTGACCTGGTAAGGAACTGCCTCCGCATGCGCCCGGACCGCATCATCGTCGGCGAGGTCCGCGGCGAAGAAGCCTTCGACATGCTCCAGGCCATGAACACGGGCCATGACGGCTCCGTCTCGACCATCCACGCAAACAACCCGCGCGAGGCGCTCGCCCGCATGGAAAACATGGTGCTGATGGCCGGGATGGCGCTGCCGTCGCGGGCAATCCGCGAACAGGTGGCTTCAGCCATTCATCTGTTCATCCAGATCAGCCGTCTGCAGGACGGTTCGCGCAAAGTCACCCACGTAACGGAAGTGAGTGGCATGGAAGGCGAAACGATCACCCTTCAGGACATCTTCCTGTTCAAACTCGACCGGGTCGATGAGGACGGGAAGGTCCACGGCGCAATGAAGCCGACCGGCATTCGGCCGGGCTTCGTCCACAAATTCGCCATCGCAGGCATCGAACTGCCCAACTCCCTCTTCGGGACCGCGGAAGGCTGGTAAGCAGATGTTGATGATCCTCACTGCCCTTTGCGCGGGTGCATTCGCGACCACCGGGGTTCTCTGGTTCACCGGAGTGGGCGCGATGAATGCCGCGGCAGCATCACGGTTGAACCGGCTGA
>JBDTNM010000361.1:0-3053 GCA_039933735.1 bacterium | reverse complement strand
TAGTTCGAACCGTCTCGCGTGATGCCCGGCAGACGGCGCTTGAACGTCAGCGTGGGGATGAACTTGGTAACGGCCGTCTTGGTGCTGGACGTCACGGTGACTTCGTCGCCGCCGAAAATGCTCACGGGCGCGAGCGAGGTGTTCTCCGGGGTAACGACCACTTCGTGTTCGTACGAACGGACCCGTGTCTTGCCGGTGCCAGGCTCGACATCGACGGTCAGGACGGTCCCTCGGACGCTGGCCACCGCGGTCGGCGATTTGATGCGGAAGTCCGACTTGGCGATGCCATCGAAGAAGACTTCCACCCCGCCCGAATTGAGATTGATGATCGTGTAGTGGACGCCCGAGCGGAAGAAGTCGACCGACATCTGGGTGCTCGATTTCACCTCGATCTTGGCAAGTTCGCTGACCTCCGGGCCGGCGTTGGGGTTGAATTGCCCGCGTTCTTCGTAGTGGCCGATGACGTGCCCGTCGGCGCCAGTTTCGACGGCGTCTTTGGGGCACACCCACTGGCCGGGTTTCAGCGGCACGCGTTGAGTTCCGCCAATGAGAAGAGTGGCGCCACCGGTAACTTCCTCGGCTTTCCACCCGTCCTTACATGGGATCGTCGTCGCGAGGAACGCCCAGCTGACGGTGACCACGCCGCTGGAAGACGCTTTCACGCCGCCCGCCCCATCCCGGCGGACGACCACGGCGTTGAACGACCGCGACGCCCCGTCGGTGCCCGTGACCACGAGCGTGCAGCGCCCGCCATCGTCATCGGAACAGGTGCGCGAAGCACCTTCCCCGCCCTGCTCCGTAATCTTGATGACGAAGTCCGTATTCATCAGCGTCGGGTCGGTGAACGCCTCAAGCGTTACGTAGGTGCCCGGGGCAACGCGGTTGATGCCGCCAGCGGTGTTGAGGCCGATGACGCCATCCCAGCCTTCCGTGGCCTCCCAGGTGATCTTCAGTGCTGTCGAAGTCGCGCGCAGGTCGGTGCCATCGTTCTTCAGCACCTTGGCCACGTAGTTGTAGCTCACGCCGAAGTCGTAGGTGTCCACTTTCGCGCACGGTGATTCGAGGCAGTTGCCGCCGTTGCCGTTGTCCTGGCGTTCGATCCGGATCATGTAGACGGACCCGTTGATGCTCGGATTGGCTGTGGCGAGCAGGTGCACCACATCGCCGGATTTCACCGTGTCGTCGTCAACGGTGAGGTTGATAGAGCCGCTCCAGGCACTCCAACTGACATTCACAACTTGCGAAGAGGCCTGCGTGTTCTGACCCTGCAGGTCGGCAATGAAGGCCTGGTAATTCCGGGATCCCGGCTCATTTTTGAAGTCTTTGAACGTGCAGATTTTGACGTTTTGACAGTAGACGATGCCGCCGTCGGTCTGGTTGACGATGAATATCGCGAAACCGCTGTTCGCAACAGTGGCGTTCGCGGTGGCCGTCAGCGTGAAGTCATTTCCAGCAATGAGGTTGGTGGCATCCGCGCTGAGCGAAACGCTCCAGGTGCCGCTTCCACTGCCGCCACCGGGGTCATCCGTTGTCCCGCCTCCGGGGCAGGGCACCGCCCCCTGGGGCCGGTTTTGGGTCGCCAGGTTCTGGGACCCGGTAACCATCTCCTGGGTGGTGAAGTCGTCGGTGCCATGGTTGTTCGTGTACAGGACGATGGTGATGAGGGCGCCGTTCTGGACCACCCAGCGCTTCTGTTGGACGGTGAACGAACCGGCAGCGGTGGTGTAGTTGCCTTCTTCGCGCTGGGGCGCCTGGGCCGTGCCGCCGCAGTAGTTCACCGTGACAGCAACGCCGGCGAACCTTCCCGCCGGGCTGTTGCGTTCGAAACTGTAGTTACAGACGAACCCAATGTAGTTGCCGTTCACCATCGTTCCGGGACCGCTGATGCCGAAGAACACGAACGCCGGCTTGATGTTCGTTGGCCCACCGGTGGTCGTACAGCGGGCGACGTCGTCGTTATCCGACGTCCATGACGGTTGCGGAAAGGCCGCGTCCGCCGTCAACGCATGCCCGGAAATGACCGCGAACGCGGCGACGAAGACCATTGCGATGGCCTGAAGTGAAATCCGAAGCATGAAACAAGTCCCCACCTGTCGTGGCGCGGACTATACATGCCATGCGCGGCCTTCATTGAACGATTCGGCGGAAACGTTCTCTAGCGCACCGTGATGGCGGCGTTCGAAATGACCGCGGTGCCGCGCTCCTTCGATTTGGATTCGATGAGAATCGTCTTCCCGTCTCGCCAGTAGCTCGTGACCATGGTTTCGGCCGGGAAGAAGACGCCGGCAAAACGCGCCTGGTAGCGGGCCACACCGGCCGTATCGCCGCCGAGAGCGTTATCGACGACTGCCTTGCAGACGATGCCGAACGAGCAGAGTCCGTGCAGGATCGGGACGTCGAAGCCGCCCATTTTGGCGAAGCCCGGGTCGGCGTGGAGCGGGTTCTTGTCGCCGCTGAGCCGATAGAGCAGCGCCTGTTGGGGGAGAGTCGGCGATTCGATTACCTTGTCCGGGGCACGATCGGGGGCGGCGTTACCAGCTGCGGGGCCGCTATCGCCGCCGAATCCACCTTCGCCTCGCAGGAAGAGCGAGAAGCGATTCACGAACAACGGTTCGCTCTCGCCTTTGATGTTCGTCTCGGTTTCGATAACGACAAGGGCGGCTTTGCCCTTGTCGTAGATACCGGCGATGGTGCCGTTCGTTTCGACTTCCGCTTCCACCGGGATCGGCTTGCGAATTTCAAGGTCCTGTTCGCCGTGCAGCAGCATCATCGGATTGAAGGACATCCCGGGGACTGCGCCGAGACCGCCCATCGAGGCAAAGGCTGGGATGACACCGAAGCTCGGGAGCACCTTGAGGTTCTGTTCGTAGGTGTACGTCAGTTCGTTCGGGTCGGTCTGGGGTACGCCAGCGCCGACGCCAAGGTGGTAGAGGATGACCTTATCGCGGTCCCATCTGGCACTACCACCAGAGATCTTCGCGCCGAGCGCTTTGGAGGGATCGATGGGCATAGGTCACCTCGTTTGGGTTTCCGAACGCCGTTCGGTGTTTGCG
>JBDTNM010000360.1:0-3065 GCA_039933735.1 bacterium | reverse complement strand
AACGGCAACCTGGAGAAGAAGCTCAAGGTGCCGGGCACCACGCGCTACTGGCACGTGGTCGAGGAGATGGCGGCGCTGCTTTCCCGGCTGCCGGGCTAGCTGGTCAGACGGGGTCGGGTGGGATCGCGCCGTCGGGCGCCTGGCGTTCGGTGCCGCCCCAGCGAACCCTGCGGAAATGTTCGGCGTGCTCGAAGCCGTACTGCTTCCCGATGCGGGCCGCGCCGCGGCGGATGATGCCGTCGATGTAGTCGTGGTAGTTGTGCGGATCGAGTTCGGTGACTCGCGCTACGTCGTAGGGCGCCGACTCGATGGAGATCTGGTGGTCGCGCAAGGTGAGCACCATCTGGCTGTCGTAACAGCAGAGCGCTTCGACCTTCTTTGCGATGGCATCGCCGGAAATGTCCACCGGTTTGTTTGTGTCGATCGGGTTCTTGGCGAAGTACCAGGCCTGGGGCACGTAGAACGGTTGAAGCCCTTCGGCGAGCTGTTCGGGGTAATAGAGGGGGAAGTGGGCGAAGCTCACGGCTTCCATGGCGGCCCAGGAAACGGCGCGGTGGTCCGGATGGCCCTCGTAGGGCGCCCACGGATCCCAGGTGAACACGATCTCCGGACGATGCCGGCGGATCGCCTCCATGAACTGGCCCCGCAGCGTCGTGTGGGGCGTGTCGCAGAGGAACCCATCCGGGTAGTTCAGACAGCTGACGCTCTTGATGCCCAGCACCTTCGCGGCGGCGTCGGCTTCCACCAGCCGCAGCCCAAACATTTGCTCAGCGGTGAGTTCGAACGAACCGCGCGCGTTGTCGGTCGCCAGCACCACATGCACATCCCAGCCGAGCGCGCACAACTTCGCCACGGTTCCCCCGGCGAAGAACTCCATGTCGTCGCCGTGGGCGGTCAATACGAGGGCAGTAGGCATGGCGCGACTCCGGGTGCAGCAGTGCCGCGAAATCTACGCAGCCTTGCCCGGGAGAGCGAACATCACCATGCCGCGCCGAACTTTTCGCGGTAAGCAACCTCGGAAAGCGGCTTGCGCTTGTTCTTGCCGAACTTCACCGCGGGCCAGCCCATCGGGATTACAGCGTCGATGTTGGTGCCTTCGGGGACGCCAAGGAATTGCTTGAGGGCATCCTCCTTGAGCTTCCCGCGGGAGGTGGTGAGCACGGTGCCCAGGCCCGCTGCGTGGGCTGCGAGGAGCAAGTTCTGGATTCCCGGATAGATCGAGCCGCCCCATGCCGCCGCGCCGGTGACGCTCATCCCGAAAGGGTTCTCGGCGCAAACAAAGATGATTACGGGCACCTGGTCCCACGAAGTACGGCCGGGGCCAGGCACTTCCTCGACTAGTTCGGCGATGGTCCGCTTCGCGGCCGCGTCTTTGACGACGACGAAGCGAAGGACCTGGACGTTCTTGGCGCTGGGTGCACGGGTGGCGGCCTCGAGGATCTTGCCGATCAGGGCGTCGTCTACCGGGTCGGATGTGAATTCTCGGACGGCGCGCTGGCGCGCCATGAGCTCGGTCAGGGCGTCAAGGTTGGTGGTCTCAGGCATCGATTCCTCCGGTTCGGAGCAAGATTGTGAGGACGAGTCTAGCCGAACCTACGGGCAACGCCTCAAGAAACCTGTCCGAGGGCCTTCACGGCGGCATCGGCGAGGAGACCGTCGGCCTCCGGCGCAAATGGCGTGACGCCGGCTTCGTATCCGCCCTGCTCGAACGCTTCGGGCCGGCAGAAATAGCCGGGGTAGTCGTTCGCGTAGGCGACCACCAGAAGATTCGGGAGCCCGGAACGCTTGCGGATGTCTTCTCCGGTTTCGAAGAAGACCTCGCCCGGCAGAGCGATGACGTGCAGATTGTCGCCGAGGGCGAAGGCCTGCACCTCTTCGTTCCGGGATGGTCCTTTGCCACGCGTACGCATCAGGGCGATTCGCTCCATGCGCGCGGCGGTTAGCTTCTCCATCAGCGACCGGCGCTGGTCGGGCGGGATTCCTGCCGCCGAACGATCCGCGAATTCGCTTTCGAGCCTGGCCAATTCGGATTCCATCTGGTCCGCCGGAGGCCCGGAGCGGTAGGGCGCTTCGAACGTCACCGATACGGCTTTCAATGGCCCCTGGACAAGCTCGCCGGCGATGGCTTTCGGCGTCCGTTCATCCCAGCGAATGTTGTCGCCCTGGTGACTTAGGCCGAGGGGACGCAGTTCCTGCGAAAGCGCTGCCGCCTTCGAACCCGCTATCGAACCCACCCGGCGGACGTTGGCGAAATCCTGCTTGATCCACGTCGGATTGATGTTCCCGCAGGCTCCGTTGAAGAAGAGCGCGGTCGTGCCCGCGCCGATGACCTGTTCGATGCTGCGGCAGAGCTCTCCCGGGTAGTCGGCCGTGATCTCGAGGTTGTCGAAGTTCAGGGTGGTGGCGTGGCAGGCATAGCGAGCGATGGTGGCGATGTTCACGCCGTCCGGGGTATCGGCCGCGACCACATCGAGGCGACGGTCGATTGGCCAATCTGGATTGCGTCGGTTCTGGGCGAAGCTGGAGAGTTCGGTCTGGCCGTACTTCAGCACCCCATCCTGCGCGTTGCGGTGGGCTACACGGACGGCGCCCGCGATCTTGCGGGCAATCTCCTCGACCAGCACCGGCTCGCCACGGCCGCGAACTCCGGCGGGCCCGGCGTGCGTATGCGTGGCCGAAATCATCACATTTTCGGGCGGAATCCCCGGCCGCTCGGCGATGAGTTCCCGAGCGCGAGCCGCGAGGAAGCTCCCGATGCCGATGAGGTCGCAGACGACCAATGCGACCTGCGTCGACCCGTCATCGAAAACGATCGCCCGCGCGTAGAGGGGGTCGTGCACGCCGAGGCTAACGTCGGTGCGACCGCCGTAGCCATCGAGCGGAGTGCCGACCGGTGGCGTGATATCGATGGCGGCGGCGCCGATTCGCATGGCGCGGAGCGTACACGGCGTGGAAAACGCACGCGACCGTGCTGGGCTGCCCTGGGGCCCGGGATCCGCTTACTGCGTGGGCGGTTCTGATGGGGGTCGGTTGGTGTGGGGGCTGTGGCGTTGGGGTAGGCCCGG
>JBDTNM010000359.1:0-3071 GCA_039933735.1 bacterium | reverse complement strand
AGGGTAATGGGAGTGGTGAGTAAGCGGCGCGACTCATGGGCGACAAGCGGCAGAAAAACCAGCTAGAGTTGGCCTTCATGGAGGAGGATAGGGGTGAAGCCCCGAACGGCCTTCGAGAAGGGACCGAATCGTCTACGGGAAAGCGCGGGACAGAAAGCCCGGCCATCGCCGAACAGTTGATGGAAGAGGTCTGCGGATGCAGGTGCTGCAAGGCAGATGGGACCGGACGTTTTCCGAACATAGCTACGGGTTTCGACCTGGGCGCTCGGCGCATCAGGCGGTGGTACAGGCGCAGCAGTATATCGCCGAAGGCTACCGATGGGTGGTGGACTTGGACTTGGAGAAATTCTTGGATCGTGTTCCATACTGCCCCCTGGTTACTGAAAAAGTTGTGGCTGCTCATCAACCACTTTGATTCGCAAGCCCTTATGCCGCCCTTGCCGGACCAGAACTGCTTTGAGTTCGCCGCGCTTTACACGCTGCAACACAGTCTGACGCGAAACGCCAAGTTTCGCTGTGGCTACGATCATGGGCACGTACTCCGGCGGCGCCTGCTGCACGATGCGCGCCCGCAGTTCATCATTGACGCGAATCTGCCACGGCGCACCGGGAGTGACCTGCTCGCCGGCGATGAAACCGTCGGCCAGCCAGCGGTGAATACTGCTTGTGTTCATTCCCAGAATCTGTGCCGCCTTGCGAATGGAAACGAGTTCTCCGCTGGGCGGTTCAGTTGGCGGTTGGAAGCGAGGGATTTTGCGATACCGTCGCAGGCTGCCGACCTGGTTGGCGGTGAACCGCTCCCCGGTGGCTGTCTTGCGCCCTTGGCGATTGAGTATCCCCGCGATCACTTCATCGGGGTAAAGCGCGGCCAGACGAGGCAGCAACGAGAGAGTGTCTTCGTCCGTGCGCGGCCCCATCGGCTTGAACCTCGGGACGGGAACATCCAATGTGCTGAACGCGCCGCCACGCCAGCGTAGAGTCAGGTGCGCGCGGCCTTCGGCCCGCTTGAGATTGAGAACCACCTCTTCCAATAGTGTGCGCAGGAGTTCCTTGCGATCACGGTCGGTGGTCGTCGTCGCAGTCCATACCTGACGAATATCGGAGCCCAGTCTCTGCATCGCCTGAAGCTGTGCGAGAGAGATCGTGGTGGAGCGTTGTTGCTCCCGTCGCCGGAGTTCCATCTCGGCGGCAGCCACGTCGCGCAAACGGTTCTCCCATTCGGTTTCCAGGCCGCGAGCGACCAGCCGATTTTCGGGCTCTACGGCCCGATAGCGGCGTTCGGCCCGCTCCGCCTCGTAGTGAGTGCGCTCCGCTTCCAAACGCCATTGAGACAAAGCTGCATCGTGGTTGGCTTGCAGTTGTTCGACGGACAGCCGCGTGGCATCGATCGCGGCTGGGGTGATGGCCTGGAGAAAAGCATCCGCGACTGCCTGCTCGATCACAGTCCCGCCCACGTTGAGGCAGTACACGCCGCGGCCGTTGACCAGATCTTTGCCACAGCAGTGATAACCCGGCGCGGAGTTCCGGCCACGATAGTGAACATGCAGTCGGCGGCCACAGTGTCCGCAAGTGACAATGCCCTGTAGTAGCGCCGACCCCTCCCTCACTGCCCCTCCCGCCTGATGGGGTTTAGGCTTCGTGTTGGAATCGAGCCGTGCCTGGTTGGCTTCATAGGTCGCCCAATCGATGAAGCCGGGATGATGGTCCCGGATGAGAACAGCCCACTGTTCCATGGGCAGATGCCGAGCCCGTTTCCTGACAGCGCCGTGTTCATCAATGTAGCGTTCGAACTTGGTCTTTCCGTACGTGTAAGCGCCAGCATACACCGGATTGGTCAGAACCTGGTGGAGGGCGTGGTAGGCGGGAGCCACCCAGCGGATCGGCCCCGGCATGCCGGCAGGGGTAGTCTGCAGCGGGAAGGACAGACCTTCGGAACGGAACCAGAGCCAGACTCGCCGTGCCGAGCCGAACTCAGTGAACCGCTCGAAGACCGTGCGGACAGCGCCGGTGACAGCCTCATCGGGATGAAAGATGACTTCACCATCCTGTTCTCCCCAAACCAACCCAACCGGTAAGCCGCGCCGCAGCTCTCCACGAGCGGCTTTGTTGCGGATGCCGCCATCGAGCCGGGCACGAATAATGTGCAGTTCGGCTTCACTCATCGTGCCCTTGAGCCCCAGCAGCAGGCGGTCGTTGAACAGCGCTGGGTGATAGATGCCGTCGTTGTCGCCGATGAGTGTGTCGGTGATGCCGCACAACTCCAGCAGGCGATACCAGTCGGCATTGTTCCTCGCCAGGCGGGAGACTTCCAGTCCGAGGACGATGCCCACGTGAGCCAAGGCGACTTCGCTGGTGAGGCGGGCAAACCCGGAGCGCTTGTCGGTAGTGGAGCCGGACAAGCCGAGATCCTCATCGACGATGACCACTTGCTCCTTGGGCCAACCCAGCTGACAGGCCCGATCGGCCAAGGCGTACTGCCGGGCGGTAGATTCACGATTGTGTTCGACCTGACCCGGCGTGGATTGGCGGATGTAAACGTAAGCAGCGCGTTGGGTGTGCGAGAGTTTGATCTTAGACGGATCAGTCATTGGTCGGCTCCTGGTTTTGGTCGCGAGTCGCTTTGACGAGGAGGCGTGCCAGAGTCTCGATGACCGTTCTTCTTTGCTCGTCGTCGAACTGCTCCCACAGGCACGTCTCCGGAATCGGGATGTCGTTGAAGTTCAGATTCAGTTGCGGCATGGCCCTCCTGGCTTGCCCCAGATCTTACTGGCAAGTTGGCGGGCCGGCGCAGGAGAGCGTCGGTCAGGCCGCGAAGACGCAGGAGGTCATCCAACGAGCCGACCAGCTGAGAATCCTGCGGAGGGCAGGCAGGAGCGTGGAAATCGGTCCATTGGGCGGGGACCAGGGACTTGCTGCCGTCCGGCAGGATGAGAACGAACTGCAAGCCGGTCGGCATGCGCGCTTGCCGGAGGACCTCCAAAGACTGTCCTTGGAAGGGATGATGCGGACGCGTGATGGTGACGCGTTCGGGAAAGTGCTGATGATGGGTAGTGTGTCGTGGTGTCCTTCGA
>JBDTNM010000358.1:0-3072 GCA_039933735.1 bacterium | reverse complement strand
AATCGACAATTTCTTGGCGCCCCCGGCAGGACTCGAACCTGCGACCAGATGATTAGAAGGCATCTGCTCTGTCCCCTGAGCTACGGAGGCGTGCTCCGATTCTATCAAGCCGCGGCCTATCGCCATCGGCTCGTCGCCTTGTCTGACGCGACGCTCAACCTCACCACATGCGGCATTTCTCCCTCGCCGCTTCCCCCAGCGCTAGTCCAGGCCCATCTCGAGGTCGGTTTTCCAGCGCCGCATGATCCGGCTAACTTCTGGCGGCGCCGACTCCCCGAAATGGCAGTTCTTCGGCACCTTCCAGAACTCTTCGCCCAGCCCCAGCAAACGCTCGGCCAGCGCGATCGCCGCATATTCATTCTCGATACCGCTCAGCGCCATCATGCCGGTGGGCATGTGCGTCATCGTCCAGCGGTCCGCTGTTGGCGTCAGGTCGCGATGCACTGCGAACAGATCCCCCAGTACTTCCGCCTCGACCGACTCAGGACCATCCACCGTGGCGATCTGGATAGTGGTTTTCACGTGGCCGTCCTCCGTCCTCAACAGAGCAGCCCGCGTCAACTGCGCACGACAACTGCTCGAACCCTTCCGCTCGTCAAATTCTAGCGGACGCATCCCCAGTGACCGAACTCGCTGCAACCTCGCCCGCCGGCACGCGCCGAAGCCCGGCCACCGGGAGGAATGGTGGCCGGGCCAGGGGAGGTGCGGACGTACTCGCTAGGCCCGCTTCGGTCGCAGCGCCAGCGCGCCAATCCCGCAGATGGCGAACATGGTGGCGGCGAAAAAGTAGATGTGGTGGAAGCTGGTCATCGCTTCGCTGGTCGAACCCGGAGTGCCCAGGATGGCAATCAGCGCCGCCACCCCGATCATCCCGCCGGTGTTCCGGGCCGTCTGGCTGATTGCGCTCCCGACCGCGAAGCGCTGGGGCGGCAAGCTGGCGACAGCGGCTCCGCTCAGGTGGGCGAAGCTGAGGCCAATACCCATGCCCAGGATCACTGCCGCAGGGAACCATTCGACCAGGTAGTTCGGCGTCTCCCCGACGAAGATCGCGAGGTAGAGCATCGCCGTCACCATCAGCACCGAACCGGGGACGATGATGCGCCGGTACCCATGCTTCGCGGCGTATCGGCCCGAAGGCGCAGCCAGGACGGCCGCGAGAATCGGCGCCGGCGTAATCGCCAGGCCCGCTCGAAGCGTCGAGTAATGCCAGACGCTCGTCAGGAAGAGAATGTTGCCGAGCAGAATTGCGAAGAACCCGGTCGCATACGCCAGCATCGCGACGTTGGCGATCGAGAACGACGGCACTCGGAAGAGGCTCAGGTCAACCACCGGGGCCGCATGGCGGCGTTCCTGGAGGAGGAAGAGTCCTATCGAACCCAGCGCAATCGCGAACGAGCCGATGATCCGGCCGCTCGACCAGCCCCACTCGCGGCCTTCGACGATACCCAGGGCGAGGGCCCCCATGGTCACGCTGATGAGGAGCACGCCGGGGATGTCGAAGCGCGAATCCGCCTCGGGGTTCTTCGAATCCTTGAGCACGACTCGGCCGAGCGCGAATGCGGCGAGTCCGATGGGGACGTTCAGGAGGAAGGCCCACCGCCAGCCCGGCCCATCGACGATGAGTGCGCCGAGCGATGGTCCCGTCGCGGCGGCAAGGGCCGAAACGGCGCCCCAGAGCCCCACGGCGGTCGCACGTTCAGCCGCAGGCCACCCGGCCAGCAAGAGCCCGAGCGAGGACGGGATCATCATCGCGGCCCCAGCGCCCTGGATGACGCGCGAGGCGATGAGCGCCTGTTCCGAAGGGGCCAGCCCACAGCCGACCGATGCGACCGTGAAAACTGCCAGGCCGGCGAAGAACACCGGTCGCCGGCCAACGCGGTCCGCCATTCGCCCGGAGACGATCAGGAGCGCCGCGAAGGCGATGGTGTAGCCGTTCAGCACCCACGAGAGGCTGGCGCGGCTGGCGTCGGGGAAGGTCCTGCCGATCGAAGGGAAGGCAACGTTGGCGATCGTCGCATCGAGCGAACCCATGAAAATGCCGAGGGAAGTGGCAATCAGCACCAGCCACTTCGTATCAATTCGGGAGAGGACTCCCGTCTTTGCTGGATAGGTGACGGCGGGTGAGCGAGCACTGAGTTGTTCCATGCGACCCACTGTGCCGGGAGTCAGTTGCTCTTAGCAACCTACTTTCGGAGGAGGAACTGTGGAACACCTAACACAGCCCGCTAGCCGCAAAAGGAGTGACGGCACTGAGATCCTCCGCCGACACGGAACCCGAAAATCCTTTGTGCCATCCGCACTTCCTCGGTTCCTTGCCGCTAACGACATCGCTTGCCGGGCGGCGTACGCTTCGAGAGCAGGAACTCTGTGGAGGGACAAACCTATGACAGCAGCCGAATTGACAGCAACGAAGCCCGAAGACCTTGGCATCAGCAGCGAGAAGCTCGAGGCCTTGTTTGCACGGGCGAAGCGCGATGTGGACGACGGCACGCTCAAGAGCGCGCAGGTCGCGGTCGCGCGGCAGGGCAAGCTCGCCGGCGTGCGCACCTATGGCACCGTCCAGCACAACGGCGAGGAAGAAGAAGTCCCCGCGACGAACGAGACGCTGTATTCCATCTTCAGCAGCACGAAAGCGGTCGTGGGCGCCGCGACCTGGGTACTGTGCGAAGACGGGCTCCTCAAGATCGAAGAGAAGGTCGCGGACATCATTCCTGAGTTCGCCGCGAACGGAAAAGAAGAGATCACGGTCGAGCAGGTGATGTGCCACATCGCCGGGTTCCCCCTGGCGCCGTTCAACCCGCTCGATTGGGATAACGAAGAACGGCGGCTTTTCCGCTTCGAGCAGTGGCGGTTGAATTGGGAACCGGGCACGAAGTTCGAGTACCACGCGACCAGTGCCCACTGGGTACTCGCCGAGATCATCCAACGGCGCGGCGGCAAGGATTTCCGATCCTATGTGCGCGAACGAATCCTCGACCCGATGGGCCTGGACGACTTCCACCTCGGTCTCCCGCGTACCGACAACGGGCGCGTCGCCGATGTTCGTCACCTTGTCCCGCCGACGCCGCCTCC
>JBDTNM010000357.1:0-3075 GCA_039933735.1 bacterium | reverse complement strand
ATGGCACCGGGCCTCACGGCCCCAGCGGAGACGGAGCTCCGCGACTACGGATTCGGAAGATTAGCCGCCGATTACTACGTTCCATTCGCGGATTCGCCAGTTGGTGACGAGGCCGGAGGACACGTAGGGGTCGACCGCGACGAACGCTTCGGCTGCTTCGCGGGTTTGGAATATGAGCGCGGCACCGTCGACCGGGTCGGTGTAGGCGCCGGCGAGCACCATCTGGCCGTCCGCGTGGGATGCAGTCGCCAGGCCGAGGTGCTGTTCGCGGAACGGCGCGCGCCGCTCGAGCGCGTTCTCGCCGTAGTCATAGAAGAGGATGTACATCATCCCGTGAATTCTAAGCGCCGCAGGCCAGCGCCGGCGGGTCGCCAGACTCGCATTCGCGCGACGGTTAAGGGTGGGGCAATGGCACTTCCGAGGGTTGACTGCGTTCGAAAATTAGGTGACCCTAATATCTCACAAGAGGCAGGACAGCAGTCGTGGGATTTTCGTTCCTTGTTTGTCTGCGCGAAGGCGTCGAGATGTCACTTATCGTGGCGATCCTCCTCGGCTACCTGCGCAACATCGATCAGAAGCAGCACTTCAAGTCGATCTGGATGGGAGTTGGCGTGGCAGCCGTGGTCTGCATCGCCATCGGGGTCGGGCTTGAGGTCGCCTCGCGAGAGATGGACAAACGCATCGTCGAAGCGTTCGAAGGATTCGCGATGATCTTCGCCGTCCTCGTCCTGACGGCTATGGCGCTGTGGATGAAGAAGCAGGCGCGGAGCATCTCCTCGGGGCTTCGTTCGCAGGTCGATGCGGCGCTGGGCAAGGGTTCGGTCACGGCCCTCGTCCTGCTGGCCGCGTCATCGGTCGGGCGCGAAGGCCTGGAAACGGTGCTCTTCCTGTTCGCCGGTTCGAGCACGAGCAGCGGCCCCAGCTACGTGCTTGGTGGGGCGCTCGGTTTTGCGGCGGCGGCAGCGGTCGGCGTCGTGATTTACGCGGGCACGAACCGGTTCCCGATGAAGATGTTCTTCCAGGTGTCCGGGGTCGTGATCATCTTCATCGCGGCCGGCATGCTGGCGACGTCGGTGGTCAAGCTCTACGAGGCGGCGATTATCACCGACCTTGGTTCGCGGCCGTGGGACACCGAATCATTCATCTCGATGACGTCCAGCCTGGGCAAGTTCCTGACGACACTCGTGGGCTACGACTCGGCCCCATCGACGCTCCAGATCGGCCTGTACTGGTCGTATCTGCTGCTCGCGCTTTCGGCGTTCCTGTTTCTCCCGCTGGGCCGAAAGCCGGCGCCGAAGCCAGCCGCCTCTACCCCCGAATCCAACACTCTCGCTCCCGGAAGGTAACGAGCCATGCCTCGCATTTCCCTGTTCCTTGGCGCCGCCGTGGCCTCGTCGATGCTGTTCGCGGCATGTGGCAGCGATGACGGCGGCGACCGCCGTGTCGTCCAGATCGTGCAGACCGATGACGCCTGCACGCCCGCTGCCATCGACCTCGCTTCCGGCGAGAAGGTGAAGTTCGAAGTGAAGAACGACGGCAAGAGGGACCAGGAAGTCGAAGGCATCGACGGCACCAAGGTCGAAGAAGTCCTCATCCCTTCGGGGAAGACGCGTTCGATTAATTACACCGCCCCGAAAGATCCCGGCGAGCAAAAGGTGAAGTGCTACGCGCCGGGCGGGTCGAGCACGATCATCGTCCTCACGGTGAAGTAGTCCGCTTTCGCCGGAAAAGTGATTGACGGCGCTCGTTCCGGTGCCGGATAGTGCAGATAACAACTTCGGAGGGTGTGCGAACCATGAGTGCAACGAACAGTTTCCCCGCATCCACGCGCCTCCGGACATGCCTTCGCTAAGTCGTAGATTTCGAGACTCTGTGCTGGCCGCCTGTTGAGGCGGCCTTTTCGTTTCCCCGCAGGAGTCTCGTTTGTCCCAACCCGAACTACCGGCCCGTTTCGCTGTCCGCGAATCGGATGCAGCCGACATGCGCGCTATCCAGGAATTCCTGGACGAAGCGCTGATTACGGAAGTCCTGAATGTCATCAAGAGCGGCAAGGAAGCGACGGTCTACCGCTGCCGCGCACATCCCTCGCTGGGGGCGCCATTCGCCGCGGCGAAGGTGTACCACACCACCGGGCACCGCGGATTCCAGCGCTCCGCGGTGTATGAGGAAGGGCGGCAATTCGGCGCCGGGCAGGTGCAACGCGCCGTGGCGAACCGGAGCGAGTTCGGCCAGAAGGCGCAGCTCGGGTTCTGGGTGGACCGCGAGTTCGACATGTTGAGCGGCCTGAACTACGCCGGCGCCGACGTGCCCGCGCCCTACGCCTGCACGGAGACGGCCATCCTGATGGAGTACCTCGGTGACGAGGACGAAGCGGCGGTCCAACTCCAGCACGCGGAGTTCGGCGAAGGCGAAGCCCAGGATGTGCTCGACCGGGTGCTCGAGAACATCGAGCTACTGATGCGCGAAAACGTGATCCATGCGGACCTCTCGGCCTTCAACATCCTCTATCACGAAGGCCGGATCGCGATCATCGACTTCCCCCAGGCCGTCGACCCACGGACCAATTCCTCAGCCAAAGGACTGCTGGAGCGGGATATCACGAACATCGTGCAGTTCTTCCAGCGCCAGCGAGCGGGGCTCGATGAGGACCCGGCACTCATGGCGCGCAACCTCTGGAACCTGTGGAAGTACGGGGAGGTTTGATGGCACCACGGAGGCACGGAGGCACTCCGAAAACTGGCCCCGACCGTAAGGGAGGCCGTCTCCGACTCGCGACATCCCGCGCCGGACAAATACTGCCTCCCTGACGGTCGGGGCTAGTGGATGGCGCGGTGACTTTTACGCCTTTTCGAAGACGCTCATCAGTTCGTAGGGGACTGCCGCTTCGAATTGGTCGAAGGTGCAGGCTTCGGGCGGTTTGTCGGTGCGCCAGTGTTTGAAGGTGGAGGCGTGGCGGAAGCGGACGCCCTGGAGGTAATCGAAGGTGACTTCGCAGACCAGTTCGGGGCGGAGTTTCACGTAGCTCTGGTCTTTGCCCGCTGACCAGCGGCTGACGGCGCCGGGCGCGCGGCCCTT
>JBDTNM010000356.1:0-3100 GCA_039933735.1 bacterium | reverse complement strand
CCTTCTCGTTGGGATCGCTTGACCCCAGTACCAAGAAGTCGCTGGGGGGTTGTTGGGGGCAGGAGCCCGATGTTACGGACTTCCTGGCCCCGACTGAAGCTGCTGGAGGGAAGCACTGAGGGGGGGGCTGACGCTTGGGAAATGGGGCTACCCGCGGAGTTCCCGTTCTTCTAGGCATCGGGAACAAACGAAAAGCGCCAGCCGTTGTGGCTGGCGCTTCGGACCAGTGCTTGAGGGGGCGCGTTATTTCTCCCCTCCGTAGACCGCGTGCTTGGCTTCCGAGTAACCAGGCACTTCGATGACCGTCGTCCCGGCTGGCGGTGTGAAGTTCAGCACCGAATCACTTACCGTGCCGCCGGTCTCGAACGCCTCCGCCGTGAACCGCTCGGTTACCGCCCCCGACGGGTCACGGGATTCGACCTTCAACTGGATGTTCGTCTCTTTGTCGATCCAAACCGTGTAACTGCCGAATTGCGCAATCGAGGCCGCGACCTTCTCGGTTTCCGGGCGGCCCGGGATGCTTTTGCAGGTAGTGGGAGTCGGCCTAACTTCGACGACGTGTGCATCGCGTCCGGCGACCTTCGCCGACCCGTCCAGCACGGCCTCCTGGCAGCCCGGGATCACGAGGCCATCGACGAGGCCTTGCAAGGAATCGCTATCCGCGGCGAAATCCTGCAGACGGTCGGTCGCACCGGCGACATGGGCGACGCGAAACTGGCCCTTCACGGTGGCGAACATCCAGTAGTCTTCCGGAGTCGCAACCTGGCCGTTTACTAGTGTCCCATCCGCCGAACGAGTCTCCGAACGGTTACCTTGAGTTCCGAACGACCACGTGTCGGTGACGAAGGCATCGACCCCCTTGCCCTGGAATGACGCGCGCAGGTGATACGGCATCGTAGACGACTTCAGGCTTGCCGAAGCGTTCGCGCTGCGCGAAAGCAGTTCCTCGGCGTTGACCGTTTTCGCTCCTCCGAGATACCCGGGGAGGAAGGCAATGGCCGCAACGAATCCGGCTGCCAGGACTCCGGCGCCGGCAAACTGCCAGCGATGACTGTGCCGCCGGTGTTCCGGGGCCCGTGATCGAGTTGGGGGATCGAAGTGCATCGCCGGGACGGCCGCTGCGAACGCTGCTTCGAGGTCCCGCTCAATGGATTCAAATTCATTCGTGCTGGTCACGGTAGTGCTCCTTGAGCTGTTGCAGCGTGCGCTGCAGTTGCTTTTTCACCGCCTCGGGGCTCTTGCCCACGAGCGGCGCAATCTCGGCGGCGCTCAGGCCACCCGCGTAACGAAGCGCGAGCAGGTCGCGCTTCTCGGGTTCGATGAGTGCAAGAGCCAACCGCAATTCCCGCAGCCGCTCGGCCCGCAGAAGTTCGTCTTCGGGCGAATCCGCCGCGGGTGGCTGGAACTGCGGCACGAACTCCCACGCTACCGTGGGCTGATGCCGCCGATGTGCGTCTATCGCAGTGTTCCGGGCGATCCGGAAGAGCCAACTGGCGAACGGCGTCGAGCCTGGCTTGTAGCCGCGAAGGCCGTCATAGGCCTTCAGGAACACCGCCTGGCAAAGGTCCGCCGCCTCTTCCGAACCGCCGCTTTTAGATGCCAGGTAGCGATAGACCCGCGGCTTATAGTGCTCGTACACGGCATCGAATGCCCTGAGGTCGGACTGGGCCGCGGCCACTAGTGCGTCGTCCGGCCCGAACTCAAGACGGCTCCCTCTGAGAGGGAACGCTCTCAACACTGTTGCCGTTCCGGCGGATGCTTAGTCATCTATTCTCCATTCTGAGCCTCTCCGGAGAGAGCCTCAGCAAGTTGTGCGATCGATCACATGGAGTAACACGCGGGAATACGGAAACGGGGACATTTCGGAGGCCGGAGGCCGAACTAGCCCCGACCGTAAGGGAGGAATCGCGCCCTCAGCCGAACATTTTCGATGGTCGCGTTCTCTGTTCGCGAAGTCGAGCCGGACGTGTTCGAACCCAGGCAATAAGAAGGCCGGGCGTAATGCCCGGCCTCTCACTCGTGGATGCTGCTTCGTGGACGAAGCTAAGCCAGCTTCTTGATCTCCTCGATCAAGGCCGGAATGACCTTCTTGTAGTCGTCCACGATCGCGAACTTGCTCACCTTCACCATGTTGGCGTCGGCGTCCTTATTGATTGCGACGATGTTCTTCGATCCCGCCATGCCGGCCATGTGCTGGCTCGCGCCAGAAATAGCAACGGCGATGTAGAGGCCCGGGGAAACCGTCTTGCCGGTGAGGCCCACCTGCTGCGAAGGCGGGTACCAGCCAAGGTCACACGCCGCGCGGCTTGCGCCGGTCGCACCCTTGAGCAGGCCAGAGAGTTCCTCCAGCATGCGGAACGCGCTTTCATCGCCAAGGCCGCGGCCGCCGGAGACAACCACTTGCGCGTCTTCAAGGCGGACACCGCTGCTTTCGGCCTTGCTGGTGCCGATGACCTTGACCCGTGGCTCTCCGCCTATATCGACCGACGAAACGGATCCGCTGCCAGCTGCGCCTTCGAGCGCATCGAACGACTTCGCCTTCACGGTCGCGACCGCAGGCGAACCTTTGAAGCTGACGACCGCACGGGCGTTGCCGCCGTACGCGGAGCGGGTTGCGTGGAGTTTGCCGCCCTCGATCTTGAGCTCCACACAGTCCATGGCCACGGCGGAGCCGTACTTGAAGGCCAGCGCCGGACCAAGGTCACGGCCCAGGCTCGTCTGGCCCATGAGAATGATGTCCGCGCCTGACTGGGCGACAGCGGCTTCGACCGCCGGGACGTAGGCGTCGGCAGTGCCAGTCGCAAGGTTGGCATTGGTTGCGGCAATGGCGTTGTCGGCCCCGGCCGCGATCAGGCCCTGGGCGAGACCGGCGTCGCCGGCGACCAGGGCAGTCACGCTGCCGCCGCCTTCGCCGGAGAGCTTCTTCGCGGCGCCGATGAGTTCGCCGGAGATGGGAGAGAGTTTGCCTTCAACGGCTTCTGCGATAACGAGAATTCCAGCCATTTCGATGCCTCCCTTAGATCAGCTTCGCGGCGCGAAGTTTTTGCGCCAGGTTGCGAGCCTTCTCTTCGGGCGAATCGCCCTCGATGATCTCGACGTT
>JBDTNM010000355.1:0-3114 GCA_039933735.1 bacterium | reverse complement strand
TACTCCTTCAAGTGCCTTAGCTGCTCGTGCGTGTACCAGCCCCCGGCGATGCCGATCTCCACGAATTCGTCTTCGTCCTTCCACTGCCACCCCGTCCGGTCCGGTGAAATCACCAGGTCCAGGGTCAGGTCCATGCTCTCGAAGCCACCCGGGTAGCGGCGGAACGGCTCCTGGAAGTTGATGTACCAGCAGCGAAACTCCCACGTGTCCTCCGCCCACATGAGCACCGTCGCGTGCTCGTCGCCTTCGCGGAGGAGATGGAGCGCATGGTGAGTCTGCCAGGTGGCCGAGATCCGGGTTGTCTCGTGGACGAAGTCCCGGGTGGGGTTGCCCGAGGCATCGCCCATGGTCGAATACGCGCTGCCCGGCTGGAGGTAGATCGCGACGAAGTCGCCCCGATCTTCGACAACGCGCATGGGAGCAGCCCATCGCCAGGTATCGCGGACGTGCCGCATGACCACGCGTTCGCCCGGCCGGAAGAGACGTTCCGCCATCGGTTTGCAGTCTCCCTTGAGTTATGGACGGTGACAGCCGTTGCCCATTATTCCCCGGCTCCGCTACTATCCGCGCGGTTTTATCGAGGGGGAACGACAGAATAATGGCGACTACTGGCGGTGCACGGCCGGTCCTTTGGTCCGAAATTCGATTCATGCTGCTCGCCGCGATGGCGGTCTTCACCTACACCATTACGATCGGAATCCTGAACGGCACGGACGTGATCGACTTCGACCGCCGCCGCATCCTCGGGCACGTGCATGGTGGAACGCTTGGCTGGCTCACCCTCTGCGTGTTCGCCGCCTCGTTCTGGCTCTTCGGCGAAGTGAAGCCCCTCTCCGCGAACGAGAAAAAGGCCGCTCGCTGGCTGGGCGTAGCCGGCGTGGCCGCCTTCCCCTGCTATGTGGCCGCCTTCTCGCTGACCTACGGCAACGCGCGGCCCTTCTTCGGCATCATCTCCACCCTGGTTATCGCCGGCATGTTCGTCTGGGTTCTGATGCGCGCCCGCGGCAGCGAACTGGCCGTCCCGCACTGGGGCTTCCTCGCGGCGCTGGCTACTTCGATTGTCGGCGGCTGCCTCGGCGTGCTGCTCGGCTGGAAAATCGCCAATGGCACCGACTGGATCCCGAGCAACACCGATGGCGCGCATCCGGCGACCATGGTCGTGGGCTTCCTCGTGCCGGTGGGCCTGGCAATGAGCGAGTGGGCGTTCTTCTTCCCGAAACCGCCCAAAGCGACGCGCCTCGGCATCATCCAGATGATGTTCCCCTTCGCCGGCGGGCTGATCCTGATGACGTCCATCCTCTGGGATATCACGCCGCTCGCGCCGCTGGCCATCCTGCTCCAGATCATCGGCTTCGGGATCTTCATCAAGCGGATGTGGCCGCAGATCCGCGGCGTTGACTTGATGCAGCCTTCGCCGGGCCGCCATGCGATCATGGCCGCCGTCTCGCTCCTGTTCGTCATCGGCCTCGCGCAGTACCTGGTCATTAAGTACGAAGGTGACTTCGATCTTGCGCCCGACCACATGCTGCTCGCGCTGGACCACTCGCAGTTCATCGGACTGATGACGAACTCGATCTTCGCGATGCTCATGGCCGCCACAGTCGGCCGGCGTGGCAGCAGGATCGACCAGGTCGTGTTCCTGCTCGTAAACATCGGTCTCATCGGCTTCGTTACCGGGCTGGTGGCCGATGCGACGATACTGAAGCGCATCTTCACGCCGATCATGGGCACGGGACTCTTCCTCGGCCTGGCCGTGTACGCGCTGCGGTTGCTCGAAATCAAGGTCGCCGGGCTCACCGAATCCGACTCGGAAGCTATTGCAGGGTCGGCGGCCGGGCGATAGGCGGGCGTATAGTTCGGCTCACCACACGTCCCCCGGAGCCGAACCATGACCCACTCCGCTCTCGACCAGTCCGCCATGCTCGGCGGTCTGCGCTTCCACTACCGCGAATGGCCGAATCCCGGTGCCCAGGCCCTCGTGCTGCTCCACGGCTTCACCGGGCACGCCCGCTCGTGGGAGTCGTTTGCGTTGGCCATGCAGCCGAAGTACCACGTGTATGCATTCGATCAGCGCGGACACGGCGACTCGGCCTGGACGGATGACTACTCGGCCGATGCCATGGTCGAAGACGTCCAGAAGTGGGTCACCGCCCTTGGCCTCAAGCAGTTCGTCCTCCTTGGCCTCTCGATGGGCGGCCGAAACGCCTACCAGTTCGCGTCCCAGCACCCGGAAGAAGTCGAACGCCTGGTGATCGTCGATATCGGCCCCGCGATCGCCACGGCCGGCTCGACCCGCATCGTCAGTGGGGTGCAGGCGAACGACATCTTCGCGACTCCCGAAGCGGCCGTAGCCGCTGCCCGTGCCGGCAATGCCCGTGCCGATGAAGCCGAACTCCAGCATCGGACGCGCAACAACCTGATGATGCTCGATGACGGGACCTGGACGTTCCGCTACGACAAGGCCCTCCGCACGAATCGCCTGCCGCGCCCTGACGCGGGCGACGCCTGGGCGATGCTGCCAAAGATCACTGCGCCAACGCTGCTGATTCGCGGCGAACTCAGCGACGTGCTCGATCCCGAAGTGGCCGAGCGCATGCTCAAGGAGATCCCGGACTGCAAGTTCGCCCTTGTCCCCGGCGCCGGACATTCGATCCCCCTCGAAAGCCCAAAAGGCTTCCTCGAGGCCGTCCAAACGTTCCTTTAGTTCAAGGCCGAAATATCCCCCCAAAATCTCTAGCTTCCGAGGTTCCTCATGTCCCGACTCTTTGATATCTCCGGAAAGGTCGCGCTTGTCACCGGCGGTTCGCGCGGCATCGGCCTGATGATTGCCCGTGGCTTCGTCGAGGCTGGCGCGAAGACGTACATCTCTTCGCGTAAGGCCGATGTCTGCGATGCGGTCGCGGCCGAACTCTCGCAATCGGGAGAATGCATCTCGATCCCGGCCGACCTCGGCACGCAAGAAGGCTGCCGTTATCTCGCCGACGAAATCGCGAAGCGCGAGCCGAAGCTCGACATCCTCGTGAACAACGCCGGCGCCACCTGGGGTGCGCCCATCGCCGACTTCCCGGATGACGCTTTCGACAAGGTGATGAACCTGAACGTGAAGGGCATCTT
>JBDTNM010000354.1:0-3135 GCA_039933735.1 bacterium | reverse complement strand
CGCACCAGCAGCGTTGTCGCCCGCATTCGGCGACTTCTCGTTCGACACCGTAGTACTTTTGTTCAGGGAGCGAATTCTATTTCAGAATTGTCGTTTCCTGGGCTGTCTGAAAGACTCTCCGTCTGCAAAGCCGGAGGCGCTGCACGAGATTCAACGAGCCTCTACCGCGGACGCATCGCGCGCTGCACTGCTTGCATCGCTCGAAGTGCGTGGCCTATTCTCGCCACTCGCCGACCCGAATGCCAAATGTTCTGGGAGAAGTAGGTCCCGGGGCCCCGAACGTATTAGTAGGCCTCCTGCATGAGGCGAAACCCGCCGGCTCGCTCTCGCCAATAATTTGGAGAACGCACTAATCGTTGACCTCCGTGCTCCTGCCGAACCTCTTTCTCTAAATTCTGTGCAGCTGAGAGCAGACGTAGTTACCCCGTGGCACCCGCTCCACAACAGCCGTGTTACTCACGCTCGTGAACACCCTCCCGATGTCGCTCTCACGTGTACGGCTCCAGGCGTTCGTGTCACCGGCGCGGAACCGCGGCTGCCGCGATCAGTGCGGCGCGTATCTCGCGACTCCGACCGAACATGCCATCGTCGCCGACGTAGTTGAGCGCGAGCTTCCCCGCATTGTCTTTGCTGCTCGGGTCTCCGCCATGTTCCAACAGGACCTGAACCGCGACCAGGTCACCGTGCATGGCGGCATGAGACAGCGCCGTCATCCCTTCCCGATCCTTGGCGTTCACGTTTGCGCCATGGTTGATGAGATAGGCGGTACAAAAGATCATGGCCACCGACGGCTCACGCTGCTTTCTTAGACTCTCCTGTAATTCGATCCCCCAGACGAGGGGCGGTGCTCCGGCAGAAGTGGAATCGGGGGCGTTGGGATCCGCTCCTGCGTCCAGGAGTGCCTTCACGACATCTGGCTGCAGGTGCTGCATGGCTGCGATGAGCGTCGTGAGACTGTCGGGACCGCGGAAATTCGGGTTCGCCCCTTTCTTTAGAAGCACCCTCACGTCATCGAGCTGCCCGGCGACCGCGGCCCCGTACAGCTGGCCGTTCATTTGATCTTGCCGATTTGCGCCGGCGCAGCCGATGCCGACGACGGCGGCGAGCGCAGCGAGTGCGGCCATCGAGCGTTGGCGAGTCATGTCGTTCTCCTTGAACCGAGTCGTTCGGACAGCATCGGACCTCACAATGTTGGAGAAGAATCGCACCGCATGACGTTCCGCGTTCATCGCTCAGTACAACAGAACAGCCAGGCACCCGCTCGCGTCGACGCTCCACGATCCCGACCATGTAGCCCCTCCTGCACCTTTCGCCGAAGCCGGGTGTGTGCCAGCAGCAAGTGTGAGATTCAACCCACCGGTATCGCCACAGCGTGGCTGGGTCGTTCGCGATGCAGTAACGCTTCCCAGAGCTCGATTGTCGACCGTCACTGCGATGGGAAGAAGGGCCGAATTGTTTGTCCAAACGACGACACGGCCAACGAGGCTCGGGCTTACTGTGGAATTTGAGGAATAAAGGCGCATCTTCGTGCACGTATCGGCCTTCGCGTCGACCGAACCAGACCACCGGTTGCCGAAGGGATTGGAAGCCGTAAAGGCCGTTCCACCCACTGGCAAGTCCACTGTCACAGCGCCTGCGGCGCCGCAACCTGGAGAAGAACCGAGGCTTGTGGTGATTGTCCCGATCCCCCGTCCACCAATCACGACTGACAGCGGAGGAACCGTCGGATCGTCGGTCCAAAAGGCGACCTGAGCTGCGCCGGAAGGTCCAGTCGGCGAGTGCTCGCAGGACGTGATCATTCCGACGGTGACGGCCATCAGGGCGATCCCTGTGCCCCTTTGAATCCTCAGAGCTCGAAACATGGTTCCTCGCGAGGCAAGAGTTCAGTGTCCAACCATCCACTCATGGTTGCAAACCTCGCGAGCCATTCCATTCTTACGTTGGCATTTCGGCGTGATAGAAAAGGGCTGGTGTCGCCGTGTTAGGCGCGGGCGTAAACGCGCATACGGTCCGTCGAACGCTCGTATGACGACTGCGCTTCCAGAGGCAGTTCCAGCGGTGTGGCGATGTACCATCGAAACGCCACGATGGGGCCGTTGGGGTCGGAGGAGCGCGACCCATCGAACCTCGCGGGCGAGGTGATACGAACCGTTGTCGGGCCGAGGTTCGGGGGACAGGCAGTTGCTTTGGCCGTGAGCCCTGCACCGCGATGCTCATAACGCCTTGACCATGCGTCTGGCCGAAGACTGAGCCGCCGTGCCAGGGGTCGTGAGGCCGGAGAGTTACTTAACGAATATGCGATCCAACGTAGGAGTACGACTGGCCAGCAAACAACACTATCGGCCAGTCGTCACGCCCGTGAGAGTGACCGTGGACGCCTTGTTGTCGACCCGTGGTGGATCTGACGGGCTGGTGACACCAGCGCCGAAAAATCCCCCGGATGATCCGAAGTTCCCTCCGTGAAAGGAGGCCAGTGACGCATCTACTTGACAACGTTCAGCCAGTTGCGGCGAGAACGCCGTTCCCGCCGGGCCAGGCACGAAGACTCGAATGGCGCCATTGGTGGTAGTGGACCGACCCGAGGACGTTCCTCCTCTGAGGCCTGCGTCAACCAGGGTCCTCCGGACATCACCGAAAGCTGCCCTTCCACAACTGACGGCATCGCGAACAGGTACGCGCAAGTGCGGCGGTAACTCATCATGAAAAACCTCTCGCGTAAGGCAAGAGCTACATCCACGGACTACTGTGAAAACCCGCGAATGGCTCTTTCTTGAAGTGACCGAGAGGGATAGGCGCACGCCCCTGTCTGGTGCGCCGAGTAACTCGGCTGTAAGCTTGCGCGAGGAGTTGTCGGGTCGGCGGCACGATGGCTTCGGTCAACAGCTGAGAGGTCCAGGCATGACTCACGAATGTTCGGCAACGACGTGTCGGACTCGCGTGCGGAGGACCGGCTGGCTGGTTCTCATGCTGGTGCTCGGAGTGTGCGCCCCGCTGCAGCGGTCTAACGCGATTGGTGTGTGGCAGGACACTGTTCGCGCTCAGCCCGCGCCACAGGGGACGCTCACGCTGGGCCAGCGAACGACACGCCGCATCGTACCGCCGAGCGTGCACCGTTGGACGATGGAGCTTCACGCC
>JBDTNM010000353.1:0-3162 GCA_039933735.1 bacterium | reverse complement strand
TGAACTCCACCGCTGGTGAAACCGCCGCGAACCTGATTGGCTCGTTCACGAACGCTGTGAACGACACAGTCATCGTTGCCGGCTCGGGCGCTGCCGCCCTCCAGGTCGGCGCGAACACGACCGCCTACGACACGATGAACATCTCGTTCAACGACGTCCGCGCCACGCAGGCCACGGGCCTGAACCTGGTCACGGCTGGCGCTGTGAACTGGACATCCTCGGCGACGATCGTTGCTTCCAACGCCGGCGCCCAGGCGTTCATCAACCAGATCGACTCCGCCATCACCACGCTGAACACCCGCCGCTCCGACCTCGGTGCTGCGCAGAACCGCCTCGAGCACACCGTGAACAGCCTCGGTGTGAGCGTCGAGAACCTGACCGCTTCCGAAAGCCGAATCCGCGACGCAGACGTCGCCGAGCTTTCGACCCAGATGGTCAGCAACCAGATCCTGCAGCAGGCCGGCACCGCCGTCCTTTCGCAGGCCAACCAGAGCAGCCAGGCTGTCCTGAGCCTCCTCCGGTAATCTCGCCTAACGGCTTAGCAGAAGGCCCTCGCTCTTCCGAGCGAGGGCCTTTTCGTTTTCGGCGAGCTTGAAGCAAAGGCGTTTGTTAGATAGAAAACCGCTGCGTGACGGCACCATCTTCGCCGGTCTGCTCATCGAAATTCCCGCCTGTTATCGCGTCGGCGACGCCGTGCCAGAAGGTCTTCGCCGGGTTGTTGGCTGGATGTTCATGGATGATCCAGCTGCCCGGGAACGTGCGGATCACGAGTTCCGCCGCCGTGCCGCCTACCCCGTTTCGCCGGTGTGGCCGCATGACGAAGAACTCAGACATCACGGCCGAGCCGTTGACGACTCGCACGAGCGCGAACCCGGCAAGCTTGTCGCCATCCAGGATGAAGAATGGGTGGCGCTCTTCTCCGGGCTCTGGCGCCCAGTAGGCATCCAGATAGCGATATGGGAACTCGCCGTCTGCGTCGAGATCCCACGGTTCGAACTCCGTGAAATCGTAGATGTACAGCTGCAGCAGCCGCCGGAGCACATGCTTTCGTTCTACCGGGATGGCCTCAATCCGCACCGCAAGATTCATTCTCGCCGCCGCCCGCGCACCAGGATGCGCTTGAACGCATAGAAATACGGCGAACGCTCGCCGATTTCGGCCAGTAAACGCTCCCGGTATCGACCGAGGTAGTCCTGGTAGAGGTCGGGATGCATTCGGCGCTGGTAGTCGGTTAGCAGCGTGCCCTTCACCCACTCGATCACGCCCTCACTCGAATCCAGGTGGTGGCCATAAACCTCCAAGCGCACGGTCAGTTCGTCGAATCCGAGGCCGTCGAGAATTTCGGCGTATCGCTCCGGCGGAAGTACCGGCCAATCGCGCACATATCCATCGAGGGCCGTTGCGAAAGGGTCTTCCCGCGCGACCGAGTGCGCGACAAGGTGAGAAGGATGGTCAGCGTTCGCGGGGACCTGGAACGCCAACTGTCCGCCGGGCTTGACGTGCGCGGCGACTGCGGGGATGAGCTCTTCATGTCGATCGAGCCATTGCAGGGCTGCATTCGAAAACACGAGGTCGAACTCACCTTCGAATGCCGCGATGTCTGCCTGCTCGAATCGCAAGCCCGCCCCGGCATGCTCCGCGGCCTTGGCGAGCATAGTTTCGGAACTATCGAGGCCGATTGTGCTGGACGCCTGGGACTTGTCATGCAGGACGCGTGTCAACTCGCCAGTACCGCAGCCGAGATCGACGACGGTGCCGCCCGGCAGAGGTTCCACGAGGTCGAGCAAATCGAAGAACGGCTGGCTACGTTCGTTTTGGAAGCGGTGGTATTGAGCGGGATTCCAGGGACTGGCCATTGCTGGGCTTCTCCTCTTCCTTCCCGGGAAGGATGGCTGAAGCCCTTTCCTTATGGGTCTTGCTCCGCGACTCCCGCGTGGGGCCGGTGGGCTCGGAGCTGACGCCGTCAGATTACGACTCGGCCCTGTTCCTGTCAGTGCCCTACTTCACGATCCCGCGCAGCCGCAGCGATTCGGTGTCTTCCGGCTTCATCCCTAACCATTCCTCGAAGATCGCGTCAGTGTCTCCGCCGTGCTCCGGCATTGGGCGGCCGACCACCGTTGGGGTTGCCGAAAGGTGCATGGGCGAATTCGGAAGCTTCAATGTGCCCGGCTTGCCGTATGGCAACGGGATATCCACAAGCATTTCTCGCACGGCGACGTGCGGGTCATCGAACAAGTCGGCGATGCTGTTGACTTTGCCGATCGCGCAGACGTTCGCCGGTTCCAGCAATTCGAACCATTCCTGCGTCGTCCGTTCACGGAGCACAAGACTCAACTCGATTTCCAGCGGGTCGACGTTTTCCAGGCGGCTCCGATTCGTGGAGAAGCGGGCGTCCACTGCGAGGTCGTCCCGCCCGATCAGAGCCGAAAAGAGCTCCCACTCTTTCACGTTGGCGATGACAATCCAGCCATCCGCGGTTGGATACGGCCCGAATGGTGCGACGAGCGGATGACGGCTTCCCTGACGTGTGGGGTGTTCCTGAAACGCCGACTGGCGGACGATCGCGTTTTCACAGAGGGCTATTTGGGCCTCCATCAGCGAAACATCCAGGAGCTGTCCCTCACCCGTCATATCGCGGGCGCGCAGCGCGGCCAGGATACCTATCGCGAGGTACAGGCCGGCGGCCATATCGCCAATGCTGACGCCAACGCGCATGGGCGCGCCTTCTGCTTCCCCATTAAGGGACATGGTGCCGCCCATTGCTTGCGCGACCGCATCCACGGCAACCATCCGGCTGTAGGGGCCTGTCTGCCCGAAACCACTGAGAGCCGCATAAATCAGTCGGGGGTTTTCGGCGCGTAAGGCCTGCCATCCAATTCCGAGGCGATCCATCGTGCCCGGCCGGAAGTTCTCTGCTACCACGTCCGCTTCCTTCGCGAGCCGTTTGACCAGGGCAACACCCTCGGGCGTCTTCAGATCGATGGCGATGCCCTTCTTACCGCGGTTCGGGCTGAAGAAGAACGTCGAGATGCCCTCATAGTACGGGCCGAAACCTCGCTCCTTTTCGTGCGTTTCGGGGTATTCGACCTTCGCTACTTCGGCGCCGAGGTCGGCCAACTGCATGGTCGCGAACGGCCCGGCGAGTGCCCATGTGAAATCGAG
>JBDTNM010000352.1:0-3187 GCA_039933735.1 bacterium | reverse complement strand
CGCTGATGCTCTGTTCGAAGCCGTGCACCTTGATCGGGATGTGTCCCTGGTCGTGGTACATCACCACGACTACATCGTGCTTCCCCGCGATGGCCGCATTGAAGACCGAGTCGGCCGGGTGCGGACCGGTCGCATCGATGCCCTTCGCGCGTGCGCCGGCAACGGCGGGCGCGATCTCGTCCAGTTCCTCGCGGCCGATGAGACCGTTGTCGCTAGCGTGCGGGTTGAGCGCTGCCACGGCGATGCGGGCAGTGGCGAAGCCCCAGCGCACGAAGTGCTCGTGCGTCATCTCAATCGCACGGAGCACATTTTCGCGGGTGACGTAGCGGCAGGCATCGGCGAGCGACTTGTGCGTGCTCAGATGCATGCACCGCAACTGCCCGGAGACGAGCATGGTTTTCACATTGGTCGAATTTGTGAGGCGCGAGAGCACTTCCTGGTGCCCCGTGTCGGCGAAGCCCGCCAGCTGCCACGCTTCCTTATTAATTGGTGCTGTGACCATCGCGTCGACTTCACCGGAAATGCAGAGCTGCGCGGCATGTTCCACCCACGCGTGCGAGGCTCGCGCAGAATCGACCGAGAGTTGCCCGACGGGAAAGGGGCCGCCGGGCACGCCGCTGAGTTCAGTGATTTGCGGCGGAAGGCCTTCCAGTCCGAGGCGCTGCCAGGTTTCGAAGAGCAGCGCTGTCGAACCGATAACCGAAAGGTCGGCGAGTTCACGCAGTTCCGGACGGGCGAGTGCTTTCGCGACGACTTCGGGGCCGACGCCGGAGGGGTCGCCGAGGGTGACAACGATGCGGGGCTTCTTCACGTTCAGAGCCTAGCGTTGCGCGCTGATCGCCGCTAGCTGCGGCTACATCCAGCGAGCGTCGTTCTCGCGGACATCCTTCGCGCGATGTTCCGCGATCTGGCGGACGAGACCCTCCGGCAACGGCCGGTCATGCGGAAGCTGGATTGTGTCCTTCCCGGTCTTAATCCCGGCGGCTTCCAGTTCGGCCTTGAACGGCGCCAGCGAAGCGTGCGTGGGCATGAAGTTTAGGTGGGACTTGAAGGCATTCAGAGCGAACAGGATCCGCTTTTCTTCGAAAACCGGGTTGCCCCACTTCAGTACCTGCGTCGCATCAGGCGCCACGCTCGCGAGGAGTGCTCGCATCGCCTTCAGGTGCTCTCGGGAAGTCTCGGGAGCCGCCGCGATGTACTCATCGACTGTCGTTGGCTTCGCCATCCATGCGCTCCTGTCCGATTGCATCGAGTGAATCGCGCTTCCGCTGGCGGCGTGTGAGCAGGGCGAGCAGCAAACCAACTGGCCCGAACAGCCAGAATTCGCGACCGCTGCCGGCGCACCCGCCTTCGACAATTGAATGTTTCGGGCCGATCACAGCCACCAGCCCCACGCGAGATACCCGCCCCACGCAAGAGCCGCTCCGCACAGTCCGCCAATGAGCAGCACGTCGAATCGCCGGAAACTCGCCTTGGGCGCTCGGTGGCGCGATGCGTCTTCGGCCGCGGCCAGCTCAGGAGTGATGTCGTAGACCGGATAGTCTTTGTCCATTGGGACTCCTACGTCAGCCAGCGCCAGGCGATGCTGCCGACGAAGAAGAGGACGAACGCCGCCACAACTCCGAACACGACATACTCACGTCGATCCATGCGGCCGCCGAAGCGGCGCAATTCCTTGCGCTGCGCCTCCACGTACTCGTCGTTCGTGTACAGCGTGTTGAGCTTGTGCCAGTCACCGCCACCCATTTGCTTCGCCTCGTGCCTCCACCTTACACCCGATGCGAAGGCCGCCGGGCCAGTACTAACAGGGATTTCCGCCCGGTCCATTCAGGCGGTCGGTGGCGATGCTGGGGATCGCGACGCTCTGGCCCCAGTTCGTGAACGTCCATTCGAGCGACTGATTGTTGTTCGTCAGGTTCCCAGAAGAGATGTGGACTGGCCGGGAGTTCGATTTCTCCACCTCGAACGTCACGACGCCGATTCCCTGAATGTCAATGCGGGTGATGAACGTCGCACTGTTTGGAGCCGTAGCAACGACGTCGATGATGCGCGAATGCCGGACTTCCTCCGGTGTCACGATAAAGGCGGCCAGCACACCCGCGGCGTCCTGGATTCTTGCCCAGGTGGGACACGTTTCGCGCTGGAAGTAGGTCTGACCGTCGTAGAGAGCGATGGCGTAGAGGCCGTCGCCGGTGCGTTGCAGGTCGGCAACGGCGTTGCCGGTCTTGAGGTCGACGTGGACTGTGCCACCGTCGGACCCGCCCCATCGCGGCAGTACGAAGTTGATTTCTTTCACAGCGAGCTCGTACGTGCCGGCTGTTTCCAGTGCTTCCGCAATGTGATCAAGGAAGTCTCCGGTGGAATACGGACCGATGTACCGGGGGGCGGAAACCCGGGTCTCGCCGACGGGCGGGGACACGGAGCCATCCGGCTGGTCATGGCTGGAACACGCTACCGCTGCGGCCGTTAGGACCGCGAGGACAACAGTCACAAACCATCGTCCGCCCATCGCCCCACTCTAGCATCTCGGTCCCGGCCTATAGCTCGGCTTCCAGATATTGAAACTTTCCGCAGGACATTTCGCTCCTGACGTGCGATTGTATACAAAGCACATTCACCCATGAGGGATAACCCAGATGGCCGCCAACTGGCTCACTTACGCAACCGCAGACGCCCACACCTCTTCCGCCGGGCCCGACCTCTTCCGCGACCAGTTCCCGTACACCATGCCACCGATGGTCCAGTTCCATCGCGAACCTGTGCCACTCGATACTGACCACGAAATTTGGATCACGGACACGACCTTCCGCGACGGCCAGCAGAGCCGCCAACCGTACTCGGTCGACCAGATCGTGCACCTCTATTCTCTCCTGCAGCGCCTGGGCGGGGCGAACGGGATGATCCGCCAGTCCGAGTTCTTTCTGTATACAAAGAAGGACCGCGAGGCCGTCGAACGCTGCCAGGAGCTCGGCTACCGGTTCCCGGAAATCACCGGCTGGATCCGCGGCACCCTCGCCGATTACCAGCTCGTGCGTTCCGCCGGGCTGAAAGAGACGGGCATCCTCACATCAATTTCCGACTACCACATCTTCAAGAAGCTGAATTCGACCCGCGAAGCCGTGACGACCAGCTACCTCGAAGTGGTCGACGCCGCCCTCGCCGACGGCGTTATCCCGCGCTGCCACAT
>JBDTNM010000351.1:0-3189 GCA_039933735.1 bacterium | reverse complement strand
ATTTCCGTTAATTGCGGAGATCGTTGTATTGGGGGCGATACCCGTGCCGGAGATAAACTGGCCGACAAACAATCCAGCCGTGCTCGACACCGTGAGGGTGTTGACGGTGCTGAAGGCATCGCCCGTAACGAGGACGTCACTCGTATTGATCTGGATCGTTCCTGCCCCGGAAAGGGTTAATGCGAGATTGGTTCCGAACACGCGTCCGGAAAGCCGTAATGTCGAATTCAAATCCGCGCCGATCGTGGCGGCGGTCGCCATCGTAATCGGGCCGGTCAGGTCAACGGTTCCCGTTCCGACGCTTTGCAGCGCTCCACCGGAATTGATCCCGACATTGTTGATCGAAAACGATTCGCCAATCGACAGAGAGCCGCCATTCGCATCGAATTGGACGGCACTACCCAGGCTGTTGCTAACGACCGTGTTGCCCACCGTGCTCCCCAACGCCGCGGCGTTTTCCACGCGCACGGCGCCGTTGGTGATGGTGATCACGCCGTTCCAACCGGTGTTCGCCGCGTTGATCGCCAGGATGCCGCCGCCGCTCTTTTGCAACGCATTGGCCGGCGCACTGGTCGCGAAAGCACTGTTGAGCCTCAACGTGTTGCTGCCGCCGACCACCTCAATGCCCGTCGTCGCCGCGTTCAACGTAATGACCCGGGAAGTGTCGAAAGAGCCGGTAACCCGCAGCCCTTGCGTTCCGGAGTTGGCGCTCAGGCGGATGTCATTGCCGGCGTCCCCGAGGGCTCCATCACTGCCGACGGAAAGAATGCCGGCGGTGATATCAATGATCGAACCTCCACCGCCAAAGGTGTTGCCGGAATTGCCGAGGACCATCGTCCCGGCGCCGGCCTTGGTCAGAACGATGTTCCCCGCGCCGGTTACTCCCCCGGTGACCTGGCTGGAAATGGTAAAGCCCTGGACAACATTCGAAATCGAGGCCGTGGCGACACTGAACGTCGTTTCTCCTCCCGCGCTGGCAAGATTCAGGATATTCTGCGTCCACTCCAGACCATACCCATTGTTGTTCGCGACCGTGATCGTCGCGCCCAAAGGAGCCAGAATGACGTTGTTGATCTGCAACGTCTTGTTCAGCGGGGAGAAAGTCGCGCCCACGCGATCCACCACCATGCCGCCGCTGCCCGTGAAGGTAACTGGGTTGGTGGACGTGTCGAATAGCCAGGATTCGCGAGCGCCGCTGTTCGCCAGTGAACTGCCATCCCAGTAGAGGCCGAATGAAGCTCCGTTGGCGAGAATGATCGAGTTGCCGTTCAATGGGGCCAGACTATTGGCCACGCCGAGCGTTCCCTGGCTGATGGTCAGGCCGCCGGTCCAGTTGTTTGCCGGGTTCACCAGCACGAGCGCGCCGGGACCGACCTTGGTGAGCCGGCCCGCGCCCGAGATCTGACCGCCAATCAGGAGGGTGGCTCCGGTTTCCGCCCCGATATTGACGTCGCTCGCGAGGCTCACGCTGCCATTCCAGAAAGTCCGACCCGCGATCCCGTCGAGCGCTCCAAATCCGCCGGAGCCAACTCCGTTCAAGATCAGCGCCTCATTGGCAACGGTGAAGTTTCCCTCCACTTGCAAAGAAGCGTGATCGCGGACCAGCGTTCCGGCAGCCGCGCTGCCGAGACCGAGTGCGTTGGTAATGCGAATGGCGCCTTCCGTGATCGTCGTGGTCCCGGCGTAGGTATTGGCATTGGTCAGGAAGAGCACACGCCCGCCCAGTTTGTTGATCCCGCCATTCTGGATGACCGTCTCGATGATGGCATCCGGCTTGTTGGTGCCGAAGCCGGCGCCATTGACCGCTCCCATGTTAGCCAGGGAAACGTTGGAAGTGACGATGATGTTGTGCACCGTCCCGCTAAGATCGAGGAAACCGTTGAAGGCGCGAGTCCCCGTCGTCCCCGTCCCGGAAATGACGACATCCTGGGCGTCATCCGCAATGGCGTCGCGGTTGTTGGCCAGCACGATATCGCCCAAAACGGTCAGCACGCCGGTCGCCCCCGTTTGCACGACCCCCGCATTGCTGGAAGTTGTCGTGACAATCAACTTCCCGATCGTCTCGGTAAAATTGTTGAGGCTGAAGATGGTCGAAGTGCTCGTGCCGCCAGCGCCAGCCACGGTGACTGTGGCGTTGTCGGCGATCTGGTCGCTCGCCATCAGGCGGACCAGCGTGGCAATGCTCGCGATGTTGGCATTGGTCGAAACGATCAACCCACCCGCGCCAATCGCGTCGATTCCGGGAGTATTGGCCAATTCCAAGGTGCCCTGCACCACCGTCACCGGTCCACCGAGCGTGTTGGCCACATTGCTGCTCAAGGTCAGCGTCCCCGCGCCGGTCTTGGTCATCCCGCCGCTGCCCGTGAGCGCCGCGTTGATCACAGCATTGTTGCCGTTCGTGTCGATGAGATTTCCGGAGATCGGCAGAATGCCGGCGTAGCCGGCCAGCGTGGTCGAGGCGAGGCCGCCATTTTCAAACTGGAGCGTGCGGGTCGAGAAATCGTCGAAGAAGCCCGCGCCGATCTGCAAACCGCCACCGCGGAAGACAATCGCGCCTCCGGCGTCGCCGCCAATGTTGTCGAGATCGTTGATCCGGATCAGGCCCTGATTGAGGGTGATCTGTCCCGTCACCGCGGTGTTGACGCCGCTCAAGACCAGCACGCCCACGCCGGACTTGGTCAGGCTCGCCGTGGACGTGAGGTCGCTGACAATGGTGGTCCCGTCAACACCCGTATTAAGCGTGTGGAAGTGATACTCGGTGACGCCGGCCCCGAGAGAGATACCGCCGTCAAATCCGTCCACCGTGATACTCTGCGCGCCCAGGGTTAGGAAGGCGCCGCTGTTGACGACGAGGGAATCGCCGAAATTTGAGCCGGACACCGAGAAGGGGGCGGCGGCGGTGTTTTCGAGGAGCAGCGAATTGACCTGGTGCCCGCTTCCCAGGAGAACGAGACCACCGGCGGCGGAAGAATAGCGGACGTTGTTCGTCAAGGTGACGCCGCCAGAATTCGCGAGTTGCTCATATTCGGTGGCCGTATCCAGGGCCCGGAAGCCGTTCCCGAAGCCTCCCACCGTACTGTAGGTGACGAAGGTGTTGCCCACTCCGGTGCTGACGCCGTTCTGGCCGATCGCCCAGGGCAGAATGCTGATCTGCGTGCTTCCGCTGGTCGTGCTGCCGCCACCGATCAA
>JBDTNM010000350.1:0-3191 GCA_039933735.1 bacterium | reverse complement strand
TCGGCGCCGTCATCTCACCCTTGCTTTGGCGCGACGGTCGTTACGCCGACCTGCCCTTCGCTTCGAGCCTTTGCGGGCGCTGTACGGAGGTCTGCCCGGTGGGCATACCGCTGCATCGAATGCTTCTCGACCTTCGAGCCGATGCCGTGCGAGGGCACAAGGCGGCGGACACCAAAGAGCGAGTCGCCTGGCGCGGTTGGGCTCTGACCTTCGGGGGCGCGACCCGCGCACGGGCTGCGAGCGCGATGGCGCGGTTAGGCCTCCGGTCTGCGGGCCGCACGATCCGGCCGCCCGGACCGCACCGCGATGACCCCCGTTTGCTCCCGGACCCCTCGATCGACCACGACCCTGAGCTCCTGACCGCCCCCGCTCCGAACAGGAGTGTCATCCCCGAATCGACGATCCTCGAACTGTTGCCCGAGTCGCTTCCCGAGCGGTTCACCTACCGGGCGCGGCAACTCGGGGTCGAAGTGGCAGAGCTCTACATCCCCCGGGCGGGCGACCGGTTACTCGACGCGACGGCAGCAATCGCTTCGACCGGGAGTGTCTTGCTGACCGGTGAAGCTGCCGCGCGCCGGCCGATCCTCGGCGCGGAGCGCGTCGTTCTCCGCGTCGACCCGCGAACGATCGTTCCCTACCCGCACGGGCTGGCACCTTACCTGGGCGATGGCGATGCGTTGATCCTGACCGGGGCGAGCCGGACCGCGGACGTTGAGAAGATCATCGTGCGGGGGATTCACGGGGCCGAGGAGATGGTCGTCGTATTGGCGGCGCCAACCGGGTGAGGGTGGTCAACGCGTAATTCGCGGGGTAGCCTGCCAACAACGTTTTCAGGGAGCCGTCCAATGCCACTTCGAATCGGCCTCATTGGCGCGGGCGCTAATACCGCAAGCCAGCACATCCCCGGGTTTCGCCGGAGCCAGGATGTCGAGGTGGTAGCGGTCGCGAACCGCAGCCGCGAGAGTTCACAGCGGATCGCGGACCAGTTCGGAATCGCGAACGTGTTCGATTCCCCCGAGGCACTGTGCGCTTCGCGAGAGGTGGATGCTGTTTGCATCGGCACCTGGCCGTACAAACATCGCGAGTTCACGATCATGGCGCTCGAAGCCGGCAAGCATGTGCTCTGCGAAGCGCGGATGGCGATGGACTTCGCCGAGGCGGTGGAGATGCAGGCCGCCAGCGAACGACACCCGGAACTGGTGTCGCAGTTAGTTCCAGCTCCGTTCGATTTCCGGCTTGGCCCGACAATCACCCGGCTGATAAACGAGGGCGCCCTGGGCACGGTGCATGACGTCTCAGTAAACGTGCTCAACGGCTCGGGCCTCGACCCAAACACACCGATCCACTGGCGACAGCGGAGGGACTATTCGGGCCGCAACGTGATGATGTTCGGCATCTTTGTTGAGGTCATCCATCGCTGGCTCGGCTCGCACATGGAGGTCCGGGCGGCGGGTGACATCGTCGTCGCGGAGCGTCCGGACACCGAGACCGGGCAGAAGATGCCGGTAACGGTCCCCGACATCTACATCGTCACGGCGACGATGGAACGTGGGGCTCGCATCACTTACCACTTCAGCTCCATGGCTGCCGGCAGCGATGCCAGCGCCATCGTTGTCTTCGGTTCGAAGGCTACCTTGCGCTGGAAAATGGGCGACACGGCCGTGATTCAGCCCCATGGCGGCCAGGCGTCGGAGGTAGTGGCTGACCCGGGAACCGACCGCGGCTGGAAGGTGGAGGAGGACTTCGTCGCTTCGATCCGTGAGGCCGCTCCCGTACGTCTCACGAGCTTCGCCGACGGCGTGCGCTACATGGGCGTGATCGACGCGGCGCACCGCGCCTACGAGAACGCTTCACACGAATTCGTTCACATCTATCCCGGCCCGAAGGACAACCGATGACCACCGCTCGGATCGAACCGCTCGACAAGACCGTCGTGGCGAACGGCCTAACACTCCACTACGTCGATTGGGGTGGCGAAGGTCTGCCGCCACTGGTCATCCTCCACGGCTTTTCGCAGCAGGCCCGGTATTGGGATGGCCTTGCGGCGAAAATGCGCGACGCCTACCACGTGTATTGCCTGGATCAGCGCGGCCACGGCCTCAGTGATTGGGCCGACGACTACGGCCCGGACGCGATGCCAAATGACCTGCTCGGTTTCGCGGATGCGCTTGGATTGGAGCGGTTCTCACTGATTGGGCACTCGATGGGCGGGATGGTCAGCATGCGCTTCACGGCCTACCACCCGGAGCGGATCACGGCGCTGGTGGTGGTCGACGCCGGTCTGCGCCTGCTGAGTGGCGCGCCAGTGGCGCAGCAGGACAACTCGGTGACTCGCGCTCTGGCGAAGGACACGTTCGCCAACGAAGACGAACTGATGGCCCACTATGCCACCATGGCGCCAGGCCTGGATGTCGTCCGGGCGAAGCCGGCGATCATGCACAACTTCAAGACGCTCCCTGATGGGCGCGTCACCTATCGCTTCGACCCGTCGCTGCGGAGCCGGCTGATCGCCAGTGACCCCGAGGCGCAGGCGAAGGCACGCGATGCCCAGGCCGATATGGAGGCGCACACGAAGGACGTGACGAGCCCCGTGTTGATCTTGCGCGGAGAGTTAAGCGACATCCTTTCGAGCGAAGGCGCAGTCCAGACTGCTGCGGCCTTCCCCCACGGTCGCGTGGTAGAAATCCCTGGAGCGACGCACATGATTCCCTCGGACAACCCGCTGGCCTTTCGGACGGCGATTCGCGAATTTCTCGGCGTGTAGGAACCGCCGGACAACTAAGTCGTCCTTTGGTGCCGCCCGAAGAACCCCGGCGGGACGGATCGCCTCCCCGCGCTCACCGCGTAGACTCCGCTCACCTCTAATCCTCGGAGCAGACTATGTCGTGGCAGGCCGATGTTGATGAATTGAAGCGGCGCGCCGATATGGCGCTCGAAATGGGCGGCGCGGATGCCGTTGCCTTCCACAAGGGCCGGGGGAAGCTCACTGTCCGCGAGCGAATTGACCTGCTGGCCGATCCCGGCAGCTTTCGCGAGACGGGTGTGCTGGCTGGCAAACCGACCTGGGACGGCGCCGAACTGGAATCCCTTACGCCGGCGAATTCGGTCAGCGGGGTCGTGAGGATCGATGGCCGCAAGGTGGTTATTCACGCGGGAGATTTCACTATTCGCGGTGGTTCGGCCGATGGCGG
>JBDTNM010000349.1:0-3230 GCA_039933735.1 bacterium | reverse complement strand
ATGGTCGAGACCATCAACAAGCTCGTCCGCGTCAGCCGCCGGCTGGTGCAGGAATACGGTCGCGAACCAACGAGCGAAGAGATCGCTCGCGGTATGACCGAATCCGGCAAGCCGGATGCGGCCGCCGCCTACACCCCGGAACGCATCCGCGAGATCCAGAAGGTCTCGCAGGAACCGGTTTCGCTCGAAACGCCGATCGGCGAAGAAGAGGACAGCCATCTCGGTGACTTCCTCGAAGACCCGACCGCCCTTGCCCCCGCCGAAGCCGCCAGCCAGCAGCTGCTGCGCGAACAGGTCGAAGATGTCCTCGCCAGCCTCACCAGCCGCGAACGCCGCGTCCTCCAGCTCCGCTTCGGCCTCGAAGACGGCCGCAGCCGGACGTTGGAAGAAGTCGGTCGTGAGTTCGGTGTCACCCGCGAGCGCATCCGCCAGATAGAGGCCAAGGCCCTGCGCAAGTTGCGGCACCCAAGCCGCAGCAAGAAGCTCAAGGACTATCTGGACTGAGTCGTTAACCACGGAGACACAGAGGTCACGGAGGAAGTTCACGAAGAACCCGTGAACGACGACAATTCCGCCGTGACACACGAAGAAGCACCACAAAGAAGCCAGCCGTTGCCGAAAGACAGCGACTGGCTTCTTCCGTTTCTGCCTCAGCTGAGGGCCACCGGTCCGAAAATCCTGGAGATTGGGTGCGGGCCAGGCCTCGACGCCGCGACCCTCGTCGCCAACAGGTTTGAGGTGACCGCGTTCGACCGCCGGTCCGTCGCTCGCGCCCGCGAAGCTGTGCCGACCGCCACCTTCCTTCGCGCGGACCTCGCGACTGCGTTGCCGTTTCGCACCGCGTCGTTCGACGTTGCTCTTTCGTCGCTGGCACTTCACTACTTGCCCTGGATCGAGACACGCGCAGCCTTTGCCGAAATTCGACGGGTGGTACGCGCAGGTGCTCCGTTCCTCTTCCGCGTGAACGCGACGGACGACTTCGCCCACGGTGCAGGCAAGGGCGAACTACTCGAGCCGAACTTCTACCGCGACGAACATCACTACCACGCAGACACCAAGCGCTTCTTCGATGAGGCCGCCATGCGAGCCGCTGTCGACGGCCTCTTCGTGATCGCCCACCTGGAGCACAAGACCGTCTTTCGCTACGACGACCCAAAGCGCGCCTGGGAGTGCCTCGCCTTCGCGAACTGACTGCGTCACCCGAGCCCCCGGCGCGGGGCGTCAAGCCGCACTAACGAAGGTCGGGCACTTCACAGATCAGGATGCTCGGATGTGACAAGACTGGATCATCACCACTTCAGCGGAGACCCACATGAACCGCCGTATTGTTTCCTTGCCCCAGATACGAGTCTCGCCAGCTACTTCCGATGCCGATTGGCGGGATGGCGCCGTGATGGTTTCGGAATTGCTCGAATGGCTCACGGGCGAATTGCGCCTTAAACCCACAAGGGCAGCCGTCGAAACGAGCATCGAACTCGACGACCTGGCCGGCTACTACGCATTCCCGTCCGGCCTCTTCCTGATCGGCCGCGTCGAGGGCGAGGCAGCCGGGACCGCAGGCATCCGGTTCCTGGATGACGAAACCGCCGAACTCAAACGCGTCTGGGTCCGCCCCGCCTATCGCGGATCAGGCCTCGCCCAGGCGCTGCTCGCCCGCGCCCTGGACGGCGCCAGGGCGCTGGGCGCCACGCGCGTCGTCCTCGAAACCGAACCTCGCATCATGGCAAAGGCTCTGAACCTGTATCGTCAGAACGGCTTCCGTGAACGCGACGGCTACTCACCCCTGTCACAGAGCGTTCCGACTGTCCTCACGATGCAAAAGCGCGTGGCTTGAATCGACAATCTCCAACCGCCAATCGACAATCCCCCGCATGCCTGACCCACGCCTGCTCTCCACCGAAACCGCTTATAGCGGCCGCCTGTTCAACGTCTCGCTCGACAAGATCGAAATGGACGGCGGCGTCATCGCTTATCGTGAAACCATCCGCCATCCCGGCGCGGTTTGCATGGTCCCGGTGAACGCCGACGGCAACTTGCTCCTGGTCACCCAGTACCGTCACGCCGCCGGGAAGCGTCTGCTTGAGATCCCTGCGGGAACGCTCGAACCGGGCGAAGAGCCGTTGGCTGCGGTGTCGCGGGAGTTGCAGGAAGAGGTCGGCTACCGGCCGGGGCGTATCGAAGCACTTGGCGGATTCTTCGTCGCGCCCGGTTACACCACCGAATACATCTACCTCTACATCTGTAGCGAGCTCGAACCAGCTCGCCTCGCGGCCGACGACGACGAAGACATCGAAGTCGAAATTCGGACACCTGCCGAGGCACTGGCCGCCATCGACTCTGGCGAAATCTGCGACGCAAAGTCGGTCATCGGCATTCTTCGCTGGCAACAAACGCTGGCTGATGGCCGTTAGTGGTGAGTTCGGGAAGTCGGCGGTCGAAGTCGGAACGCATCGTGCCCGATCAAGACTTACCTCCCCTCTCCCAGCGGAGACGGGAGAGGAGGTCGGGGGTGAGGGTGCGCTGCCAAACGCGGCCCGGGGACTCAACGGGCTCGAACTAGATTCGAATCTGCCGCCTTCTGTGCCCGCGCATCGATAGCTGGGCCAACGTTCTATAGCTGTAATGAATGACGCGGCATTGCTGGCCCCATATACCGGTCGTAGGATTCTCGATAGGGACAGCCGCAGAGCCTGCCCGGGCTCCGCACAAATGCCTGGCCACAGTCGGACCAGGCCCCGTACCCCGGTCGATTTGGGACAACATCGGAGGGTGGGCATGCTCACAGGTTCCGCACGCGGCGCGCAGCCGTTGCGCCAGCGCAGGGTTCGTCCTCGCTTCTGGCTTCTCGATTTCTATGGCTCGGCGATAGGCAAAAAGGCCGTGATGGCCGTCACCGGCCTGATCCTCCTCAGCTTTGTCCTCGTCCACATGCTCGGCAACCTGCACCTCTACCAGGATGCCAACCACATGAACCACTACGGCGAATACCTTCGCACCATCGGTGAACCGATCCTGCCGCACACCGGGTTCCTCTGGATCCTTCGCACGGGCCTCATCCTGGCCTTCATCTTCCACATCCACTCAGCCACCACGCTGACGCTCATGAACAAGCAGTCGCGCAAGACTGGCTACAAGGGCGGCCGCAACTACGTCGCCGCCGACTACGCAGCGCGCACGATGCGCTGGAGCGGCGTCATCGTCGGCGCCTACCTCATCTTCCACCTGATGGA
>JBDTNM010000348.1:0-3231 GCA_039933735.1 bacterium | reverse complement strand
TGTCGATCGCTCGACGTTCGAAACCCTGGAGCCCAACGATGTCGAGGACCTCTGAACGTCGGATAACTCGAGCCTCCCGGTTCCAGGCGAGCTGTTTCAGTCCGAATTCCACGTTTCCGGCCACGTCCATGTGGGGGAACAGGGCGTGATCCTGGAACATCATCCCGAAGCCGCGCCGGTGGGGCGGGGCGGAGTTCAAGTTCTCGCCGTCGAACGTGACGGAACCAGATGACGGGCGTTCAAGACCAGCCACGAGTCGGAGCAGCGTCGTTTTTCCGGACCCGCTTGGGCCGAGGATCGCGACCGTTTCGCCCCGTTCCACGCTCAAACAGGCGTCCGATACGATGGCGCGCCCTGGGACGCGAAAGGTCAGGCCCAAGACGTCGAGGCCAGTCATCAGAATCCAGTCCCGCGCCGGCCGAGACCCCGCTCGATGGCGAAGAACCCCACGGCCGTTACCGCCATCAAGATTGAACTCATGGCCAGAGCCTGGCCGTAGTTTGTCGCGCCGGGCTGCCCCAGGTACCGATAAATCGCGACCGGGATCGTCGGGTATTCGGGTCGAGCGATGAGCAGGGTCGCCCCAAATTCTCCCATCGAAGCGGCGAACGAAAGCACCGCACCGAGAGCGAGCGCGCCACCGAGCAGCGGCAATTCCACCTGAACGAACGTCGCGATGGGGTTGGCGCCGAGCATCGCCGCCGCGTCGCGAAGTCTCGGATCAAGACTGCGCAGCCGAGCTGCCATCGCACGAGCCACGAACGGCATCGCTACCAGCGTGTGGGCAAGGACGACCAGCGACGGGCTCGCTCGAAGGTTCAACGGAGGGTGGTCGAACGTAATCAAGAAGCCCAGGCCAAGAGTCACGGCCGAGACTCCCAGCGGCGCCTGGATGACCGCTTCAACGAGGGTGGAGCGCGCGCGAACCGCACCGAGGGCAGCAAGCGTCCCGAGAGGTACGGCAAGGAGCGCTGTGAATGTGGCGATTACGAGCGAGTTGCGCACCGCGGTTATCGGCGCCACAAACAGGACCTGGCCACGGACGTTCTCATCGAGCATTCGGTAGTAGCGCCATGAATAGCCATCGCCAGCGTGGAACGAGCGTTCGACAAGGGCCACCAACGGGGCAACTGTCAGCAGCAGCACGAAGCCGACGATGGCGACCGCCGCCAGCATCGAGGTCCGACTAAATCGGCTGGGCTCGCGACGAATCGCTTGCACTCCGAGGTCGCGTTGAAGCCGCGTATTGAACCCGATGACGGCAAATGTCATGGCCATTTGAGCCAGCGCTAGGACGGCGGCAACGGGAAGCCGGAAGAGGAATAGCGACTCGCGGTAAATCTCGGTCTCGATCGTGCTGAACCGCGGGCCTCCGAGAATCAGCACAACACCGAAGCTGGTGAAGCAGAAGAGAAACGAGAGCGACCCGGCCGCGAGCAGTGAGTTACGCAAGAGCGGAAGAGTGACCCACCGGAACCGGCCAACCGGACCGGCGCCCAACATCGCAGCCGCATCCTCAGTTCGTGGGTCAATCGCTCGCCATCCAGAAGCAATGATTCGCGCCGAGAAGGCGACGTTGTAGAAGACGTGCGCAAGCAGGATCGCCCAGAGCGTGTCCAACAAGTGGATCGGGGGCCGATCGATTCCGGGAAGATGCGTCAGCAGGTCGTTGAACGAGCCGTTTGGCCCGATCAGCGCCGAGAACGCCACGGCAACCACGATCGTCGGTAATACGAACGGCACGAGCAGGAGTGCTTCCAGGGTTGCTTTGCCTCGGAAGGTGTGACACGCCAAGACCCAGCCCAACGGCAACGCCAGGGCCAAAGTCAACAGCGCAGAGAGCCCCGCCTGCCAGAACGTGAACCAGGCACGCTCGAGGTAATACGGGTCTTCGTAGAGGGGGCGCAGACCTCCACTTCGGGCGAACGATATCCGCAGAATCTCCTGCAACGGATACGCGAGGAACACTGCAAGAAAGGCGAGGGCCGGCAAGGCGAGGGCCAGCGCCTTCCATCGCCCACGGCGCCCCGCCCTCAGCGGATGACTGCGCGTGTCCAGTCGTCGATCCATTTCTGGCGCTTTCCGGCTATCTCAGACGAGGTGATGGAAGCGGGTTTCACCGTCACCTGTGAAAACTCGGCGAAGGCATCCGGCACTTTCGCGTCGCTGTTCACCGGATAGACGGCCATCTGGCCGGGCAGGTCTTCTTGCACTGGGACACTCAGCATGAAGTCAATGAATTTGCGGGCCATCGCCTCATGTTTCGAACCCTTGAGCACGCCGATGTACTCGACTTGCCGAAAGACGCCCTTGTCAACAAGGATGTTCGCGGTTGGCGCGTCAGCACGCGGCGGATCAGCGAAGAGTTGTTCGAACGCCGGGCTGGTCGCGTAGCTCAAGACGATCGGCTGAGCGCCACCCTTCAGCGAAAAGTTCGTGTTGTAGGCCGTCTCCCATCCATCGACAACCACCAGCCCGTTTGCTTTCATCGCCCTCCACCAGTCGAGGTAGTGGTCTTCGCCGAAGTAATCGATGGTGGCGATGAGAAACGCCAGCCCCGGGGAGGATGCGGCGGGGTTCTCAACGACGACAAGGCCCTTGTACTTCGCGTCGATGAGATCTTCGAGGCGCTTCGGAGGATCCAGCTTGAGCTGTTTCATCTTTTCGATGTCGTAGTTGAAGTTCACGTAGCCGTAGTCGACGGGAGTGACGAGGTTGGCGCCTTCGGCCTGGAACTCGTTCGGGACCTTGTTCAGCAGTGGCGAAGAGTATGCGCTGAAGATTCCCTCGTCGGCCGCTCGCGAGAGGAGTGTGTTGTCGACGCCGAAGGCGAGGTCGCCTTCGGGATTCTTTTTCGTGAGGATTAGCGAGGTGAGCATGGCCCCTGCATCCCCCTTGGGAAGCAGCTTCACCGTGACGCCGTTGTCTTTTTCGAATTGCTTTATCAGGTCTTCGCTCAGGTTAAACGAGTCATGCGTGACGACGGTGATGGTGTTGGTGTCGTTCGAATCGCTGCCGCATCCGGCGGTAGCCGCTGCCCCCAGGCAGAAAAGCAGGATCAATGGTAAAGCCAGCCTTCGCATCGAAGGGATTCCTCCTGGCTGCCCGAGGGCCGGTGGTGCTCTCCGGGCAACAAAAAGGAGCCCGGAAAGCCGGACTCCGCAGCACGAGGTGCGACGGTTCCGATCGCTTTCCTCCGCACGTATAAACGTGGTCAGGTTCAAGGGGTCT
>JBDTNM010000347.1:0-3240 GCA_039933735.1 bacterium | reverse complement strand
GGCTTGCGCGCGTTTCGCCACTTGAGCAGCAAGTCCAGGTTGTACTTCTTGAAGTTGTCGTAGAAGTCCACGCCGGCATCGCCGATGCCGCGGGCTGAGCGTTCAGCCATCTGCTCCGGCGTCCCGAGGTCGTGCCCGCTGGAGAAGTTGCCGCCCGCGCCGCGCACGATGATCACGAGGATGCTCGGGTCCATGTCCGCTTCTTGCATCGCGATGTCGAACTCGTCGAGCAACCTCCAGCTCTGAGCGTTGCGGTACTTCGGCCGGTTAAACGTTATAAAGGCGATCGGTCCATCGGTTGTGTAGGCGATATCTGTGAGCTGGTCGGCTGGTGCGGTCATCGGTGTTCTCCGGGCGAAGGTGTGTGCGCTGCAGTCTACGCGCCGCCGCACTCCGTTTCCCGCGCGAACGTCTCCAGCAATTCAGCCAGCTCTTTTGGCTTCGAATACGGGATCCCGTGGCCGACGCCTGCAACCGTCGCGAGACGTGCCTGCGGCAACGCAGCCAGCATCCGTTGGGCAGTCTCGAAGGGCAGCACATCGCTCTCCGCGCCACGGATGACCAGGGCGGGGCACGGAACTGCCGCCCAGATGCCCCGCAAGTCGGCCCGCGTCGCGAGCCCGGCTGCGATCATCTCACTGAATTTGCGCGAAATCGCCGGGTCGAATCCAGCCGTCAGAGGCGTCCGCCCCGAGACCCAGCGCGCGATCTGCGCGGAACCCACCGTCTGCTCCGGGTCCGGGTAGGCATCGACCACCACCAGCCCCGCGATTCGGTCGGGAAGGCAGGCCGCCGTCAGCATCGCCGTGGCCCCGCCCATCGAAAACCCCACGATGATGCACCGCTCGATGGAGAGTCCGTCGAGTGCCTCCGCGACGTCGGCAAAATGCATGTCGGCGGTGTATCCCTCTTCGGGATCCCAGTCGCTCTCACCGTGCCCCCGTGCGTCGAAAGCGATTACGCGCCTGCCCGGCAGATGGCCTGCCGTCTCGTCCCATGAGGCGCTCGAACGGGTGATGCCATGGAGCGTCACCAGCGGCAGCCCCCGTGCATCCTCATTCCACTCGCGGTAGGCCAACCGCAGGCCGGCCCCCATCACGAATCGCACATCAGGAAGCGTTGCCGTCATTCGCCCAATCGTACGGCTCCAGCGTGAGCGCGTTCACAGTTCGCCTCTTGAAGTGGTTATTCAACGCCTGTAGAATTCAACACATGATGACTTCACCAGACAAACGCAGCGGACGACGCCCCGGCTCGACCGCCACTCGCGAGGCCATCCTCCTGGCCGCCCGTGAAGCGTTCACCGACTCCGGCTATCGCGGCGCCACCATTCGCGCCATCGCCGTCGCCGCCGGGGTCGACCCGGCCCTCGTGATGCACTTCTTCGGCAACAAGGAAGCGCTCTTCGCCGAAGCCATGCGCCCACCCTTCGAGCCCGCCGCCGTCCTCGCTGCTGCGATGGCTGCGGATCCGGCGAACGCGGGCGCGGTCGTCGCGACCTTCTTCCTCGATGCCTGGGATTCCGATTCCCGGCGCTCGCTGCTCGGCCTCGTCCGCTCCGCGGTCACCGAGGAGTCGGCGGCGGCGATGGTCCGCGATGGCCTTGTAGGAGGAGTCGAAACGGCCCTCGCCAGCCTCGGCACGGATCGTCCGGGAATGCGCGCTTCGCTCATCGCAACACAACTCATCGGCCTTGCCATTGGCAGGTACATCGTGCGGCTGCAGCCCCTCGTGGATGCCCCGCGTAACGAACTCGTCGCCGCCGTCGCACCGGCACTCCAGCGCTACATCAGCGGCGACCTCACGAAAGGAGAGGGTTCATGACTGACCCCGCAATCGCTATTCACGGCCTGCGCGTTGTTCGCGGGGGCCGCCCCGTGCTTACGGACCTCAATCTTGAAATCCAGCGCGGCTGCATCACCGGGCTTCTCGGCCCCAGTGGCTGCGGCAAAACCACCATGATGCGCGCCATCGTCGGCGTTCAAGTCGTCGAATCTGGCAACGTCACCGTCCTCGGCAAGCCAGCCGGAGACTCGGCCCTTCGCGCCAAAGTCGGCTACGTCACTCAGGCGCCGTCGGTCTACGACGACCTCACGGTCGAAGCCAACCTGCGCTACTTCGCCCGCCTCTACAGCGTCCCGCACGAACGAATCGCGGAGGCGATCTCCGCCGTCGGGCTCGGAACGCACAGCAACAAGCTCGTGCGCAACCTCAGTGGCGGCCAGCGGACCCGCGCCTCGCTCGCTACGGCCCTGCTCGCCCGCCCGGACCTCCTGATCCTCGATGAACCCACCGTCGGCCTGGACCCCGTCCTGCGCGTCGAACTCTGGGCCACCTTCCGCAAGCTGGCCGATGAAGGCGCGACGCTGCTCGTTTCGAGTCACGTCATGGATGAGGCCGAACGCTGCGACCAGCTCGTCTTGATGCGCGAAGGCGCCATCCTCGCGCACTGCCCGCCGGACCAGCTCCTTCGCGAAACCGGCGCCCCGAACGTCGAGGAAGCCTTTCTCAAGCTCGTACGAAACTCCGAGGTGGCAGCATGAACCCGAAACTCACCTACGCCACCGCCGCGCGCGTCGTCACCCAGCTCCGGAACGACCCGCGCACCATCGCCCTTTTGCTCGTCACCCCCGTCCTCTTGATCACCCTCATGAAGTGGGTCTACCTCGACCAGGACCGCGTGTTCCAACGCATCGGCGTGCCGCTCCTGGGCATCTTCCCATTGACCTCAATGTTCCTGGTCACCTCGATCACGATGCTTCGTGAGCGCACCAGCGGCACACTCGAACGCTTGCTCACCACCCCCCTCGCCAAGCTCGACCTGCTCCTGGGCTATGCCATGGCCTTCGGCCTTGTCGCAATCGTCCAGGCCGCGCTCGTCTCTGCGGTCGCCTTTGGTTTCCTCGGCCTCGAAGTCGATGGACCGGTGCTCGCCGTCGTCGGACTCGCGGTCGTGAATGCGCTCTTAGGCACGTCCATGGGCTTGCTCGTCAGCGCCTTCGCGAACTCAGAGTTCCAGGCAGTCCAGTTCATGCCCGTCTTCCTGCTCCCTCAGCTCCTGCTTTGCGGGCTGGTGGCGCCGCGCGCCTCCATGGCTCGCGGTCTCGAACTCGTCTCCGACGTCCTCCCGATGACCTACGCCTACGACGCCCTGAGCCGGGTATCGGCCGGCGACGGCCTCTCAGGCCGCGTCGCCGGTGATGCGACCTTCCTCGTGGCTGCCTGCGCCATCGCCCTCGC
>JBDTNM010000346.1:0-3256 GCA_039933735.1 bacterium | reverse complement strand
ACGGATGGAACTTGAACCAACGGCTGCGGAAGTTAGCCATTCCCGCCTGAAAAGAATGATTAGGCGCTTTAGGAAGACCGAGACAGGACAAGCACTGGTGGAGTTCACCATGATCCTGCCGATCTTCCTTTTGCTGCTGTTCGCCATGGTCGATTTCGGCCGTGGCTTTTACACGTGGTTGATAGTGACAAACGCTGCCCGTGAGGGCGCGCGCATCGCTGCGGTGCAGTCCAACGACGCGACGATCAACACCAGGATCTACGACAGCTTCTGCACCAGCTACCCCGGCAACTGCAGCCTGAACCCGACGAAGCTGACCATCACCAAAACCAACGTCCTGGGCGCCCGAGGGTCCGCCGTCAAGATCGACCTTTCGTACAACTTCCAGTTCGTGACTCCGATCGGCGGCATTCTCAACATCGTCTCCGGCGGTTCGCTCGCAACCCCGGTTATTAAAGCGCATTCCTCGATGCGCCTCGAATGACGCCCAAATCTCATTAGTTCATGGAGGTGGGCGATGATTCGATCGCTCCGTCGCCGTTTTGAAAAACACGAGACTGGACAGGCACTGCCCCTGTTCGGTCTTACGGTCTTGGTGCTCCTCGGATTCGTCGCGATGAGCATCGACGTCGGACGTTATGTCTGGGCCCGCACCTCTATGCAGGCCGGCGTCGATGCCGCTGCGATAGCCGCTGCCCAGGACATGCCAGACTGGGCTGGCGCACAGACAACAGCCGGCACCTACTGGGTGGATAACTCAGCATTCATTCAGAGCCAGGGCCAAAACGTGCAGTTCCAGGTGACTCAGGTCCCCGGAAACAAACGCCTTCGCGTCCAAGGGGATGCCGACATCCCGACCTGGTTCGCCCGCCTCTTCGGCGTCGACCACTGGCACGTTTCCGCCAGCGGCGATGCGGAATCGCAGGTACTCGACATCGCCGTGGTCATGGATATCTCGGGGTCGATGTGTAAACACCCCGCCTTGCCCAGCTTCCAGGAGGTCGAGAAGGGCAACGCCCTGATGAGTCCGGGTAGACTCACGCCGGTCGGAGGCTCGTTCCCGACGTTGGCGGTTGCAATTCCCGCAGGGGGCACCAACAGCATCACGATTACGCTGAACGACGTCCGCATCTTCGCCAGCACGAACGCCTCGAATAACAACACCAACTTCGGGACGAGTTGGAACAGTACGACGGCTTATTGGAACAAGACCATAGGCTCCGGGGGAAGCCTGATCAGGCCAGGGATTATCTTGATCGGGAACGCTGCCGGCGGCTACGAGTTGTTTCAGATCACCGCCGCGCCCAATACGGGCAGCAATACGATGGTCGTCACTCGAGCAATCTCGAACAACAAGACCGGCGCCGCCACCGCGAAGACTGCCCACGCCATCGGCTCCGAGGTCTGGGCCAACCGGTATACCGGACCGAACGGCTCGTACTACTGCCAGGCCGTGAGCAAGTACAACCCGACGACGTCCCAGAACGGCCCTGCGGAGCCTTTCGACTCGGCCATCAACAACGCGAAGTACTTCGTCAGCCTCTTCAATCCGTCCTACGACAAGATCGGTATCGCGACCATCTCCACCGATGGGGCGATCAACCAGAACCTCACGGGAGGCAGCTTCTCCCCGATCAATTCTGCGTTGGATGCCATCCTGTATCCGGATGGCTCGACGAACATCGCACATGGGATAGCCAGAGCGATGTCGATACTGGACGGTGCGGGCAAGCGAGCGAACGCCGTCCGCGTAATGGTGGTACTCACGGACGGCATTCCCAACCAATCGTGCTCCTCCGGGTACACGAGTTCGAGTTGCGCCAACGTAACGTCGTCGCCCGACCCGTCATCCTGTCCGTACAGCTCCAACGCAGCTATTTCGGCCGCCATCTCGCAGGCAGCCGTGGCGAAGGCCGGCCAGGTGAAGGTCTACACCATCGGCCTGGGCGCGGGCGTTTTGGACTGCATCCTCACGGACATTGCGACGGCGGGAGGGGGCATCTATTACAAGGCGCCGACACCGGCCCAGCTCGATGACGCATTTGCGGCTATCGCCGCCCAGACCCACATCGCACTCGTGAAATAACTCGCGACGTCAGCGACTTCCGGATCCCCGCCGGTCGCCCTTTTTGTAAAGGGCTGCCGGTGGGGATTCGCTTTTTACGGAACAGGGGTTTCCCCGGCCTGTAGGAACGCGGTTAGACCGCCGATATAGCTAGGGAAAGGGGAGGAGTAACACTGTGAACCGAACAATCGCGGCAACTTCCAGCAATTCTTCTCGAAATCGCGGCGTCCTATTGTTGGCCGCGGTCTTCGGCATCCTGAGCGCAATGCTCATGTTCGCCTTCCTCAATACACGAGGCGGCGACAACGGAATCAGCGAGCAGATCGCTAACGGCGACGGCGCCGAGTCTGTGGTCGTCGTGTCAAAGACGGTCAACGTCGGCGACAAAATCACGGCCGACATGCTCTCAACCAAGACCGTCCCTGCGTCAGCGCTGCTTGAGGGTCACTTTAAAGACAGCGACGCGACCTCCCTGGTGGGCCAGGTGGCCGTAGCGCCCCTCTACGTGGGTGAGCAGGTCCTCGCTTCCAAGGTGAGCACCTACGAGGGCCAGAACACGATTACGTGGAAGGTCCCATCCGGAATGCGCGCGCTCTCTCTCATGGTCCCCCATGAAGCCTGGATCGCCGGCGGATTGCCCCAGCCGGGTGACCGCGTCGACATTCTTGGGGTGACGACATTTAAGACGACCGACCCGCTGACCGGAGCCGAAAAACCGGACCTTGTGGCCGGTTATATCGCCCAGGACGTTGAAGTCCTCGCGGTATCCCAGACGCTGGTCAAGACCTTCCCCAAGGTCGCCGACAAGAAAGACGGCAGCACCAGCGGTGGCGTGAGCAGCAACCCGGCGACCCAGGCAGTTAGCCCGGACCAGGAAGCAGCGACCTACGAAAAGGCAATTTCCATCACCCTGGCGCTCCCGCCGGATCTCGCGGCCAAGGTCGCGATGATCGATGCGATGGATGACGACGCCGGCCAGTACCGCATTCTGCCTCGGCAGAAGGGTGAAGCCGACCCAATTTCTGGCAAGACGACGTTCTCGTTCGAGGACATCTTCCCGGCTAAACGCTAATCAGAACGAACTGCGCGGCCGTCCAAGGGGTGGCCGCCCGAGCTTGAAATACAAGGCCCCCGGTGGTCTCCGGGGTGCGAGAACGGTGGAGGAACACACATGGCACGGGTACCGCAACT
>JBDTNM010000345.1:0-3261 GCA_039933735.1 bacterium | reverse complement strand
CAATCGCCAGCCGCCAACCCTCCCGTTCCCCTTTCCCCTCGCCGGTGTCAAGCTACCCGCATGACGGACCTGCCCCATATCCCCCAGTCCCCGGCGCCTTCCGCAAAGACGAAACTGCCCTTCGAACTCCAAGCCGATGAGGCCGTCCTCCTCTTCGCCCGCCGCCACTGGATCTACTTCTATTCCCAGCTCGCGCTGATCATCCTGGCGGGCGTCGTCGCCACCGTCGGCGTCGTCATTCTCGTGCTCTCCACCTTCGGCTTCGATGGCATCCTCGGGAAGGGCCTCGGCCTCGCACTCATCCTCTGGGCCGGCTACTGGGGCGTACGCGCCTACTTCCACTGGTACCGCTACCAGAACGACATCTGGGCCGTCACCAACCAGCGCCTGGTCGATTCGATCAAGCGCAACTGGTTCCACCACACCATGGCCTCCGCCGACCTCGTCGATGTCGAAGACATCCGTGTCGTCCGCGCCGGGATCCTCCAAACCGTCTTTAACTTCGGCGATGTCCGCTGCCAGACGGCCGGCGAAGTGGCGAACTTCGTCCTCGATGGCATCCCCGACCCCACCAAAACCCTCGCCGTGGTCGATGCCGCCCGAGACGCCGCCCGGCGTACCCTCCGCGGCGTGTAAACGCTGGTTTTACAAAAGTTGACGTGACAGAGAGATCGCGGCGATCTACGTTGGCTTCATGCTGACGCGGCGCCGCTTCCTCGCTGGCGCTTCCGCAAGTTTCGTCGGGCTCGCCATCAGCCGCGGGCCGTCTCACGTCGCGCGCGGCGCCGAAGAACCACAGCCCCAGGCCTCGGAACTCCCCTACCGCATCAGCAGCCCCGGCCTCTCGCAGGACGGCTTCTACCCCGATGTCCATGTATCCCAGTTCGAACCGTTCCAGGGCGGCGCACTCTTGGTCACCGCCACGAACGCCCTCTCGGGCTATGCCGAGGTCTTTGGCCGAACCTACCTGCTCACGCCCGGCCCCGAAGGCCTTGCTGGCTTCGTCGGCTTCGGCGTCGTCGACCCCGTCGGCCCGGCCCAGCTCAGCGTCCATCTCAACGACACCCTCAACGAGCCGCTGAACTACGGCTATAGCCTCAACGTCCGCCGCACCCAGTGGACCTTCGACGACATCATCATCCCGCCGCCGGACCCGAACGCCCCGCCCCCTCCGCCCGGCGGCCCGCCGCTCGTCGATGAACAGCCGCGCCTCAACGAAATCTATGCGGGCATCTCCCAACGCCGCTGGGACATGCCCTGGATCATCCCGCTCGAACTCGGTGGCCCCATCGCCATCAGCGGCTACTTCGGCGAAGAGCGCTCGTTCAACGGCGGCCCACGTGGCGGCCACCACGGCGGCACCGATATCGGCGCCCCGGCCGGCACCGAAATTCACGTCACCAACCACGGCATCGTCGTGCTCGCCGAACTGACCCTGAACAGGGGCAACCTCGTCGTCGTGGACCACGGCGGCGGCATCTTCTCCTGCTACGGCCACCAGTCCGCCCTCCGCGTCACCGTCGGCGATGAAGTCCGCCGCGGCGATGTCGTTGGCCTCGTCGGCACCACCGGGCTTTCCACCGGGCCGCACCTGCACTGGGAGATGGCAGTCGGCGGCATCGTCGTCGATGGCCTGCGCTGGCTCGACGGCACCCAGGGCTTCTAAAGGCCGCTTCCTCAGTCATTACTCTGCCTTGCGCTTCATCCGTTCCAACGGCAACCTTGCACTCGGAATCGAAGCCGGGCAGGGGCGCCCGCCTTCAGCAGAGCAGTCACTGGCGTTTCGCCAGAAAGGCCAAGAGCACCGCGCGATGACTTTTGCCCAACGCCTCGCGGTCGGCACCGCCCTGGCTACCCTTGTCCTCGTCGGCATCGGAGTGTTGGTCCGGGCCACCGGTTCCGGCCTCGGCTGCCCCGATTGGCCCACCTGCCACGGCGGCGCCATCCCTCCCGTCCACAAACACTCCCTTATCGAATTCTCCCATCGCTTCGTCGCCATGCTCGTCGGCTTCCTCGTCATCGGCGTCGCGATCTGCGCCTGGAAGTACTACCGCCACGTCCCCTTCATCGTCTGGCTGGCCACCATCACCGTGCCCCTCGTCGGCATCCAGGGTCTCCTCGGTGCGCTCACGGTCGTCCGCGAACTGCCACCCGAGATCGTCGCCACCCACCTGCTCACCGCGATGCTCGTCCTGCTCTGCGAGATAACCGTCGCCGTCGCGATGTTCGTCGAAGACCCGCGCCGCACCGACACCCCGGCCATCCGAAGCTCGGCCCGGCCCATTGGCCAACTCGCCATCGTCGCCATGCTCTGGCTTGCGGCCGTGATGTGGATCGGCGGCTACATGACCGAAAGTGGCGCGTCGACGGCCTGCAGCGGTTGGCCGCTCTGCAACGGCTCGATCGTCCCGGCTGCGGATAACCACGAAATCGTCCACATGGTGCACCGCTACCTCGCCGGCGCCTTGATGTTCCTTATCATCCCGATCGTCCTCGCCGCCTGGCGCAGGCGGGACTCCGTAAAATGGGGCGCACCCGTCGCAATCACCCTCGGCGTTCTTTATGTCTCCCAAGTGACCGTTGGCGCATTCAACGTCTGGTTCACCTTCCCGGATGCCCTCACCATTTCCCACACCGTGATCGCCGCCTCGATCTGGTTTACGCTCTCCGCTACGGTCGCGCTGACGTTCTACGCGCCGGCCGTCGCAACCCAAAAGTCCCCGTTAACGAAAGCCGGAGCACCCGCATGACCGCCGAAGCGATGTCCCTTGCCCGGCCCGATTTCGCCACCACCGTCCGAAACTACATCTCCCTGACCAAGCCACGGATCATCGTGCTCTTGCTGATCACGACCGTCCCCGCGATGGTCGTCGCCAAGCACGGCTGGCCGTCCACATGGCTGGTCATCGCCACACTCATCGGCGGCACCCTTTCGGCCGCGGGCGCGAACGCGATCAATTGCTGGTACGACCGCGATATTGACGGGATCATGCGCCGAACCCAGAGCCGGCCTCTCGTCACCGGAGAGATTCAGCCGGCGCAAGGCCTCGCCTTCGGCATCGCCCTTGGCGCCGGCGCCTTCGTCTTCCTCTGGGCTACGACGACCTTCGCCGCCGCCGCCCTCGCCCTTTCGGCGCTCCTCTTCTATGTCTTCATCTATACCGTCTGGCTGAAGCGCCGCACCCCGCAGAACATCGTCATTGGCGGGGCCGCCGGCGCGTTCCCGCCCATGGTCGGCTGGGCTGCCGTCACCGGCGACAT
>JBDTNM010000344.1:0-3261 GCA_039933735.1 bacterium | reverse complement strand
TTGTCCGCGTAGCGAAAGTCGAGCGCGCCCGCCTTGTGGTTCTCGTTGATGTGTTCGTAGATGCCGAATAGCGTGGCGGCCGTCACGGCAACGCAGATGCCGCGCGCGAACCAGATCGTGAGCCGATTCGGGCGAATCAAGACGAGCAGCAGTCCGGCGAAGACCGCCGCAACCGCGAACCAGGGGATGAGCTTGATGAAGCCGTTCCAGTGGCGTTCCATCGCCAGTTCGGCGATAGCGCCAGCAAGACTCAGCGCGGCGAGGCCGAGCAGGGCCAGTCGCAGTTTGCCGGCCTCATCGGCGCGCGTGGCAAGCATTACGGCAGCGAAAGAGCGGCAACGATGGCATCGACGACGCCAGGGCCCGGGTTGTACTTGACGAGGTTCTGGCGGAGTTTCGCGAGGTTCGTATCGCTCGTGGCGTAAGGCCGGTATTCCTCAACTTCGCGCGCCCATTGTGCCGCGCCCGTGATCCCCGCAGCTGTGAATGCCGCCTGGAGTTCGGCCTGGGATGCGTTGTTCGCGGAGACTTTCGTGGTCGCGGTGCCGCTCGTGGCGGTCGCCGCCGCCGTCGCCGACGTGCCCGCCTTCGTGGCCGTGGCACCGGCGCTATTTGTCGACTGCGCGGTAGCCGTCGATTCAGCCCCCGGAGTCGGGGTGCTCTTGGCCTCGCCCGAACCTCGACATGCGCCGAACAGTAGTGCGGTCGCCACAACACTGGCTAGAAGGAACTGACGTCTCATGAAACCTCCCGGATCCCGTACGCTTACTGAGACACCCTCTCATAGAATTGTTGAACGAGGATGAGAGCGGGACGGCGCGTATACTCCCGCGCTCATGCCCGTTCGCGCTGTCTACCTCGACGTCGATGGCGTCATCAACGACCACAGCCTCAATCCGCTGATGTGGGATGCCCACCTGGGCGAAGTGCTGGCTCCGCTGCTCGGCGCCACCGCGCAGGAATGGGGTCGCGCGAACCGAAAGGTCTGGCCGTCAATTTGGGCCGGACAGCTCAGCTGGGGTACGGATCCGATAGAGCGACTGCGCACGGAAGCCCGGCTCATCGTCACCGGCATGTGCGAAGAACTCGGTCTCGCGCCGCCGACCCCGGAACGCTGCTTCGAACTCTGGCAACAGGTGGACCGTCATGTGGCCAGCAGCGGAGAAGCCGCCTTCCCCGGAACGGCCGATTCCATTCGGGCGCTGGCGCAATCCTTCGCAGTGCACACCGCGACCGGCAACCCGTCCTGGCGGGTCGAAGCCTTGCTGGCTGCGCTGGGTGTACGCGACGCGGTTGGGTTCCTCGCCGGGCCGGACCTGGTGGGCATCTGGAAGAACGACGTTGCCTACTACGAGCGCATCTTCGCCGTCACCTCGGTGGAACCCGCCGAGGCGCTCATCGTCGACGACTCGGTGGATTGCATCGAGCGCGCCATCGCGGCCGGCGCCCGGTCGGCGCATGTGGATGCCGCAGGGGAATGTGCCTGCCCGGCGGACATCCACGTCTCGGCATTGGCCGACTTGCCAACGCAATTGCGCAAATCTCCGTAGTCGCGGAGCTCCGTCTCCGCTGGGCCGCGAGGCCCGGTGCCATCTCCGTGGATCAACGTCGAAGGCCGCGTGTTCGGGCGAGCATTTGATTGGGCGCATGGTGCCGCGCGCGCACGAGGCCCGCAACTACGCCGGGGCCTCGCACCGAATCCGTAGTCGCGGAGATCCGTCTCCGCTGGGTCCGAGAGGGCCAGTGCGCCCGTCGTGGATCAATGTCGTGCGATGTAGTCCGCAACAACCTCAGCGAACATCGCTGGTTGCATGATCGCGCCCATGTGATCCAGCCCCGGCAGAATCGCTAGTTCGGCGTTGGGCAGCCAGTTGTAGAAGTCGATTGTGTGGTCCAGCGGGACGATCCCGTCGCGGTCGCCTGAAATTACCAGGGTTGGCGCACCCACCTTCGCCAGGATCTCCGGTGTCATGGTCGGGTAGGCGCGCCACATGTCGGCCGTTTGCTGGACGACCGATTGCCACTGCGTTTCCGACTGTCGGTGCATGGACCGCACAAAGCCGACGAAGTCCCCGTGTTGTCGCTCCATGTTTTCAACGTCGGCTACGCCGGCATCATCCAGGCAGAAGAAGCCTTTCACGAACCCGATAAATTCCGGCTCCTGAAAGTTGTGCATCACGCCCCCAGCGACTAACGCCCTTGCCACACCGGGGTGACGGATCTCAAGTTCGAGTGCGACCTGCCCGCCGTCGCTCCAACCCCCTACGACTGGTTTCTCGAGACCGAGCGCCGCGATCAACGCCGCTGTGTCGTCGGCAATACGTTCGTAGGTCAGTTCGCCGCTCGGGTTCGTTGATCTTCCATGGCCGCGCGTATCGAAGACGATTACGCGAAAGCGTTTGGCCAACAAGGGCACGAGCGTCGCCCACGATTCACTCGAAACCGTCCCGCCGTGGACAAGGACGAGCGCATCGCCTTCGCCATGCTCTTCGACATAGAGGCTGGCGCCGTTCACTTCGATGTGTCGCCCGGAAGAGGTTTCGGAAGGCATAAGGGCACCGCCGCGTTGAGATGCGTTTTGATCGGCGGGATTCTAGGTGAGGCTAGTCAGCCCCGCAACGAAGTCACGCGAAACGGGCGAGCAAATTCCGCTAGAATCCCCTCGCTTCGCACCACGCGACAGGAGTGCTCCATGAAATTCGGCGTCCAGATGTTCCCCACCGATTACGCCATGCCCCCGCATGAGCTCGCCAAAGCGTGCGAAGAACTCGGCTTCGAATCGCTCTTCTTTCCGGAGCACACCCACATCCCCACCAGCCGCCGCACCCCATGGCCGGGCGGCGCACCCCTGCCGATGGAGTACTCGCACACCCTCGACCCCTTCGTCGCCGCCGGCGCCGCTTTCGCCGTGACGAAAGACCTCAAGGTCGGCACTGGCATCTGCCTCGTCATGGAACGCGACCCGATCACGCTCGCCAAGGAAGTCGCCAGCGTCGACTTCCTTTCCGGTGGGCGCTTCCTCTTCGGTATCGGCGGCGGCTGGAACGAAGAGGAGATGGAGAACCACGGCACGAAGCCATCCCTTCGCTGGAAGATTCTGCGCGAACGGATCCTCGCGATGAAGGAGATCTGGACCAAGGACGAGGCCGAATATCACGGCAAGTTTGTGGACTTCGACCCGATCTGGTCCTGGCCGAAACCGGCTGCGAAACCGCATCCGCCGATCCTTGTCGGCGGCGCTGGCCCTCGCACTATCGACCG
>JBDTNM010000343.1:0-3268 GCA_039933735.1 bacterium | reverse complement strand
ACGAGTTGCACGCCCATCTGCTTCGCCAGGAACGAGTGCTCGAAGTAGGCCGAGTTGTACATGCCGGGCGTTAACACCACCGCCGGGTCTGGCCCGAAGCAGGCGCGCACAGCAGCATGCAGCCGGTTCGCATAATCGCCCACGGGCACAACATCGGAACGCTCGAACAGCCGGGGCAGGATTCTTGTGCTGATCGAGCGGTTCTGGAGGACGTAGGAAACACCGCTCGGTGTGCGCGCGTTGTCTTCGAGCACGTAGATGGTGCCATCCGCATCGCGCACGAGGTCGATGCCGGCGATGTGGATCCAGGCCCCGCTCGGCGGTGTGAACCCGCGCATCTCCGGCCGGAAGTTCGGCGAACTGTAGACCGCCTCGCCCGGGATCAACCCGGCCGCGATGATCTTGCCTTCGTTGTAGACATCCTGGAGGAACGCGTTAAGCGCCAGGAGGCGCTGCTTGAGGCCCTGCTCGACCATCCGCCACTCGGCCGCGGCGATAATTCTCGGGACAAGGTCGAACGGGAAAATCCGCTCGATGCCTTCGGATTCGCTGTAGACGGTGAAGGTGATGCCGAGATCGACGAAGGCGAGGTCGGCTCTCTGCCGCGCCTCGATGATGTCGGCTTCGGTCAGGCCGCAGAGGGCTTCGAAAACGGCCCGGCAATGGGCGCGCGGCACTCCCGGCGCCTGGAACATCTCGTCGTAACCCGCCCCGTACTCATATTGCTCAAGAAGGCTTTGCATCGCGTTCGGCACCGTACCAGCGGGAGGTTTCGGCGGTGTTACCTGCGCACACCAAGCGTATCACGAGCACCCACCCTCTCGGCTCGCCAAAATCGACAGCCGGACCGGCCGCTAGGCAACCGAAATCGCGGCTACGCCGGCCAGGGCCAATGCCGCGCCGAGAATTCGGAGGCGAGTGAACCGCTCGGAGGTCAGGAATCGAGAAAGCACCAGCGTCTGGAGCGGGTAGAGCGAAGCCAGCACCGCCGCAACGGCGACGTTGCCCCGGATTGTCGCGAGCGCGAAGGAACCGTTCGCTGTCATGTCGATCGAGCCGACGACGGCGAGCCGCGGCAAATCTCGCCCGGGCCAGCGCAGGCCTCGCGCCAACAGCCCCGCACCTCCGACGAAAATGACCGCCCCGAAGCGGGCCATCACCAGCACCGTCAGCGCATCGGAATCCGTCTTCGCGCCGCGATCGATGAGCACGAAGAACAACCCGAACCCAACGGCCGAGGCGACGCCCAGCAGCAGCGGCCGCAGGTGCCCGGACGACGCGAAATGCACCCCTTCGGCGGGCAAAGATGCCAGCACTCCACCGGCGAGGGCCATCGCTATTCCGGCCGTCTGCACGGCAGATGGAGCATCGCCCGTAGCGAACGCGAACACCACCGGCACAACCGCGCCGCATCCCGAAAGCGTCGCCACGACACCGGCGTCTCCGGTCGCGAGGCCCTGGTAGAGCGCCAATCCGCCGAAACTGGTAATCAACCCGGCGGCGAGGCCCCATCGGACCGCTTCGGCGTGCACCTCGGGGCGCACGATCGCCGCCAGCAGCAGCACCAGGATGAGACCGGCCGAATGCGAAACCAGGGCCACCGTGAATGCGGGGTATTTCCGCGTGAACCGCCCACCGAGAAAGTCCGAAGTACCCCAGCAAACGGCCGATGTCAGCCCAAAGAAAATCGTGAGCATTCAGCGAGCCTGGGAGGCGGACTCCACTCGGGACTGAGCGCCGGCAATGGTCACTCGGCGACTTGGGCCGAGGCCGTACCGGCGAGAAGAGTCCGTTCAGCACGTTCGATGACGTTCGCGAGCGCCTCGGCGGCGGATGTGCCCGCAGCTGTCGCTACAGGGCGAGTGCCGGAGCGCACCGAAGCTGTCCAGACGTTGCTGCAGCTGTTCATCGCCGCCTCGGCAACGTAGTCCTGGCCGCCAATGCGGACCGCCTTCGATTCAGTCGGGACCATGGCAGCCTCCTCGCTCAAATCATCCTACCCGAACCGGGCCGGCATGGGCCGGACCCGGCTAGCTCTCTTCGTCGTCTTCCGCGTCCCCGTCGAGCACGAGTGGGATGGTTTCGTTCAGCACCTGCTCATCCGAATGGCCGTTGCCATTCGTCGAGGGCGCTTCTTCTTCCTCATCGGGGTCGACGTCGACTTCGTACTCCATGCCGTCGGCGTTGATCACGGTGCGCCGGCGGGAGGGGTCACTCATGGTGAAGGCAGCGATGCTCGCGACCTGGTCGCCTTCGCCAACCTTCATCACCGTAACGCCCTGGGTGTTGCGGCCGATGAGGCTGATCTGGTCGACCCGGGTGCGGACCACGATGCCGTCCTTCGTGACGAGCAGAAGGTCCTGTCCGGCCACGACCACACGGCAGGCCGCAACGTTGCCGGTGCGGTCGGTGATGTTCAGCGTCTTCACGCCCTGGCCGCCGCGACCCTGCACCGGGTATTCCGTCAGCCGGGTGCGCTTGCCGAAGCCCTTCTCCGAAATGATCAGCAGGTGTTCGCCGTCGTCGAGCGTCTCCACGCCGACCACGTAGCCGCCCTTCGGCAGTTTCATGCCACGCACACCACCGCTGGTGCGGCTGGCGCTGCGGAGGTCGTCAATCTTGAAGACGATCGCCTGGCCCTCGCTCGAAACGAGGATGACGTTCGTCTCGTTCGTCGCCATTCGTGCAGCGATCAGTTGGTCGGTTGGCTCGAGGTCCATGGCGATCTTGCCGTTACGCCGGACTTCCTCGAACTCCTTGAGCAGCGTCTTCTTGATTTCGCCTTCGCGCGTGGCGAGCAGGATGAAGTCGCGCTCGTAATCCTTAATAACAAGGATGGCGGTGACGCGCTCGCCGTTATCGATATCGATCAGGTTGACGATCGGCAGGCCCTTCGCCTGCTTCTTCGTATCGGGCACGTCGTAGCCGCGCAGGTGGTAGACCTTGCCGCGGTCGGTGAAGAACAGCAGGTTGTCGTGCGTATCGCAGACGACCAGCTTCATCACGGCGTCTTCCTCGCGCGTCGGGGCGCCCTTCGCGCCGCGGCCGCCGCGGCGCTGCGCGCGGAACTCTTCCAGCGGCATGCGCTTGATGTAGTTGCGAATGCTGAGCGTGATCACGCTATCGGCGTGGGCGATCAGGTCCTCTTCGCGGAAGTCCTCGGGGTCGGCTTCGACAATCTCGGTGCGGCGGGCGTCGCCATACTTCTTCTTCAGGTCCTGGATGTCGTCGCGGATGACGAAGTCGATCTTGCGCGGGTTCGCGAGCA
>JBDTNM010000342.1:0-3281 GCA_039933735.1 bacterium | reverse complement strand
ACCTGAAGAAGGCCAACCCGGCGCTTAAGGTCGCCGTTATGGGCTGCATGGTCGGCCTCAAGACGGACGATCTTCAGAAGCGATTTCCCCAGGTGGATGTGTTCGCACGGCCCCAGCAGTTCGAGCCGATTATCGAGCTGATCGATGGCCCGGCCGAAGACATGGGCGGCGAGTTCTGGCCGACCACGTACGCAATACCGGAAGGCCCGTCTGCCTTCGTGCCGGTAGTCCACGGCTGCAACAAGTTCTGCACGTACTGCATCGTCCCCTACCGCCGGGGACGCGAGAAAAGCCGCCCGATGGACGAAATCATTCGCGAGACCGCGTACCTCGCGCTTCATGGCGTGCGGGAGGTGACGTTACTCGGCCAAACGGTCGAGGCGTACGGCCACGACCTCTCGGAGCAGCCGGACCTTGGCGACCTGATGCGCGAACTTTCAGCAATCGAACGGCTCGAACGCATCCGCTTCCTGACCTCGTACCCGAAGGACATGACTCACCGGATCCTCGAAGCGGTGGCAGAGCTACCGAAGGTGATGGAGTGTTTCTCGCTGCCGGTCCAGGCGGGGAGCGACGCGGTGCTGGATTCGATGCGGCGCGGCTACACGAGGCAAGAGTTCGTCGACAAGATCGCCGAAGTGCGCGATTTAATGCCAAACGCCGGGATCACGACCGACATCATCGTCGGTTTCCCGGGCGAGACCGAAGCCGATTTCGAAGAAACCTGCACGATCCTTGAGCAGTTGCGGTTCGACAAGGTGCATGTGGCAGCCTACTCGCCGCGCCCGGGGACGATTGCCTTCCGCAAGATGGAAGACGATGTGCCGCCGGAGGTGAAGGCAGCGCGACTTCACCGGGTGGAGGAGATCGAAGGCCGAATCTCGCAGGAGATCAATTCGACCTACGAGGGCACCGAGCAGACCGTCCTGATCGAAGGCGTGCGCAAAGAGCAGCCGTTCGGCCGCACGCGTACCGGCAAGCTCGTCCACCTGGACGCGCCTGCCCGCATCGGGGCATTGGTCGACGTCCGCATCGAGCATGCGGGGCCGTTTTCCCTGCGGGGAATGCCAGTTGACTCGCTCGCGCTGGTTTAGCTGATCGGGGCAGGCGCTGCCGCGAGAGCGACGCGGATCAATTCTCGCCCCAATCGATGGTCACATCATTCTTGTCGTTGGGGTTCACGCGGACGTTCAGCGATGAGCCTTCAATCAAGAGTCCGGCCAAGGATTCGCGGACGAGGCTCGCGACCGTGACGCGGTATGGAACTTTCCCGACGGGCGTCACTTCTATCTCAAGTTCGAGCAGGCGCTGATTGCCGGCGGTTGCGCCGCGGTCGTTCTTGCGAACGATGGTCGCCGTCTCGCGGGTTCCGGCGTCGCTGGAGGTTGCTACGGGCGCCGCGAACATCGAAGCGGGATCGGATGAGGACGCCGCCCGGACGGCGAGCGGGCTGGATTGGATGATCTGGCCTTGCGAGATGACGGATGCGTTGCGCAAGAGGTTCTCGTCAATGGTGACTCCGCGAGACTTGAGGTAGTCACTCAGGCCGGCGGGATCGGTTGGGACGGTTGCGCCGTGGCGAAGTCCGCGCAGGTCGTAAACGGCAGGCTGTTGGACGTTGATGTTCGCCTTCGAGAGGTCAACATCGATGCCGAAGTTGTGGAGGAACTCGGAGAGATTCTCGGGTGTGTGCGGCTCGGCTGCGAAGGTTGTGACCTGCGCCATCACCTTTTGCGTCTTCCGAATTGCGAATTCGGTCACGACGCTGGTCAGGAGTCCGCCAGCGAAGAACGAGACGCCCATTATGAGGAACGTGGTGCGCGCCCCGGAAGTCGCGCCGGAACATTCGCCGTACTGACAGGTCGAATTCGTGTCGAGCCAATCGGTCAGCCCGTGACTGAGCCCGGCGACGATGAAGCCGAGTCCCAGCACCATGAACAGGATGCCCATTCCGTGGCCCATGATTCGGCCCATTGAAGACATGGCGTTCCCCCGGGAGAAGTGTCCCACCCAATAGACAGGCCTGTGCGGACAATCTTACGGGCGGGAACGCGCGCCACCGAAGTGACGCAGGTAGTATCTCGGCACAATCACGGAGGCAAGTGAATGAAATTCGAAGAGATCAAAACTGTGGGAGTGCTCGGCGGCGGGATCATGGGCGGCGGGATCGCCCAAACCTATGCGGTCGCGGGGTACACCGTTGTGGTCCGGGACATCAACGACGATGCGATCAACGCGACTCGCCATGCGATTTTCGATGGCAAGTGGGGTATCAAACGGGGCGTGGAACGGGGCAAGCTCGCCTTCGACGACGCAATCGCGGCGATGTCCCGGGTGACGCTCGGTGAATCGCTGAACGTGCTGGCGGATTGCGACCTGATCATCGAGGCGATTCCGGAGAAGCTGGAGCTGAAGCAACAGGTTTTCGCCGACCTCGACAAGGTCGCGAAGCCGACTGCGATTTTCGCTTCGAACACGTCGGGCTTCGTGATTGCTGAAGTGGGCCGGGACGTTTCGGAGTCCCGCAAGCCGCTGTTCGTGGGGATGCACTTTTCGAACCCGGTAACGACGATGCGGATGTGCGAGGTCATCTACACACCGGAGACTTCCCAGGACACGATTGAGGCCGCAAGCAAGCTGGCTGAGGCTGGCGGCAAGGTCGTTTCGATGGTGAAGGACACGCCGGGGACGTACGGGTTCCTGCTCAACAGGATCTTCGGGGCGGCCTACCGCGAGGCGAAGAGCATTGTGGATGCGGGCATTGCGACGCCGGAGGATGTCGATAAGGCAATGATTACCGGCCGGAACTGGCCCTCGGGGTTCTTCGGGGCTCGGGGCGGCATCGGTAAGGAGTGGTAGTTCGCAGCTGACGGTCGTGAAAATGCAACAGGGACCCATTCGTGGGTCCCTGTTTTGGTTCGGTGTTGGTGGAGCTGGAGGGATTCGAACCCTCTACCTCAACACTGCCAGTTTCCAGAAGTACGTCCGTGGGAGCCCATACTAGATTCGAAACTAGACGTAACGAGTGGAGTTTGTCCGCCTTTGACAGCAGTTTTTCGCCGGCGTAGCTGTCAAAACAACTGTCAAAACTACGACATAACTTTCGTCGTTTCAAAACGCGGCGGTCACCTCACGAAGGCTTCTGAACCTTCCGCGCGCCACAAGCGTACGCACTTGAAGTCTCTCCAAGGCCCTCGTTTTCTACTGTGATTGGGTCTGCGCATTGGCGACACTCCCCTGGCGATTCGAGTACGAGGACATGGTGTGGGCAGCGAAACCGC
>JBDTNM010000341.1:0-3295 GCA_039933735.1 bacterium | reverse complement strand
GGCTTGCTGGTGGTCGCGGTGTAGTCGATCTCCAGTCCGTTGTCGGGACCGAGCGTGTAGACCACCTTCGTGTTGAGGGCGCCCGGATAACCCTCGTCGTTGTCCGGGCTGAGAAGAGTCAACTCCAGGGCCTCGCCCGTGGGGCCGGAGATGACCCGCGCGTCCCATACCCTCCTCCCAAAGCCGCGAATGCCGCCGTGAAGGTGGTTCGATCCATTGTTAGTCGCAAGAACGTAGCTCTTCCCGTCGAGAGCGAAGCGCCCTTTCGCGATGCGGTTGCCGTAACGGCCGATGAGCGCGCCCTGGAACGACTTGTCGGCGACATAGCCTTCGAGGGTTGAGAAGCCGAGCACGACGTCCGCCTTCTCGCCGTTGCGCCCGGGAACCACGGCGGAGATGATGACGCCGCCGTAGTTGGAAATACGCACGACAGCGCCGCCGTCGCCTTCGAGGGTGAAGACATGGGTAGGGGCGCCGTCGGGAGTTGTGCCAAAGGAGTCGCGATGAATGCGGGTGCCTGCCTGCGCGGTCATCGAAGCTCCGATCAAGACCGCAGCGAGAAGGGCTGTGGTGCTAGCAGTCCGTGGTGAAAGTCGGCCGCAGCACCGAGACGAGCGATGCGCCCGGCTGGCGATGAGCCGAAGAGCCCGAATATCAAGCATATTCGGGCTTCTGAGCGAAGAAGTCCAGACGGGATGCAGCGTTCGTCGAATGCCGGCTGACTTTCGCCACGGGCTGCTAAGGGCGCTGGGCATGGGGTGTCCTCGTGGTCGAGGCCCAGTGTAAGGGACTCTCCGAAGCGCGGTCTACCGCGACTTCCACTTCAGGCCCTGACCCGTCAGGCGGGAGTTTTGCCCCAGTAGAGGTTGTAACGCTCGTGTGTCATGCGGAACCAGGGAAGGAGCTCGACTTCCTTGCCGCCGGCAAAGCCGCGCGTGGTGAAATGAAGGGTCTGCGGATCCGTGCGCGCAGTATTGGGGATGAGCTCGGCGAGCGGGCGATCCCACCGCGGTATTTCGACCTTCTCATTGAGCATCTTCCCCGACTCGCGTTCGTTGACGATGATTTGCGAGCCCTGCGTGAGTCCCGCAGCACCCAGTCGGCCGGCGAGCACAATGGGACCGTAAAGGAGGGCCGCGAAATCCGGAGCGTTCGGCAACGGCTCGAGGCGCAAGGTCATTGGCATGTGTACTTCGATGGCATCCCCCGACCCGAATTTTCGTTCCAGCAGATGATAGGAACCGGGCTGACGCGCCGTGGCCACACGCCGGCCGTTCACGCTGACGGTCATGACTTCACACCAGGACGGTTGGCGCAGGCGCACCTTGAGCTTCTGCGTCTTTCTACCCTTGAAAACGAGGCGCGTGGTGTCGGCATCGGGGAACCGGGTTTCCTGGGTCACGGTGAAACCAGTCTCCCGCCAATCAAGTGTCGCGCTGATGAACAGGTTCACGATGAGGTTGTTCCGGTCATGCGCGAAAATGGTTTCGCCGTAGCGCGCGTGGTTCTCCATCCCCGAGCCGGTGCAACACCAGAAGGAATCGAAGGGTGTGTGGTAGAGGCGCACGTACCCGGGCCGCGTGGACTGAAAGTAACTATTCATCCCGCTTTCGGGGTCTTGCGATGCCAGGATGCCGTTTAGAAGCGCCCGCTCGTAATAGTCGATGTAGGCCACCGCCGCGTTTCGTCCGTACAACGCGCGCGTTAGTCTCATCATGTTGTGCGTGCAGCAGGTCTCCATGGTCTTAGCGGAGTCGAGACGCTTCGCGAACTCACCTTTGGGAAAGAAGTGCTCCAGGTCGCCGTGTCCGCCGGTGGCGTAGGAACGCTGCTTCACTACGGTGTTCCAGAAGAAGTCGGCGGCGCTGCGGAACCGCGGGGCCTCGCTCAGCTGGTCGATGCGATCGAACCCCACGACCTTGGGGATCTGCGTGTTCGCATGCAGGCCGTCGAGGGCATCTTCGCCCCGGGCCAGCGGCTCGAGCAGCGCCATGTGGCAAAAGCGCTGCGCCAGCGCCAGATGTGCTGGCTTTCGGGTGATCGCGAAGAGGTCGGCGCACACCTCGTTCATGCCGCCATGTTCCCGGTCCAGCATCTTCTGGAAATCCGCGACGGGAACCTCGCGCGTGACCGCGTCTATCCAGTCGGTGAAGGTCAGCCAGATATCGAAAGCCTGTTTGCTGCCGCGATGCACGTGCGCATCGCGCAGACCCGCGAGCACTTTGTGCACCGTGTACCAGGGCACGCCCGGGAACTCCTTGCCCGAAAGAGAGTGGGTCAGCGGCTCGATGCCATCGGGAAACGCCGAGAGCCATCCTGCGGTCTTCGACTGGCACTCGGCCAGTTCGGCGACGATGTAGTCGACGCGGTCCGCGAAGCGTGCGTCGCCTGTGGATTCGTGCATGCAGGACGCGGCGGTGAGGTAGTGGCCGAGCGTATGCCCATGGCAGCGGATCCAGATCCACGGCTCGACCGACTCCCAGCCGCCATACACCGCCGCCTTGGGTTTGAGGCCGGCGTTGACGCGGAAGTTGTGCAGCATGCGGTCGGGCTCGAGCGCAAGCAGATAGGACTCGTCCAGCTTCTGGGCATCCAGGAAGGGTCCCGGTCCGAGGCGCACGTCGCGAAGCGGGAAGTATCGCGGCGCGAAGTTGTCTTCGGAATCGACCTGGATGAAAGGATCGCCCGCTGCCGGTGCGGCCGCAAGCGCAGCACCCACGCCACACGAATTGACCAGCAGCATCAATGCGTCCCGGCGTGAGGGTGAGGCCATCAGACCGCCAAGTGTACGACGGTGTACGAGCGCCCGTCCCTATTTCCGCGGGAGCGCATCCCGCGAAGCCACGGGTCGCGCGTTCCTGAGCAGCAAGGCCGCCTCCCGAAGCAGTTCCGCTTGCCGGACCTTTTCCGGCCACGACAGGTCCTTCTGTCGACTCTGCCATTCGGCTTGCCGTCTGAGGTCGTTCCTCGTTTCGTCGTTCATGGCTCCAGAAACCGCGCGGCAAACTTACTCCAGGCAGCCGCAAGGCCGTGCCTCGCGGCCATGCTGACGAGATCCTCCCGCGTCACACTCCCGGACTCCAGAAGGGCAATCACCCTCGCGAAGTCTTTGGCCCGGCCGACACTCAGGGCGATGACCCCCAGGTGGTCGGGTCGCACGACACGCAGCGGCACGCCGTCGTAATCGACGGTTGCGGCCTGAAGCATGGCCTCCTGCGTGAGTGCGTCGAAGGCGATGATGAACTGAACGGGCCACGATCCCACCCGAATGGCTTCACCCTCCGGTTTGTAGCCG
>JBDTNM010000340.1:0-3315 GCA_039933735.1 bacterium | reverse complement strand
GAACGCCGTGATCGCCGTCAGCAACACTCGTCCGTTCATCGCACGCGAGAGCAATTCATCCAGGTAGCGGAGATCGAAGGCGTCTCCAGCAGGCATGCCTGCCACTTCAGCCAGGATACTCGCGTAGGTCGCGGCCAACGGCTCCGTAGGGGAGGTGTTCTGGCCGATATCCGGATAGGCGCGGACCACAAACTCGGCGAATGACCCGGCGGTGACATTCGAACCTGGAAGAATCGACTTCACTCCCACGCTCGGAAGAATCCCGACCGATTCGGGCACGAGCGCTCCGCTGTTGATCAATCCCACAGCGTCCACGTTCAGTTCGCGTGCGACGCGAGTGTGGGCCTGGGCCAGCTCCTCATTCGCGGCAACGAGTTGCAGGTAGAGGAAGCCGTCGAATGCCGTCGCGGCCACTTCCTCCACGAGCCCGTCTTCCTGGTCGCAGTGGATCGCTTCGTGCGCGAGGATCGGCATCAAGTGCTCGATCCGCTCTCCCTCTGCATACGGATTGATGGAAATGACGCGAGCGCCATTGCCGACATAGGTCACGCGCGCGAGCAATTTCGGGTTATCGGGCGGCAGCTGAAACGCGATCTTGCTGGCTGGCCGCTTCGTGCAGTTGTTTGCAGTCAGCAACGAAGAGATCGCCGGCTCGGCGAACGTCCCCGTCAGCGCGGCGAGGGCGGCCCTGAGCTTGGGCGAAGTCACGATGTCCTGGGGAATCGCGCCGTAGAGGTCGAGTGCATCCTGCACCGTCTGCGGGTCGGCCTGCCGCTGCTGCATGTGCGCCTCAAGCGCCAGCCGCATCGCCGCATCGTCGCGATCCTCCGGTTTCACGGCAGCCGTCTCTGGTTCCCCGAGGAAGCTATCGTTCGACGGCGTCAGTGCCTTCGAGGCGAGCAAAACCAGCGTCTTGTCGAGGTCGCTATCGACCTTCGTTTCGATCGTCCCCGTTGCCTTTGCCTGGAATGTGCTGCGGCGCACCTTCAGTGTTGCCTCCTGCGGCAGCAGCGCGTCGACCTTCAGTTCGATCACGCGGCCCGTTCCACCCGCCACATCGGCAGTCTTCACGAGCACGCGCTGGGTGCCGCCCTCAGCCAGCGGCACCGTGAATTCGAAGTTCGAAGCGAACGGCACATCGCCCGGGACTACCTTGAACTCCCGATCGAACGTGACCTTCACGCTGGACGTCAGCTTCGCCTGCCCATCGACGACATCGCGTTCAGCCTTGGCCGAGGAAATGTGCGGAAGCGGCTGTTGCTCGGAGCCGGATGAACACGAGGTAAGTCCGAACGCGAACAGTCCCCCGGCGACCCAAAATCCCCAGCCCGAAGTCCGAAATCCAGTCACTAGCGGCCTGTGTAATTCGGCTTGCGCTTCTCGGCGAAGGCGCGCGGTCCTTCCTTCGCGTCATCCGTCGCCATCAGCCGCGTGAGCAACACATCCTCGTAGGCAAGCCCATGGTCGAGAGGCATATCGAGCCCGCGTTGGATCGCCTCTTTCGCCGTCCGTACCGCGAGAGGCCCGCGTTCGCAGATCGTGTTCGCTATCTGATGGGCCTTATCCAACAGCCCCTCGAGCGGGACGATGTGCGAAACCAGGCCCGCGCGGAGGGCGGTTTCGGCGTCGATCTGTTCAGCCGTGAGGATCATGTAGTTGGCCAAGGCGGCGGGGATGGCGCGAGGCAAACGCTGCGTCCCCCCGGCGCCAGGCATGATCGCCCAGCGCACTTCCGGAAGGCCGAATCGTGCCTCTGGTGTGCAGATGCGGATGTCGCAGGCCAGGGCAAGTTCCATTCCTCCGGCGAGGCAGTACCCGTTGATGGCAGCGATGATCGGCTTGAAGATCGGCAACCGCTTCGTGAAGCCACCGAAGGGCACGGGCCGGCCACCTTCGAACTGGTTCTCGCCCCGTGCTGTCGCCACGAGGTCCATACCCGTCGAGAACGACTTCGCCCCGGTGCCGGTGAGGATGCACACGCGCAGCGCCGAATCGTCGCGAAAGTCTTCCCATGCCCGGAGCATCTCACTCGAAGTCTGACCATCCACCGCGTTCAACTGTGGCTCGCGGTTAATCGTCAACACGGCGACCGGGCCTTCCTTCTGGTAGAGAATGTTCTTGAAGGTCAGGTCGGCCATTGTGCGCACCTCGAATTCAGCTAGTGGAACGGAAGGATACGACTCTGGACGCCGCGCCCGATACCTCCGCCTTTCCCTTTCTCGAACGCAAGCGCAAAGCCGACGGCACCGTTCACGACTACGAGACCGAACTCATCCACCGCGATAAGACTGTCGTGATCGTGAAGTTCGAAATGACCCGGGCAGGCGGCCCACCGCGGCTGCCGGTGGTGGTACCCGCAGGATCAGTCTCCTACGGGTACTTCTGGCCGAAACGGCCCTACAACGTTTATCGCTGGTTCGCCCCCGATGGCTCGCTCATCGCCCACCGCTTCGACGCCGTTACCGACGTGCGAATCAGTGACTCGTCCGTCGAATACCGCGATCTCATTCTCGATTGGTGGGCCTTTCCGGACGGCTCGCTTATCGAAGAAGACCACGACGAACTCGACGAGGCGGCCGCGGCCAAGACAATCTCCGACGCGGACCAACGCATTGCCAGCGAATCCGCCCGCCAGATCTTCAGCCGCTACCGCCACATCATCGACGAGGTCGTGGAACTAGAACGGCGCTGGGTAATCCCCGGGTCCGCGCCTCTGCGCTCTCGCTACGCCATTCGCTGACGGCTTTACAGCGCGGGCCGAGATTTGAATACTGCGCTAACATCCGGCGCCCGATGGAGAACCGATCATGTTTCGAGCACTTCGCCGCTACCTCAACGCCGCCCTCATCGGCTTTATCGTCACGTTTGTCATCTACCTGTTTGTGCGCTTCGATCCCGACAAAGTCGTGCTGGGGATCGTTATTTCCCTGGTCGGCGCTGCCGTGACGCTTGTCGCTTACATCTACCTGGACCGAAAGCTGGGCGGCGACGACCCGGACCTCTACGACAAGGACGGCAACCTCGTGGATCGCCAGGGCAAAATCCTCAAAGCGAAGTCGCAGCTCTAGCGGCCTAAACGTCGGCGGTTACCCCGGGCGGCCTGTATCGTTTTCGGCATATGACCGGACGAGTCACCGCCGGGCCGCGAGCCACATTCGCTTCGCTAACTCCTCACCAGCAGGGCCTCGTCTCCGTCCTTGGCGCGGCAGTGCTCTGGAGTAGCGGCGGACTGTTCATCAAATGGGTTTCGCTCGATGCGTTGGGCGTCACGATGTGGCGGTCGCTGCTTGCCGGCTTCGTCATCTGGGTGGTCGC
>JBDTNM010000339.1:0-3349 GCA_039933735.1 bacterium | reverse complement strand
CGCCCGGATAGCGGTTCCAGTACCAGGTGCCGCCGAAGTCGCCGCCCTTCTCGATCATGCGAATGTTTTGCACACCGGCGGCGCGCAGCCGAGCCCCGACGAGCAGGCCGCCATGCCCACCGCCGACGACGGCGACATCGACATCGCTGGTGACTGGCTCCCGGCTGATCGGCTGGACGTACGGGTCTTCGACGTAGTGGGCGAACTGCCCGGTAATTTCAATGTACTGGTCGTTGCCATCGTTGCGGAGGCGCTTGTCGCGTTCCAGCCGGTACTTCTCGCGAAGGGCATCAGGATCGAATCCGAGGTTGGTGGTTGGCGCCTGGCTCATGGTGAACGTCCTCAGCACGGGTTTTGGGTGGTGCCGGGATTCTACACGTGGCCACGGAAAATGTTCGTGGCGGGCTAACAAACTTTCGCGTTATGCGCGGTGCGCGACCGAGGTCTTGGCGGTCGCGCTCGTCCTCGCTCCGCCGAGGGCAATCGCGACTTCTTCCAGGCCTTCGGTGCTCTTCGAGCCAACGACTGGAGCGTCGCCCAAAGCCACAGAGGCTCCATCCGTAAGCGCCTGCGGCGCGGCGCTGAGCCATTCGCTCAAAGGGGTGTCCCCAATCTGTATGGAGTCGCAAAACTCGATGATTAGTTCGACGTCGTCTGGAAGCGGCCCCCACCAGGTGAGGCTCACGCCGCTCAGGCGGATTGTGGCATGCGGGGCCAGAAGCCAGGCAGTTCGCCCGCCGCGGCCCAGTATTCGTGCGGCCACGAACGGATGCGCCCCGACCGCCTCCAGCGTCTCGACTGCGAACGCCCCACCTTCAACGGGAGGCAGCTGGCCCGGCAGCGAGGCCCAGCGCGGTTTCGCGCTGGCGTTGTGGACTTCGATGTCGAGAAGGAGCGTGGCAGAGGGCGGGCGCCCGGGGGTAATGCTGGCGGAATGGATGACCAGGGCATCCTTCGCGCCCGGATCGCGGCTCATTCCTCGCCGCCGCTCTCACGCAGCGCCTTCACGGCATTGGCATCGAGTGACTTGCCGGCGCGCGCATCGAACCCGCCCTTGCGTTCGAAATCATCGTCGACCAGGCCTTTGACCTTCAGCTTCTCAGCCGGCGCGCTCAGGATGTCGGAGGGGCCGCTGAGCTGGTCCGGGAAGAATTTCTTGGTGGGCTCAAGTTCGTCCGGCAGCACTCCGCCGTTTTCGGCCCGAACCTGGACTAGCCTGGCTTCGTCGTCGCTATCGCGCGGGCGGTTGTAGGCGGCCACCATCGCGTTCAGCATCTCCATCTCGGTCACGCGGGTGGAAGGGGCTGTGGGGTTGTTGTTGTCCGTACCCATGCCGGCCCACATCTGAATGCCGTTCGTGCGGCCCATGTAGACGGAGTTCTCGCCCTGCCATGCGCCTGCCGGATGTTTCAACAGGTAGCGCGGATGGTTCATGAAGTAGAACCAGTCTCCAACGCTGGCGGGACGGTCTCCGGCCTTCCCGGTTTCGCCAGTCTTGGCCGCGTCGGCCTGCTTCATGAACCGGTTCTTGCCCGGAGCCGCCAGTTTCGGCGCGAGGGTAAGGCGGCGGTCTTCGGGCGTTTCCCGGTCGGCCGAACCGAACTCTTTGTCGAACGCGGCGTTGCCGACGGCAGCCCGCAGGGTTTCGTACTCAACGGCAAGCAGGGCGGTATAGCATTCGGCGATCGTGAGGCCATCCAGCCAGGACCGGATCGCGGCGGAGGCGCTCATTTTGGGCTTCAACTTCCACGTCATGAAGTCCTTCCGCTCGAAGTAGGTCGCATCGGCGAGGCCCGACTCCATGTCCGCGTTGAACTTTTCCGGGTGGTAGGCGCGGTAGTTGTAGGCATACCAAACGCCGGAGTCCGCGGTTGAGCCGGGGGCGTTCACGCGATCCATCCCGGCCACCACTTTGTCTCCCATGGCAGCATCATTCGCTTCGATGTCCGGCGTCTGCGACGCGTCATCAATTGCCGCCCAGGTCTTGCTGCCGACCTTGCCATCCCACTGGCTCTTGTCGTCCGGGAAGTGCGCCGTCTGAAAGGCGACGACGGCGACGTGCGTCTTTTGGCCGAAATCGGCATCCACCTTCAGAGCAGGCGTCGCGCCGAGAGCATTCAACCGCTGCTGGAGGACGCGGACATCTTTGCCGTGGCTGCCACGGTAGAGCAGGGGGCGCTTCGTACCTGTTGCCGCGGGACTGCCCAATGGCGTGCCTTCGCCCTGGAGGAAGCGGTTGATCGCTGCATTGCCGGCCGAACGTTGGAAGCGGAGCAGATCTGCGCGGACCAACGGCGCCGCGTTCGCCATGGGTGCGGCCTGCCCGTAACCCGGGCCAACGGACCGCAGCGGTTTATGCGATTCGGCGCGATCGAGTGGCCGGGCGGCGGGCGGCTCGCGGCCGGGGCTCACCATGTTCGCCACGGCTTTTGGGTTGCCCACTTTCGGCCGACGCTCCGAACCATTCCTACTCCATCGACAATCCCCGCCATTCCCGGCGGAAGAACGATTCTATCGGAAATTGCCGCGGAAGTTGGTGGAGATCTTTCGCGGCGGCGGCGACGGGTACCGCTGGAGGAACAACAGCCCAATGAAATGCCCCCGGACCTTTCGATCCGGGGGCACAGGGGGAACGGGTTGGCGCCCTGACTTAGTAGTCTTCGGGCGGGGGCGGGGCCATCATCGGCGGCTGCGGGATTTCCGCAACCAGCGTTTCGGTGGTGAGGACGAGGGCAGCAATGCTGACCGCGTTCTCGAGCGCCGAACGGGTGACCTTCACCGGGTCGACGATGCCAAGCTTGAACATGTCGCCCCAGGCGTTGTTTTCAGCATCCCACCCATCGGTTGGGCTCTTGAGCTTCTTGACCTTGTCGACGATCACGGAGCCTTCGAGGCCACCGTTCGCCGCAATTGTCCAGGTGGGCTCTTCGAGCGCCTCGATGAGGAGGCGGATGCCGGAGACTTCGTCTTCGTTCTTGTTCTTCGCAGCGAGAGCTTCGAGGGCCTTCTGGGTGCGAATCAGGGCGACGCCGCCGCCGACGACGACACCTTCATCGACCGCGGCGCGGGTGGCGCTGAGAGCGTCCTCCACGCGGGCCTTCTTCTCTTTGAGTTCGACTTCCGTCGCGGCGCCGACCTTGATGACGGCAACACCGCCGGCGAGCTTCGCGAGCCGCTCCTGGAGCTTCTCGCGGTCGAAGTCGCTGGTTGCGTCGTCGATCTGGGCCTTGATCTGCTTGATCCGGGCCTGGATCGCTTCATCGCTGGCCATGCCCTCGATGATCGTCGTGTCGTCCTTGCCGGAAACAACGCGGCGGGCGCGGCCGAGGTCGGCCACCGTCACGTTTTC
>JBDTNM010000338.1:0-3352 GCA_039933735.1 bacterium | reverse complement strand
ACCGTACGTCAAGTCCGAAGGCAGCAATGTCGACGGAACCGAAGTTTCCTTTGGAGGCTCAACGACCCCGACGTTGGCGTCCACGCAGCAGATTGACGTCATCGATTTCGTCAAAAGCAGTTCCACAGACCTCGAAATTGGAGTGCAGTCGCGCGGGGCCGACGATGTCCGCGTTTACGCGATCTGGGCAGTCGTCCAGTACACCCCGCCCCCGGTTCCCGACCTTATTGTCACGAAAGTAGCGAAGGTCGGCGGCGCCGCCACGAGTGCCGTAACCCTCCCCAGCGCAGCCTTCACCTGGGAATTCACCATCACCAACCAGGGCACCGCCGCGGCGTCGTTCGGTAACGGCGACGACGTTTTGCGAGATGAGTTGCCATCGGGGCCGACGTACGGCGCGCCTGTTGATAACGCCGCGAACTTCAGCTGCTCCATTTCCAGCGATGTACTGGTCTGTGAGCGCGACAACAGCAGTTTCTCTATCCCCGCTGGCGGGACGATTGTCATCACCGTCGCCGTCACTCCGACGAGTGCGGGCACTCTCGATAACCCCGGCGCAGGTATCTGCAAAGTCGACTATCAGAGCGGCGGCGGGAACGCCAACGGCCATGTCGCCGAGTCCAACGAAAGCAACAACACTTGCTCGAACATCGTCACCGTAAATGCGGCAGTCGGGCCAGACCTCACCGCCACGAAGACGGCCAAGGTGGGCGCTACCACCGTTACCCAGGTGACGCAGCCCAGCGACCAGTTCGACTGGGTCTTCGAAGTAAAGAACGTCGGCAACCAGCCAGCCGTCTTCGCGGCCACGGACGTTTGGTTCAAAGACACGATGCCGGTCGGCCCTGCCTACTCTGGAGCGCTGACGGTCACGGCCGCCAATCCAGCGACTGTGCCCACCTCTCTCGGTAGCTGCTCCCTCGCATCCAACGTGGTGACCTGCACGACAGGCGCGGGCGTCGCGGCAACCCGTACGCTGGCTGCTGGCCAATCACTCTTCCTCACCGTTTCGGTTGACCCGGCGGCAAGCGGATCGCTCGCCAATCTCGCAGCGAACTGCGCCGCCGACCCGGCCTCCAAGGTCGTCGAGACGAACGAGAATAACAACTCCTGCTCCAACACCGTCACGGTGAACACCCAGCAGAACGGCTGCGCCGCGGGCGACGTCAACGCCTGCATCGCGCTCCTCATCGACCACAACGGCCCGCAGCTCAACCCTGCCAACGCCTGCTCCGGCATCGATGCAAACTTCGTCATTGACCGCTCCGGTTCGATCGATTCGACTGAATTGGCCGCGCTCAAGGGTGGAATCAACTCCTTCGCGAGCACCCTTGCCGGTGGCAGCGTGTTCAGCGGCACGGCCTTCCATACCACGATGGGCCCGCAGACATCCGGCTACGTTTCGGCCGCTACTTTCGCTACGTACATCAACGGCCTTTCGACCGGTACTTATACCTGGACCGAAGGCGGCATCCAGGGCGCGACGACCAACACGGCCAACGCGACAACCAATCCGGACATGATGTTCATCGTCACTGACGGTGGCCCGAACCAGACCGACGGCACTGGCAGCGGCAATCTCAACGACCCGCTCGATTGGGTGAACGCGGCCAACGACGCCATTACCGCCGCCAACGCAGCCCGCACCGCCGGCTTCATCGTCCGCGCGGTCTACGCCGGTGACCCGGACAGCAATATGCCGTTTGCCGGTGATGCGGCGAAGATTGCCTTCGCCAACGCGGTCCTGACCGGTCTCGGCGGAGGGTCGTTCCTCTCCGGCAGCTGGGACCAAATCGCTGACAACCTGCTTCTCTCCGCCGGGTGCGACCCGACCGTGAACAAGTCCAACGGCGTGCCTGGCACCATCGTCGGCGGCAAGTACACGACCGTTGATTGGACCATCACGCTCACGAACTCCGCGCTTAGCGCCAAGACCGGCGTGGTGGTCACCGACGCTTCCGCGAATAACCTGATATCGGTCACCCAGGTCGGCACCGGCGGCAGTTGCACCCCGGGCACAGGCGCCGGGCCCTGGACATGCGTCATCCCTGCGAAGGTGAGCAACACGAACGGGCAGCTCGCACTGAAGGTCCGTTCCACCGTGCCCGACTACAACGTCTGCGTCGGCACCAACGGCGCTAACACCGTCACCGTTACTGGCGGAGCAACCGGCACCGGCAATGCGACTTACACCATTCCAGCCAACCCGAACGACCCGTCCTGCCTCGGCAAGATCACCGTCCACAAGGAAGAAGCTGGTTCAAAGGTCACTACCAGCGACACCTGGCACTTCGCCTTGAGCGGTGGCACCTCCGCCAGCCCCATTACGATCTCGAACGCGGGTACCAACGACTTCACCTCCCTCGCCCCCGGCACCTACACCGTCACCGAAACCGACGCCGGCGCAGTCGCCAACTGCTCGGCCGCTGTCGCTGGGTCCTACATCGCGACTCACGGCACCTCTTCGAACCCTGGCACCGCCGGACAGGCCCAGGGCAGCCTCGTGGTCACTGCGGGCGCCACGACCCACGTCTACTTCAAGAACGACGGCTGCTCCGGCACCGTCGGCATCAGTAAGTCCAGCAGCCCGCAGGACAACGTCGCCGCCGGCGGTTCGGCCACGTGGACGATTTCGGTCACGGTCTCGACCAACCCGACGACCGCAGCCACCCAGATCACCGATACCCTCCCGGCAGGCTTCGCAATCAACGGTGCCGGCGTGAGTGCATCGTCCTTCACGACCTGCCCGGTGAACATCGGCCTGACTTACGTCGGCTCGGCCGCGGTGACCGGCTGCACACTTCCGGCCGGCACCCTGCCAGGTACCTATACCATCACCGTTCCCGTGGTCGCTCCGGCGAACTTCCCGTTCGCGAACTGCAAGCTCTACACCAACACCGCGGCGATCGTCGGCGGGACCAGCGCGACCGACAACCTGACAGTCACCGGCTGCGTGAACCCCGGCCTCGCCCTCGCGAAAACGAACAATCTTGGCGCCACGCCGCTCTCCAGTGGCGGCACCTTCAACTGGATCATCACCGCCACTATTTCGAACGGGCCGACCGTCGCGATTGCAACAATTACCGACGCGCTCCCCGCCGGATTCGCCTTCAACGGCACCATCACCACCGATAGCGGGTTGCTGACCTGCGACGCGCCCGTCGGTCTCAACGTCACTTGCCACCTTGCCAGCGGCGCAGTGAACGGTGCTTACAAAATCACCATCCCCGTGAAAGCGCCGACCATCGCCTCTTCCACCCAGTGCGGGAACTACACCAACAGCAGCGCCGCGAGCTTCCCGGCGGAGCAAGGCGCAGTCACCGGCAGCCCTGCGACGAACACCGTCGCCCTG
>JBDTNM010000337.1:0-3370 GCA_039933735.1 bacterium | reverse complement strand
AGCGCGTGACTCTCGCCACCCACCCCATACTTCGCCCGCTGACTGTCCTGCAACGTCCCAATCGTCTCCGCACTCCGGTTATAGATCTGCGGGACGTCCCATCCGTTCATCCCCGCATACGTGTCGATCTGGCTGCGATGGTGGATGTCGTGCTCCATCATCATTAACAGCAACCGCCAGCCCGGCAGCGTCGCTTCGGAATCGATCATATCCACCCGGCGCTCCAGCCAATCGTTCGAGGTACCTGCAAGCTTCGCCCGGAACGCGGCGCAACTCTCCTGCAGCGCCGGCACCCACTTCTCGCGACTCGAAACGTCGGGCGGCTCAGGGCTTATCCAGCCGCTACCGCTATACGCACTCGCGAAATACAAGCGCGAACCGCACATGTGCCCAACCAGCTTGTTGATGCTCCAGGCTTTCTCACCCTCGCCGGTACTCGGCGTCCAACCGTCGGCCGCCCCCGGAAGCGCGGCAATATCTCGCATTGCCCGCTTATTAACGCCATCAAAGTACCGCAAAAAGCTTTCAGTATCCCGGAACATAGGCCCTCCTGCTGTACCACCAACGGCACGAGCCATACGCTACTCGCGGCGCTCCCGCCTCGCACCATGCTAAAGATAGACGTCTCGTACCGCGGACTCGTAGCCATCGGGCTGGCGTTGCTCACCCTCTGGGCGATGGTCCGCCTCTGGCAAGTGTTGATCCTTGTCATCACTGCCTTCATCTTCATGGCCGCCCTCCTCCCTTATGTCGAATGGCTCGTTCGCCACGGCGTCAATCGCGTTCTTGGCGTGCTCATGATCCTGCTCGCCGTGTTCGCAACCGTCGGAAGTATGGTCGCCATCGTCGCGCCGGCAATGTTCGATGAGTTCCGAGATCTCAAGTCCAACCTCCCCCAGTACTCAAGCGATTTCGAAGAGTTCATGCAGAACTTCGGCTTCAACACCGAACGTTGGGACCTCCCCGAACGCGCTCAGGAGATCAAGTGGGACGAAATCATCAGCGGCAGCCAGGCCGTCGACTACGGCCAGAAGATCGCCTTCGGCATCTTCTCCGGCTTCACCGTAATCGTGCTCACCGCCTACCTCCTCGTCGACACACGAAGGCTGCGCGACTTCCTCTTCCGCTTCGTCCCGAAGGGCAAAGAGCCGGATGCCCACCACTTCCTTACTGCCCTTAGCCGCGTCGTCGGTGGCTACGTCCGTGGCCAACTCATCACTTCCTTGATCATCGGCGTCTTCACCACCGTTGTCCTCCTGATCATGAACGTCCCCAACGCCGTCGCATTCGGCGTGCTCGCAGCCTTCGCCGATATCATCCCGCTCGTCGGGGCATTTATCGCCATCGTCCCAGCCGTCATCGCGGCGTTCCAGGAATCCCCGACCCAGGCCGTCGTCGTCCTCGCTGCCTTACTCGTGTACCAGCAGTTCGAAGACCGTTTTCTTGTCCCGAAAATCTACGGCCAAACGCTCAATTTGCCGTCGCTCGTCGTTCTGCTCGCCGTGCTCGTCGGCGGCGAACTCATGGGCATCGCCGGTGTCTTGCTCGCGCTTCCGGCGGCGGCGGCCGGCCGCGTCGCCCTCGATTACTACCTCGACAAGCGTGACGGCGGCACGGGACTTCCCGAGCCCACCGAAGAAGTGCTCGCACCCGACGATCAGCCGGAGGCGGTCGCTACCGCCTGAGCCCCAGTTTTCGCAATCGCCGTGCAACCGGCCGCAGCAGTGGCCGAAGGCGATCAAGACCCTTCGTGAAGTGATCCTTCATCAAGAAAGGGCCTGCTGGCGGCGAGCAGCACCTCCCGGTCAGCAGCGGTCAGTTCCAGAGTGAGCGCTGGCAATTGGTCGGCCAACTGCGCCGGGGAGTTCGCCCCGACAATCGGCGACGTAATCCCCGGCACCGTCATCTGCCACGCGAGTGCCACCGCGGACGGTGTCGTGGAATGGGCCTGCGCCACCGTTTTTACCGCTTCCAGCGCCGCCCAGCCCTCGTCCGTGAAGTACTGCCGGACACCGCCGGCTCGCGGGCTCTGCACCCGCTCCCCGCCCTTGGCGTACTTACCCGTCAGAAATCCTCCGGCCAGCGGGCTGTACGGGATGACGCCGAGTCCGTATTCCGTGCAAATCCCCGCCAATTCCTCTTCGTACTCTCGCCGGTGCACGAGGCTGTGGTGCGGCTGCAACGTGGCATAGCCAGGCAGATTGTTCGCGGCGGCCACGTTGAGGGCATCCTTCAGCAAATGCGGCCGGTAGTTCGAAGCGCCGATGTGCCGGATCTTGCCGGCCTTCACTAGCTCTTCGAATGCGCGCAGCGTCTCTTCGATCGGCACGTTCTCGTCGAACCAGTGCGTCTGGTAGAGGTCGATTGTCTCGACCTGCAGCCGCCGTAACGAGTCCTCGCACGCGCGAATGATGTGTCCACGCCCGAGGCCATCGCCGTCCGGGCCGTCCCACATCCGTCCCCGCAGTTTCGTCGCGACAACCATCCCGCCCCGGTTACCACGCTCTTTCATCCACCGGCCAATGATCAATTCCGAATCGCCGCCTTGATTACCGGCTGCCCAGTTCGAATAAATGTCCGCCGTGTCGATGAAGTTTCCGCCCGCCTCCGCGAACGCATCCATCACAGCGAACGACGCAGCTTCGTCGGCCGTCCATCCGAACTGCATCGATCCGAGACACAGCCGCGAAACTTCTAATCCAGTGCGACCGAGGGGTACTTTTTGCATGGCCCCAGTCTACCCGCCCGCGAAGCGCATCGGCACTGAACCACTGAGCAACCAATTGCGCCGATTCCTTTGTGTCCCTACTCGTGCTTGAATGCGCCGCATGTTCAAGAGCGTCCTCGTGGCCAACCGCGGCGAAATCGCCGTCCGCATCTGTAAAACCTTGCGAAAGATGGGCATCCGCTCCGTCGTCGTCGCCTCCATCCCGGATCGTCGCAGCCTCGCCGTCCGCACCGCCGACGCGTGGGTCCTGCTCGAAGGCTACTCCGCCGCCGAAAGCTACCTCGATATCGATGCCGTCATCGCGGCCGCGAAGTCCGAGGGCTGCGAGGCCATCCACCCCGGCTACGGCTTCCTCAGCGAACGCGCCGACTTCGCCGAACGCTGCGCCGCCGAAGGCATCATCTTCATCGGTCCGGCCCCGGCCGTGCTTCGTGGCATGGGCGACAAAGCCGCCGCCCGCCAACTCGCTGTCTCCAACGGCGTTCCCGTCGTACCCGGCTGGGACGGCGACGACGACCCCGACACGCTCGCCCGCGAAGCGGCCCGCATCGGCTATCCGGTGATGCTCAAGGCCCGCGGCGGAGGTGGTGGCCGCGGCATGCGCGAAGCCTTCGCCGCCGCGGAACTCCCGGAAGCCATCGA
>JBDTNM010000336.1:0-3396 GCA_039933735.1 bacterium | reverse complement strand
CGAAGATGGGCGGCACACCATCGAGCAGCGGCCCGTACGAGAAGATGCGCGGACCGACCTGGTCTCCGGCCGCCACGGCATCGCGCAGGGGCAGGAGGCCTTCGGGCGAAGCGCCAACGTCGCGAATGGTCGTCACACCGGTACCGAGCCAGGCGGCCAGCGCATCTTCACCGCCGCTGAGTTCGACATGGACATGCATGTCGATAAGACCCGGGATGACGAACTTGCCCGTCCCGTCGATGACTTCCGCTCCGTCGGGAGCGACGAGTTGGGCCGCCGAACCGACTGCCGCGATGCGTCCCTCGCTGATGAGAATACTGGTGGCTGGCAGGCTGTTGGCACTGGCGCCATCGAAAAGCGTGGCGTTCTGGATGAAGAGTGGTCTGGGCATGGAAAGACTCCGCCGGTAGTACCGGCGGAGTCTATCGCTTCGCGCGGAACGTGCGGCTAGATGGGTAGGCTCGCGGCCTTGCCTGGGCTCGCGACCCTGGCATCCAACGAAATGGGCCCGGCAACGATGGACGGCCATTTTACAAACAGTGTGATGCTCGCGGCGAAGTTCCAAACGATGAACAGCAGCATGCCGAGGAAACCTGGTCCCTCGTCCTGAACAAAAGGCGCCCCGACGATCAGGCCGACACCCGCAATGATTCCGAACCACCCGAGCCACGCCGGCATGTGCCGGTACGAAAGGATGCCTGTGCCGATGGCCAGCATCATGATTCCGTTGGGTACGAATCCGAGGGCAAATGCGGCACCGTTGATGTTGACCAGGGCGCGCATGGTGTCGGGGCTGAGGCCTTTGTCCGACAAATAGAGCGCGGCGAAGAGCGGGGCTCCGGAGCCAATCTTAATCGCGACGGCAACTCCGCCCGCCAGAAGAGCGACCGGGCTAAGGAAACCCTTGTCAGCTTCAGCTCGCCGGAGCAGCGCACACAGCAAACCAACGAACACGATGGCAAGGCTCAATCCCAGCAGTTCGACGTAGAGGACTGCCTGATCCGAGGGGCCGTTGTGGGCTGCAAGGTACTCGCCCCAGGCCGAAGGGTCGGCGTCATATGCTGGTGAGCCGGCGTTCACGGCATCGTTCAAAACGATCACCATCAGCCATGCAGCCGCCCCACTAAGAGCGGCGAATCGGGAAATACGAGATCGAAACACAGTGTTCTCCTTGCCGGGCTGTATTGGCCGTGGCACCCGTACTCTCGAATTTGCGCGGCGGGTTCGCATCGCGTTACGGGATGAATTTTCGCCTCAACTCTCGAGATGACTGTGCTCATCCCACGGGATGATGTGTTGCCGTACGCCCGACCGTATCCTTTGCGCCATGAAGAACCTGCGGTCCGAATTGTGGACGAGCGATGGCCGGCGACTGATGGTCGACTGGCTCCCCGCTATCGGCCTGCTGGTGCTCACGCAGGTTTCGATCTGGGTTCAACCAACCACGCTCAAAATCCCCGGACCGCAACTGGCCGCGACGGTTTTGTATTTCGCCATGGCTATCTCGCTTGGGTTCCGCCGAAGTGCCCCTATCCCGGCGCTGGGGATGGCGCTCGCCGTGGGCGCATGGGAGATATTTCGGGAATCCGACCTTCAACAAGGAAGTTTCGAGTCGTTCGTCAGTCTCTGCCTGGCGACATATGCGATCGGAGCCTATTCGCATAGCCGAAAGGCCGTGATCGCGGGTCTCCTGTTGCCGGCGCTTATCCCGATCGGGGACACCATCCATCGCCACCTTGTAGACGACACAAACCAACTGGTTAGCGAAGTACTGCCATATTGGATTTGGGCCGCGGCGATATGCCTGATCGGCCGAGGCGTTCGCGACCGCCATATCCTGATTGGACGCCTGGGCGAGCGGGCAGACCGGCTTGAGCGTGAACGCGAGGAGAAAGCCCGGGCGGCAGTCGCCGAAGAACGGGCACGGATTGCCCGCGAACTGCACGACGTTGTTGCTCACGGTGTGAGTGTCATGGTTGTGCAGGCCGGTGCCGCTCGAAGGGTCCTGCACACGGCTCCTGCGCAGGCTGAGCAGTCACTTCTTGCCGTCGAGGCGACGGGTCGCCAATCGCTCGCCGAGATGCGCCGCCTCCTCGGGGTCCTCCGGACCGACTCAGATTCCCTCACCCTCGCTCCGCAACCGGGACTTGGCCGTGTCGATGACCTCGTCGAGCGGGTTCGCGGAGCGGGCCTCCCCGTTGAATTGCATAGCGAAGGAGAATCTCGAGACCTTCCGATCGGCGTCGACCTGGTCGCTTATCGCGTCATCCAGGAGGGGCTTACCAACGTCCTGAAGCACGCTGGGCAAGCGCGAGCAACCGTCACGATAGGCTACCGGCAAGACTGCATCGATCTTGAGGTTCGTGACGACGGGAAAGGAAAGGCGGCCCAGACCGACGGGCGGGGGCATGGCCTTTTCGGCATGCGGGAGAGAGTCGGACTCTACGGGGGCCGAGTGCATGCAGAGTCATTAGAAACTGGAGGTTTTGTTGTTCGAGCGACAATCCCGACGGCGGAAGCGCTTTGACTCTGAGGGTGATGGTGGTCGATGACCAGGTTCTCGTGCGGACCGGGTTCCGGCTCATCCTGGAGTCCGAGCCGGGCATATCCGTTGTTGGCGAAGCGGCCGACGGTGGACGAGCGGTCGAGTTAGCACTCGAACTGAGACCCGACGTCGTGGTCATGGATATTCGCATGCCGGAAGTCGACGGCATCGAGGCCACGCGTCAGATCCTCGCGCGCAATCAAGAAATCCGTGTGCTTGTTCTGACGACATTCGACCTCGACCAATATGTCTACGAGGCACTCAAGTCGGGAGCGAGCGGCTTCCTCTTGAAGGATGCCTCTCCGGAGCAGCTCATCGCTGCCGTGCGAACGGTGGCTTCGGGAGAGTCCCTGCTGGCGCCATCGATAACAAAGCGTTTGATCGAGCACTTCGTCCACCAGCCCGCAGCGGTGACACCCAGCGTCGATGTGCTCCATCAACTCACACCACGCGAGATGGATGTCCTTGAGCGCGTTGGAAAAGGACGCACGAACACAGAGATAGCCCAGGAACTCCTCGTAACGCCAGCGACGGTCAAAACGCACATCGCCCACATTTTCGACAAACTCGAAGTTCGGGATCGTGCCCAGGCAGTGGTCATCGCCTATGAGTCAGGGGTGGTTCAGCCCGGGCGCACTGCTGGCGCCCGGGCTGAGCACATCTAGGGGAAGCGATTGAATCCCTACCCAGAGCAGGCTGCGGGGCCGGCGACGCCTCTAGGGGAATCTGTTGAACCAGAGGAGGCTCAGTCCGCCGGCGGCCATCATCGCGAGGGCGGCGAAAGCGGCGAAGCCGACGGTTGCCTCGGAAGTCGTCTTGTCGTAGCCGATTTTCGAGCCCAAGTCTTCGTA
>JBDTNM010000335.1:0-3397 GCA_039933735.1 bacterium | reverse complement strand
CTGACCCTCTTCGGAATAGGCCCGGCTGGAAACCCCGGCCGGGGCCGAAATCTCCGGCGCACTGTCGGCAGGATGTCAGCGAAATATCGTTCGTCCTCCCAGAATCCCCGAAGCCATGCACTCCCGTGGTCGCCAAACAGGAACTCATCGAACTTTCCCTGCGTCTCGCGATGAGGCCGAAGCCGGATCCGGAGCACTTCCACGGAACTCGTGCGCCGCACAGGCACCCGAAGCCGGCCGAGCTGGAAATCGCGGGGACTGTTCGCCCGCTCGTACTCGGCGAGGTCCAGCCGCAACGGCGCGCCAATACGCTGCGCGTACCCAAGGGCCGCCGCGTACTGGAACAACTGGTTGCCCAGGCCACCACTGATCCGAACCACGACGCTCCTCGGAAACAGGCGGGCCGGGAGCCGCCGTTCACGCTCGGGCGCCTGGTTCGGCGGCGGCAGCAGGTGCTCCCGCATGCCCATCGCCATCGCCGCGAAGGAACGGCAGTCCAGCCCGGCCAGCGCTGAGCCCGAGGCCACGGAGGCCTCCCGCAGGTGCTCTTCCATCCTCGCTGTCCCGGCGTCGAGCTCCGCCGGTCCGTAGCAGAGCTCAAGAAAGGCCGTCAGCCCCTCCGCCCGCGGACGGTCGCCGCCCGCAATCGCAACCGCCAGCGCCGCGAACGTGACATCGACCGCCTGCACCGGTTCAACCGAGGTGCGAAATGCACGCAGAAGCGCCGCCGAGGGGCGCAAAGGATGTTGCGACACCGCATGGCCGTACACCGGCCCAAGATCGAACACGGCGGTCGGTTCGGCGCCTCCGAGCTGTCGCCGCAGCCGGCGCAAGAGTCGCTTCGCTTTCCGCTCGACTCTGGTAATGAGCAGCGGGCGAATGCGGCCATCGGCAGGCCACTCCGGCCAAGACTCTGGTGTGCCGTTCGAGTTCACCGGGTCGTGAGCCACGAATCCAACGACCTTGCTACTTCGTCGCGGTCCCTGGTGGCGAAGTACCAATCGATGGTGCGATGGAGGCCGTCCTCGAACAGGACTTCCGGACGCCAACCGAGCAGGCGCGCGGAAAGCTCATTGCTGGCCACGCGGTTGAGTGGGCCTGTGGGCATGGCCGGCTGAAACTCGATCTGGGGGTTGTGGCCCGTGTGCTTCAGTACCTCGCGAACAGCGTCGATCACCCGAATGCGCTCCATCGTGCCGAGGTTGACCGCCGAACCGTCCTCGATGGTCTCGGCAACACGAATCGTGCCCTCCACGATGTCGCGAACGTAGGTCCAGTTACGGATTTGCTCGCCGTTACCCCAAACGTAGAACGGGTCCTGCCCGATAAAGGCGCGGGCAATCATGGCCATTACGGCATGGTTCTCGCGGCCGCGTTCGCCGTAGACGGTGAAATAGCGACAGCTCGCACCCTTCAACTTCCCCTCGCGGCAAAGCGCGGACAGGGTCATTTCACCCATGAGTTTGGCCCACCCGTAGAGGTTGTCGGCGTCATACGGCGGCCCTGCCGTGTCTTCCGTGAGAAACAGTTCCTCGGTTGGATCCATCTGGCGGAAGTTCGGATACACGCACCCGGAGGAGGCATAGACCACCTTCTCCACACCGGCGGAGACAGATGCCGCGAACACCACGCCATCCAGAACAAGGTTGGTAGCGCACGCCGACTGGTTGAGGTCGACGTATCCACGGCCGCCATGGTCCGCGGCCAGGTGGAACACGGTCTGGACGCCGCTGGTCGATTCGGCGGCGAATGTCGCGTCGCGCAGGTCGCCTTCACGAAAGTCGATCCGTCCGGCGTCCAGGTGGACGCGGAGGTTATCGACCGTGCCACTGCTCAGGTCGTCCGCGACGCGGACGGAGGCGCCTCGCTCGATCAACGCGTCGACGAGGTGTGACCCGATGAACGACGCGCCGCCCGTGACGAGCACGACCCGTCCGGCCCAATCGATCGTCATAGCTTGCTCCGTCTAAAAGTCGCCAGCCCGCGAACGCCAGCCAGGATACAACCAGTGGATTGTCTCGTTGCGCTCAGGTTCAACCCATCCCAGCAGGCAAAGTTGCCGTCCCGCGATTCTACGCGCCTCAGAGGCAGACATGCCTCATGCTGGGCCTTCGGTGCTGTAGCATGCCGCCACCCATCGGGAGGCTCCAAATGCGCGCAGGTGTCCACTTCAACTTCCAGAACTACACGGACTGGGAACGCTTCGAAGCGCAAACCCCCGGCGGTCCAACCGTCACCGACCAGCAGATCTACGAAGAGGACCTGCACCTCGCGGGGCTGGTCGAACCGCTCGGCTACGATTCCTACTGGACCATCGACCATCACTTCGGGCCGTACATCATGACTGGCGGCGCCATCCAACATCTGACCTATATGGCCGGCAAGACCAGCAAAATCGACTTCGGCACGATGGTTGTCGTCCTCCCCTGGTACGACCCGGTCGTCATCGCGGAACAGATCAGCGTGCTCGATAACCTGCTCCAGGGCCGGAAGCTGACGCTCGGGCTTGGTCGCGGAGCTGCCAAGCGGGAGTTCGATGCCTACCGCGTGCCTATGGACCAATCCCGCGACCGGTTCGCGGAATCACTCGAAGTGCTGCGCAAGGCGTTGACGAACGAGTGGTTCTCCCACGAGGGCCAGTACTACCAGATCCCCGAAACCACGATCCGTCCGCGTCCGCGCAACCCGCAAGCGTTGCTCGAGAGCATGCGCGTGGCATGGACCAGCCCGCAGACCCTGCCCATTACAGCCAACTCCGGCCTGGGCATGCTGATGACCAACCAGAAGAGCTGGGCCGAATACCAGCAGGACGTTCGCGAATTCAACGAAGTGCGCGCCGGCAAGGGCTGGGCGCCGACGCAGCCGACGGTGGTCATCAATGTCAGCTGCTTCGATACCGAGGCGGAGGCCTGGGACGTCATTCGCAAGCATTCGATCGAAGCCCAGGACAGCGTCATGCGCCATTACGGCTGGCGCGACGCCGAACGCTTCCGCAACACCAAGGGCTATGAGCAGTACGCCAAGTTCAGCGACGTCGCCAACGAACGCTCCATCGAACAGCTCGGCGAAGGCAACGCGCGGCCGCAGGCCTGGGGCACGCCAGACCAGGTGCTCGAACGGCTACGCCACGCCCAGGAGATGACCAGCGCCAGCGAGTTCGTCCTCAACTTCCGCCAGGGCGCGATGCCCGTCGAAACCGCGGAGCGGTCGATGCGCCTCTTCGCAACGGATGTGCTCCCGCAACTGCACGCGATGGAGGCGACGCTCCACGAGGGTTGATTCACCACAGAGACACAGAGGGGGTGGACGGCACACGCTCCGCGACGGCGGGCCGCGGAAAGCCGGGTTCCCTGTATTATCCCGCCCATGCCCAACGAACCTGTCGGGGTCCTCATCA
>JBDTNM010000334.1:0-3418 GCA_039933735.1 bacterium | reverse complement strand
GTAAGGGAGGCAGCACCCCAAACCCGCACAACTCATCCCCCATCACCTCGTGCGACCGGCACCGAACCGCGCACGCAGTAAGCGGATCACGCCCCACCCAACACACCGGAGCCGGAGAGACCCTCGCAAAGCACCACAATCACCGTGGCCCGACCGTAAGGGAGGGACTGATCCGCGATGCAGGTCAATCCAACCCCCGAGTCTCGACCCACAACAACCAACCGCGGTCCGACCCCAGGGCAAGCGACCGGCGCCGAACCGCGCACGCAGTAAGCGGATCACGCCTCACCCAACACACCAACCACCCCACGACACCCCAACAAACCAAACCCAAGCTCGCCCGGCCCGCACCCGTCCCCCTTGCCCCATCTGCTAAGCTGGATCTAGACCCGCAATGGTGCGGAAATCAGGAGAACCTACCCCTTGGCTTTTGCCGACAAACAAATCGCCTGTCGCGACTGTGGCACGAACTTCGTGTTCACGGCCGGAGAGCAGGAGTTCTACGCCAACAAGGGCTTGATGAACGAGCCCACCCGCTGCCAGTCGTGCCGATCGGCCCGGCGCACCAGCCAGAGCACCCTCGAACAGAACGACGGCTACGTCCGCTACGGCAACTTCGCCAGCTTCGGCGGCAAGACGCCGCGCCAGATGCATCCCGCATCCTGCGCCGACTGCGGCCAGATGACCGAAGTGCCGTTCGTCCCGCGCGGTGAGCGCCCCGTCTACTGCAGCAACTGCTACAGCAAGATCAAGCCGCGCGAAGAAGTCACGCAGTAAGACGCGGCGAAGCGACGGTGACCGACTCGCGCCACCGCCAGCTTTCGCGCATCTACCAACACCCAATTGAAGACGGCGATGACGCCCGGGCAGCCATTGCGGCCGACCCGGGCGTCCTTGCGTCCGCATTATTCCTCGAAGCGGTCGAAAGCGACGACGTGACAAGCATTGAGTCCGCCCAGCAGTACCTCGCTGACCGCATCGAGTTCTTTGGCGACCTCGTCTCGCTGGCCGCCGAACCGATTCGCGCCGAATTTGAAACGAGAGTGCAAGCGTGGCGCTGAGTGCCCGTGGCATTCCCGGTTGGCGGAACCGACCGTATCATCAGGTTAAGACCGGGGGTGCTCGTTCATGCGCTTCGTCGTAGTTGTTTTTTCAGCCCTCGTACTGGGCTTTCTGCTCTGGATGGGGCTCGCCGGCATCCTTTCGTATTGGGATGTGCACGCGGTCCCCACTGCGGCTGTCCCGAATTCGTGGAAGCACCCCGATAGCTGGGCCGAGTGGCGCGACATCGTCATCGTCTTCACAGCGTTCTTCTGGCTGATTTCCGGCTTGCTCATGGCCGTCCTGGTCGTCGCCCTGATCGTCCTCGTAGGCGTGACGCGCAAGGTGGTCAAAGACAATGCCGCTCCGGCGCTCGACTCCCTCCGGCAGTCGATCGATAACGTCCGCGGGACGACCGAGTTCGCAGGCGAAACCGTCGCATCGCCGATCATCCGCGTGTACTCGGTGTTCAAGGGCGTCCGTACCGGTATTTCGGCCGTGACGAACTTGCCCGGCCGCGTGAAGGGCCGCCGGAAGGGAAAGAAATGACCACTCCGGAACCGGAACACCTCGCGCCACCCTCGGCGCCAGCGTTCGAACCGTTTGAGGACGAGCCGCACGAGAACGCGATCGTCGGTTGGGCGAAGGCAATCGTCGGCGGGATTGGCGATACGGCGAAAGACATGCTCGACGAAGGCCGCCGCGGCGCTCGCGAAGCCATGGAAACCGGCTGGGACCGCTTCGACGCCAAGACGAAGCGCCGCCGCAAGTAGCCCACGCCGGGTGGTTGACCGGAGACCCGAAACCTGATTCCTGATACCTTAATCGGCGGCCCGCCCGGAGAGGTGCTGGAGTGGCCGATCAGGTACGCCTGGAAAGCGTATGCGGGCGCAAGTCCGCCGTGGGTTCGAATCCCACCCTCTCCGCCAGCCCGACTTTGCCTGCCGTCGAATCCCAGTGATTCCCGGTGATAGAGTCGCCCTCACTCCGTGGATGTAAGGGGCCGTTGGAATGCATCGCAAGCGGCGCAGAACCCGGGCCGACTCACAGGACGAAGTCCGCGTCCAGGCGCGGCGCTCGGCCGCGAGGACCCCGGAGACGGCGCACGCTCTTCGCCGGGTGACCGCTGGACGGGGAACGGCGAACGACGTGTTTGCCTTGCAGCGCACCATCGGCAACATCGCGGTGCAGCGCGCCCTCGCCAACTGCAACGGTTCCCCAACGGTGATGCGAAACGGCGACGAGGCGCCCACGGAAACGCCCGCCGACAACCCCTTCTTTGCTGCGAACGCGCCCAAGCAGCTCTTTGACACCTTCACCGAGATGTTGAACCAGATGCAGGAGGCCTCGGTGGCGGAAGCCGCCACGCAGGTGACGCAGATGTTCAAGCAGTTGGATGCCGCGCAGGAGTTGGCTGAAAAGACGCGCGCTACCGCCGAACAGGAAGCGGCCGAGCAGATTGTCGCGGCGATTGCTTCGGCGGCCACAGCAGCGGTCGTGGTGAGTTCAGCCATGAGCACCGAGGTGGAATCCTCGCAGAAGCGCCAGTTGCTAGACGCGGCTATGCACACGACCTCCGGCCTCCCACTCATGGCCGGGATCACGTCCGCCCTGGCGAAGACAAGCAGCGCCATTGAGACCGGCAAAATCGATGCCGAAGCCAAACTCCTCGAAGCCTTTAAGGACCTCACGGACGAGGTCATGAAGAAGTCGGAAGAATCCCTCGAGGAAGCGCACAAAGACGTTGCCCTGGCCGTTGAGCAAATGCAGAAGATGCTGGAGAACTTCGATTCAGTGACCGCAAAGAGGCACCAGGGGTAGGCGACGAAAGCCCTCGGGCTAGTGCATCACGCTCTTCGGCATCGGCTCGAGCCGCGTAACCACGATCTTCTCGCGGTCGAGCAACTCGCCCACCTTCGGACCGATCGTGTTCTTCCATTCGTCGGACTGGTAGACGGCGGTGTAAAGCTTTTCGCGGTCGGCTTCGTCATCGAACCTGCGGATCCAGACGTACAGGTTCTCGTCCTGCTCCCCTGTGAAGCTGCCGGTGATCACCATCCCCTTGCCGGTCTGGAATGGGATGATGACTTCCTCCATGTACTGGGCGAGTGCGGCGCGCTTTCCAGGCTGCGCCTGGTACTGTCGGAGTTCGAAAAACATGGGTTGTCCCCCGGGCTGAAGTGACGCCGACGATACGCGAATCGCGGACCTGGGGGATAATCCGGCGGATGAACTTCGGGCTCCCGTTTCGCCTCTGGATAGCCTTGCTCGTGGCCGATGCGACCGCATTTAGCCTGGTTGGAGTCGGGATGGCGATGTCGAACACCGTCGTCGTCATCGTTGGCGCTGTCGTAATCGCCTCGACAACCGTTGCCGC
>JBDTNM010000333.1:0-3427 GCA_039933735.1 bacterium | reverse complement strand
GGCAAATCTACGAGGAACGAATCGACTGGTTGGTACTCAATGACGAGGGCACCTACGAGCTGTTGACGGCGAGCGAAAACGGGGTGATCGAGAGTTCGGCATTCCCGGGCCTGAAATTGCACGTGACGGCAATGCTTCGGGGTGACCTTGCTGCGGTGCTCGGAGCACTGGGTTAGTCGTCGCGGGCTCTCCTGACATACCGGTGCCACCATTCAGTGAGCGCCTGGCCAACTTGCTTCGCTACACTTGAATCGTGGCAGCTTCCTCCACCATCTCCGAGAAGATCCGCAAGCAGCTGGCAGCGTTGCCCGCGCGTCCGGGCGTGTACATCATGCGCAACGCCAAGGGCGAGGTGATTTATGTTGGGAAGGCGGCGAAGCTCAACAACCGGGTACGTTCCTACTTCGGTTCGCCTCACATGATGGAGCCGAAGACCCGGGCTCTGCGCGAGCATATTGATGACTTCGAATACATCGTCGTCGGCAACGCCGGCGAGGCACTCATCCTTGAAGCGACCCTGATCAAGCGCCACCAGCCGTTCTTCAACATTCGGCTGAAAGACGACAAGCGGTATCCGTACCTCAAGGTGGATGTGCAGAATCCGTGGCCACGCGTTTACATCACCCGCCGCATCGAGAAGGACGGCGCTCGCTACTTCGGGCCCTACGCCAGCGCTGGTTCGGTACGCGCCACGCTCGACCTGACGAAGAAGCTCTTCCCATGGCGCTCGTGCACAAAGGAGATTACCGGCAAGGACGCCCGGCCGTGTCTCGACTATTACATCAAGCGCTGCATCGCCCCGTGTACTGCGTTTTGTACAAAAGAGGAGTACGACGAGGTCATCGAGGACGTCATCCTCTTCCTCGAGGGCAAGTCCGATGATGTGCTTCGGCGGCTTCGGGAACAGATGAACCGCGCCGCCGACCAGATGGAATACGAACGAGCGGCCCAGGTTCGGGACCAGCTTCGGAGCATCGAACGCACGGTCGAGCGGCAGATGGTTTCAACCACGCGCAAAGAAGACGTCGACGTGTTTGGCATCGCTCGCAATGGCGACCAGGCCTGTGTGCAAGTCTTCTTCGTGCGCGGGACGCAAATGATCGGCCGCGATACGTTCGTGCTCGAAGGAGTGCGGGACGAACCCGACAGCGCAGTGCTGACGAACTTCTTGCTCCAGTACTACGAAGGTGCGCAATACATCCCAACGCTTGTCGCTATCCCTTCGGATCCTGAGGACCGCGAGACGATCGAAGAGTTGCTCACGGAAAAGCGCGGCGCCCTCGTAGAAGTGCGTGTGCCCGAGCGGGGAGAGAAGAAACGGCTGATCGAACTCGCAGGCGAGAATGCCAAAGAGGCACTCGACATGATGCGGGTGAAGTGGATGGCGGACGCAAACAAGACAGAGCAGGCGCTTGAACAGCTCCAGGAAGAGCTTTCGCTGCCAGAGATCCCACACCGCATCGAGTGCTACGACAACTCAAACATCCAGGGCACCAACCCGGTCGCGAGCATGGTGGTGTTCGTCGACGGGAAGCCGGAGACCAGCCAATACCGCCGATTCAAGGTGAAGACGGTCGTCGGGGCGGACGACTTCGCCAGCATGGCGGAGATCCTTGGGCGGCGGTTCAAGAATCATGCGCGGTCGGCTGCGCTGCAATCCGTCAGCGAGGACGGGGACGGAGAGCGACCACAAAAGCCAAGTCCCGGTTCCGAAGGTTCGGAAGGCTGGGCTTTGCCGGACCTCGTGATTATCGACGGAGGCAAGGGCCAACTCGGAGCGGCGGTGCAAGCAATGCGGGAGATGGGCGTGCACCACATTCCGACCGTGGGCCTGGCGAAACGATTCGAAGAACTGTTCGTCCCTGATGAGGACGAACCGGTAATCCTCCCTCGAGGGAGCGAAGCCCTTTACCTGGTGCAGCGCGTGCGCGACGAAGCGCACCGATTCGCGATCACATTCCACCGCCAGGTGCGGGGGAAGAGTTCAATTCAGAGCGCGTTGGATACGATCCCCGGCATTGGCCCGAAGCGGAAGAAGGCGCTGCTGCGCAAGTTCGGCAGCGTGAAACAGATCCGTGAGGCCGAAGTGGAGGAAATCGCGAGCACGGTCGGCTTCACGAGGGCACTGGCTGAAAAGGTGAAGGCGGAACTCTAGGGTGCCAGCCCCGAGCGCGCTTCGTACCAGACCATGCGGTCTGCCGGTTCCTCGCCCCACTCTTCTGGCCAATCGTCGCCGTTGACGAAGATGCCGTGCGACCAGGAGTCGAGTTCCGGCAATCGATGGCCTAACGAACCGAGGATGGTGCAGACATGTGTTCGATGTTCGGCGCTGTGTGATAGGAGCTGTACGAAGATGGTCCCCGCCGACCTGAGTCCGTCGCGGAGTTGCATCTTTTCGGCAGGGTCGGGCAGCGCATTCACTATCCGTGAGAGGTTCGTGGCCGAGGCGGCGGCGATGGCCTGCAACTCCGGCAATGACGGGTGTTCGGGGCGAATCACACCTTCTCGGGATAGCCGTTCGAGGTACCGCTCGTAGAGCAGTTCGCTGGAAAGCATGTGCTCCAGGGTTTGGCGAACCGTCCCGAAGACTCCAGCCGTGGTGGTGGCGTCCAGCGCCGTTTCGGGGAGAGTGGCGACGAATCGCAAGAGTTCCCGGTTCGCCCAGACGTTGTAGTCGAGCAAGCGGGCGACGTAGGGGTCGGGCATGCTTTGAGTGTAACCAGCGCTCCCTCGTTACTCCGAATGCCTATTGACGCTGGTCCACTTCCGCATGGGTAATACCTTCAATGCAGTGGCGAAGCTCGTTCATCATCCCGGCGGCTGCGTCGCTCCTGTGGTCCGTCTCGGCTTGCGATAGTGGCGAACCGGTCCTCTCCGGCGAACAAATTCTGAAGCGCTCGGAAGGGCAAATGGCCCTGGGAACTGCCGTGTACGAAGTCCAGGCGTTTCCGCGAGAAGGCGATCCTGAAAGAGTTGAGGTCTACCAATACTCGAACGGTCAAACTCGGCGACTCTGGAGTAGCTCCGATTCGGCGCAGAGCTGCGCAAGCCAAGAGTTCGACTCGAGCGAGGGCAGGTCGAAGGGCGGGGTGGGTGACCGCGGTTTCGACTCTGGAGCCACCGCACCCGCGAAGATTGAACGGCTCGGTATGGAACCCTACGACGGTGCGGTCGCCTGGAAGCTCCGCTATCGGTACTTATCGGGGAGCATCGAGGGCGCCTATCCCGTCGAAGTCACCGAATGGATCGCAGCCGACGACTACCGATTGCTCAGAGCGGAACGAGAAGTCTTCGACCCGTTCGGGCTCGTGGGCCAACTGGTTATGGCGGCGCGTTCATTCGGCACGAGTACGTCCTGTCCGTCCCCGCCCGAAATGCCGGTCGCGAAACTGGTTCCTATGACCAGTCCGAGGCTTGAGAATCCCTA
>JBDTNM010000332.1:0-3428 GCA_039933735.1 bacterium | reverse complement strand
GCGGACCGCGTGCTCAGAGCCGCCTTCGAGTCAGGCACGCGGCTCTACGTCGGGCACAACATGCGCCACATGCCTGTTGTTACGGCGATGCGAAACGCGATCTCTGCCGGTAAGGTCGGCGAGGTCAAGGCAGTCTGGTGCCGCCACTTCGTTTCCGCCGGCGGCGACTATTACTTCAAGGACTGGCATGCGGATCGGGCCAACACCACCGGGCTTCTCCTTCAAAAGGGCGCGCACGATATCGACGTGATCCATTGGCTGGCGGGCGGATACACAATCCGAACGAGCGCTTTCGGCGCACTCACGGTGTATGGCGGCAACCACGGACGACGGGACAACTCTGACCGGCGCATGCGCGACTGGTACGACCCCGGTGTTTGGCCGCCCAGGAATCAGGCCGAATTGGCGCCGGAAATCAACGTTGAAGACATCTCGATGGCGAACTTCGTCCTCGACAACGGCGTCCTGGCTTCGTACCAGCAGTGTCACTTCACGCCGGACTACTGGCGCAATTACACAGTCATTGGCACTGAGGGGCGGCTGGAGAACTTCGGTGATTCTACGAATCCCGTGGTCAAGCTCTGGAACCGCCGTTCGGACGCTTACCGCGAACAGCCAGACGAGGTCATTCCGGTGCCGGCGCTGGCAGGGAGCCATGGCGGCGCGGATCCGCTGCTGATCTCCGAGTTCCTCCGCTTCGTGCGCGATGGTGGCCCCACCAGTGCATCGCCATTGGCGGCCCGGTACGCGGTCGCGGCTGGTGTGGCGGCCACCCACTCGCTTCGCAGTGGCGGCATTCCGCTCGACGTCCCGCCGGTGGACGAAGACGTCGCAGCCTACTTTCAAAACGATCAGGTGCGAGCATGACGGTGACGATTCGGTCTGCCGTCCCGGAAGACGCGCCAGAGCTTGCGAAGATGCGCTACGAATTCCGCACCTCCCTGAACCATGCCACTGAGTCGCTCGAGGTCTTCGTCGAGCGCACGGCTCCCTGGATGGCGGCCCGTCTGCAGGCGTCATCGAATTGGCGCTGCTGGTTGGCCGTCGGCGACGATCACATTGCAGGTCACCTCTGGCTGCAGCTTATCGAGAAGATCCCGAATCCCGCGCCTGAGCTGGAACAACACGCATACATCACCAACGTCTACGTTTCGCCCGACGCCCGCAGCGAAGGCCTCGGAGCCCGCCTCATGGAAATGGCGCTTGCCTTCTGCCGAGAGAGCCGGGTCGACTCGGTAATCCTCTGGCCCACGGACAAGAGCCGCACGCTCTATGCACGTCACGGATTCGCTCTCCCGGAGGACATGATGGAAGCCGTTCTCGAACCGGCGCGCGACGTTCACTGAATGCGGAACTATTCGCTTGGCGGTCGAGACGCGAGCCCACCGTCCGGGTACGGGGGCAACGTCGGTGGCGTCGGAATCGGCCACGGGTTGGGGTTCACGGTCGCTGTAGGCACGGGAGTTGAGCTAGCCGGGACGGGCGTAGCGGGCGGCCGTTCGGAAGGAGGCGTGCCCGTTGGGGGCAGAGTCGGGCGTGCCGTAGGAGTGGAATCCCCGCCCGGGGAGGGCGTTTCGCCAGGCGCGATGGGGCCAGCCGGCTGTTCGTTGGGGGGCGCATGGTAGCCCGAGGAACTCCCTCCGGTAGCGACCGGGAGTGTGGCGAATGGCCTGGGCAAGTTTTTCGCCTGCGTAAGTGTCAGCTTCTGCGGCGTGGGAGAAGCCGTGGGGCTCGCCGATGGTCGGGCGGTAAGCGAAGCAACGGGTTTCGGTGTCGTCGTTGAATGGGCCAGCTCCTTCGTTGCGGTCGCAGTGACCAATTGATCGGCGGCCGTTGGGCGTGCAGCGCCGGCGGTCGTCTTCAAATAAAAGAGCCCACCTGCCCCGATGACACAGCCGACCAACACAATGGTGCCCTTGTTCATTTCGACTCCCCATCGTGGGGATCGGCAGCTTGCCGCCTGCTTCGCGTGGCGCCGGAGTGACGAACTGGTGGATCAGGAAGCCCAGGCCAAGGGTTTAGCCCGACTCAATCGCCAAACGAACAGAGGCCCCTCCGTTTCCGGAAGGACCTCGTTGATTTTGGCGGCTCGGGAGCGCGTGCTTAGCGCTTGGTGAACTGAGGGGCCTTTCGGGCTCGCTTGAGTCCGGCCTTCTTTCGTTCCTTCATTCGGGAGTCGCGGGTGAGCAAGTTCTCCGGGCGCTTTAGCGCCGGCTTCACCGACTCGTCGCTCGCGACGAGAGCACGGGCGATGCCCATTTGGATGGCGCCGGCCCAGCCGCTGATGCCGCCGCCTTCGCACTTAATCTGCGCGCTGAATCGGCCCTCACGCCCGAGGCGAGTCAATGGCGAGAGCACTTCGGCGCGGTGGGTATCGCGCGAAAAGACGTCTTCGAGCGGCTTGCCGTTGATCACAACCGCACCGTTTCCCGGGTAGAGACGGACTCGTGCGACAGCAGTCTTTCGGCGGCCAGTGCCATAGAAGTATTGGTCAGCCATGGGTTACTCCTCAGTCCCTTCGGACTTGGCCGCCGCGCGGCGGCGAGCTGGTTTCTTGGGCTCTTCGCCCGTGGCATCGCCGTCAGCGACGACTGCGTCGGTTTCGGCGGCCTTGCGGCGCGGGGCGCGCTTGGGAGCCTCAACAGCTTCTGCTGTCGCCGCTTCCGTGGTCTCAGCTTCGGTGGTTGCTGTCTCAGCGGCGGCCTTGCGGGCGCGTGGCTTCGGCGCGGCTGCTTCGGCCGGAGCCTCTGCAACGGCAGCGGTTGCCTCTTCCACTTCATCGACCCGAGGAGCAGCGGCCGCAGCTTCGCGGACGCGAGCCTTGGCTTCCCGGGCGGCAACGGCCGCAGGCGAAGTGAACTTCTCCTTCGCGGTCGGCTCGACTTCGTTGATAACGGGTACGCTAAGCGGGCGGAGACGCGGCGTCTTGCGTACGGCGTTCGCGAGTTCGGCGGTCGCGGCTGCGCGCGCTTCCTGGGCCTTTTGGCTTCCAGTTATCTGCGATTGGTGTGGGTGGTTCGCGTTCTTGTAGACCTTCAGATGCTTGAACATCTGCTCGCCCAGCGAACCCTTCGGAAGCATGCCCCAGATCGCCTTCTCAAGGACGCGCTCCGGGAACTTCTCCAACTGCACGGCATACGATCGCGTCTTCAAGCCACCGGGATAACCCGAGTGCGAGTAGTAGTTGATCTGCTGAGCCTTGTTCCCGCTGACCCGTACCTGCGAAGCATTGATCACGATGACGAAGTCACCGTCATCAAGGTGCGGCTCGTACGTGGGCTTGTGCTTGCCCTTCAGCAAGAAAGCCGCCTCGGTCGCGACACGGCCCAAAGGCCGGCCGGCCGCGTCGATCACATGCCAGTCTTTGTAGACCTGCGATTGCTTGATTCGCACTGTCGTGTTCATGCCGTATATCCCTCGTCGTACCA
>JBDTNM010000331.1:0-3444 GCA_039933735.1 bacterium | reverse complement strand
CATGAGGGCGTTATCGCGGTCCTCGTCCTTGAGGCTCTGTTCGATGCGCTTGAGCATCAGGTCATGGGCCGCGCGGGCCTCTGCCTTATCCATGACTCCAGTATGCCGTCCGCCGGACCCGCCGGGGACGCAAACTCTTCTTGCGGGTGCTCACTAGTGGCCTTCACAGCGCCGTTGGTCAGGCGCGAGAATTCGCCCATGAAGCCCCACCTCACACACCTTTTCTTGCAAGTCGGCAGCCTCGAACGCGCCCGCTGGTTCTGGGTGGATGTGTTGGGACTGCAGGTGATCCAGGAGCACCCGGGCTATCTTGCCGTCGGCGGAAACGGTGGGTTCGCCCTCGGGATCGAGGAGGCGCCAGCCGGTCAGGTCGACCGCGGCGGACCGGAGTTCACGATGCGCGTGCCGGATGTGGATGCCATGGCGGTTCGGCTGCGTTCGTTCGGCGTTGAGACCGAAGGTGACCCACGGGACCAGCCCTGGGGCGCTCGGCACGTTTGGCTTCGCGACCCCGACGGCAGGCGCATGTCCATCTACAGCATCGGCCACAACCAGATGGGCTTGCCCGACCCCGACTAGTGTTTCGCGCCGCTTGAATCACTTTTCCTCAAACCGCGTAGACTCGGCCCCGCACAAACTTTCAGGAGCTTCAAACCATGGGAAAGCTCGATGGCAAGTCCGTCCTCGTCACGGGAGCCAGTCGTGGAATCGGCGCTGAGATCGCCAAAGTCTTCGCCGCCGAGGGCGGCAAGGTTGCTTGCGTCGCGCGGACGCTGAAGGAAGGCGACCACGTCCTCGAAGGCTCTCTTGAGCATACGGTCAGCGAAATCCGGGCAGCGGGCGGTGAGGCCATGGCCATCACTGCCGACATTTCGGTTTACGACAACTGCCTCGCCGCGGTCGAAACCGCACGCGCCGCCTACGGGCCGATCGACGTCCTCGTCAATAACGCGGCGCTCACCTACTTCATCCCGATTAAGGACTACCCAATTTCGAAGTGGCACCGCTCGATCGGCGTGAACTTCCACGCGCCGTTCTACTTCAGCCAGCTCGTCCTTGGGGACATGGTGGCGAAGAAGGCGGGCTCGATCGTAAACATCTCCAGCGGCGCAGCCATCGGCCCGGGCCGCGGACCCTACAAGGGTGATTTCGGGCGCGGCGGCACACTCTATGGCGCCGAAAAGGCGGCCCTGGAGCGTTTTACCCAGGGTCTCGCCTCCGAAGTCTATGAAGACGGCATCAGCGTCACCTGCGTCTCGCCTTCGCAGGTCGTGCCGACACCGGGGACGGTCCACCACCACCTGGTGACCGGGATGGATGACCCACGCGGCGAGCACCCGGAGCTGATGGCGAAGTCGGCGTTGCTGCTTGCGACCGAACCGCTCGACAAAGTGACGGGGCGGGTGACCTACAGCCAGGAGATCCTGCAGGAGTTCGGCTGGATTACGAACGGCAAGGGCACCGGAATCGACCGCAAAGGTTCGGGCTACTCTCAAATCTGATTCGCAAGGACGCGGAGGCTCACCCAAGGTTGGAGGTTCGCTACATGTCGGAACACACCATCAAGGGCAAGGTTGCGATTTCGGGGATTGCGGAGACCGCCTACTACAAGAGAGGCGCCGCGGACCGCAGTGAATTTCAGCTGACGGTCGAAGCGATCATCGCGGCTGCGGATGACGCTGGTCTCGACGTGCGGGATATCGATGGTTTTTGTTCGTATAGCAACGACCGCAACGACCCGCCCCGGATCGCCTCGGCCCTCGGTTCGAGGGACTTGAGCCTTTCGAACATGTTCTGGGGCGGTGGCGGCGGTGGTGGTTCCGGTGCAGTGGCGAACGCTTGCGCAGCGCTGGTCGCGGGTTATTCGAAGTACGTCGTGGTGTACCGCGGGCTTGCCCAGGGGCAGTTCGGAAGATTCGGGCAGGGTTCGCAGGCCAAGAACGTTTCCGGTGGGCCGGCCTACACGCAGCCGTACGGGCTGATGTCGCCAGCTCAGACCTTCGCCATGCGGGTGCGACGATTCATGCACGACCACAACCTCAGCCACGAGCCGCAGAAGGCCATAGCGATGGCCTCGTACTATCACGCACAGTTCAACCCGCGCGCAGTCATGCACGGCCGGCCTTTGCATGAAGAGGATTACGAGAACTCGCGCTGGATCGTGGAGCCGTTCCGGCTGTTTGACTGCTGCATGGAAAACGACGGGGCGGCGGCGGTCGTGCTGACCACCTCGGAACGTGCCCGCGACCTGAAGCAGAAGCCCGCGTACGTCATGGCCGCTTCCCAGGGCTCGGATTACCGGCAGGCGGCGACGGCCCACAACGCACCGGACTACGGGACTTCGAATTTCAAGACGGTGGCCTCACGGCTGTACGGCCAGGCGGAGATTGGCCCGAAAGACGTCGACGTTTGCCAGTCCTACGAGAACTTCACCGGCGGCGTGATGATGAGCCTCGTGGAGCACGGGTTCTGCGCGCCCGACGAAGTCGAAGAGTTCATGACCCTCGAAAACTTCAAGGTCGATGGTGGGAAACTGCCGCTGAATACGAGCGGCGGAAACCTTGCCGAGTGCTACATGCACGGGCTCGAATTGATCACGGAAGCCGTACGCCAGTTGCGAGGGACCTCGACCGCGCAGGTGAAGGACCCGGAGATTTCGATGGTCTGCTCAGGGCCGATGGTCCAACCGGTGAGCAGTCTGATCTTGAGCAAGTGAGTCACACGACGGAGCCACGGGGCGCACGGAGTTTCTTGCGGAAGGTCCACGGAGGGTGAGATATGACTACAGCGACGTATTTGCCGGCAGGGTTGCCGGTGCCGGCGGCAGCGGGCGATGGGCTCGACACCGAGTATTGGGACGCGGCGAAACGGCACGAACTTGTGGTCCAGCGCTGCAATAGCTGCAAGGGCTTCCAGTGGGGCCCCGAGTGGCTGTGCTACCAGTGCCACTCGTTCGACCTTGGCTGGGCGAAGGTCTCCGGCAAGGGCACGATTTACAGCTGGGAGCGGATCTGGCACCCGGTGCATCCTGCGCTGAAGGAAGCGTGCCCGTACCTCGTAGTGCTGGTCGAACTGCCTGACGCGGGCAACGTCCGCATGGTGGGCAACTTGCTTGGCGACCCGATGCAGGAAGTCGTCATCGGCGGGGCAGTCGAGGCCGTGTTCGAAGACCATGCCGACGACGACGCGACCCTGGTGCAGTGGCGAGCGGTGTAGCCCGTTGTTGATCTTGGTGTCCTGACCTACCATGTGACCATGGTCATACAAGTGGTCAAGACGATCAGCGCCAGCGAGTTGAAGGCGAACTGCAGTCGAATCCTCGACGAAGTCGAGCGGGATGGTATCGAGTTCGTCATCACGAAGCGCGGGGTACCGGTAGCGAAGCTCGTACCGACCGATGAACGCGTGGCTGAGCTGGTGGCCGAGGGCAGGCGATGAAATCCC
>JBDTNM010000330.1:0-3487 GCA_039933735.1 bacterium | reverse complement strand
GCCGGGGCGTCCAGCCTGAGTTGACCTTCCTCGTCCAGCTGGTCACGCACCTGGTTGTCGGAGTTGACGACCGTGACCATGAGTTCGCCACCATCCAGCGCGCTTCGAACCGCGGAGAGGACGTCGGGGAAGGCGGGAACCGGCTCCCCGCTCAGACTCATCGACCTCTGGAGGTCCAGCCACGACGTTTTGATCAGTTCTTCAAGGATGGCGGGGTTATCCCGGGCGGCTTTCACGAATGCCTCGATGACGGCACCGACTACGCTCGCCTGCCAGGAATGGGACCCCCGTGAATGCTCCGTATGAACAATGAAACTGTATCGCTGCCTCTTAATGCCCGCCGCCTCCTGCTGAAGTCTGCGGGTACATGTGGCGACGACAAACGTCAAGAGCGCGTGGCGAAGGACAGCGATCCTGGTTGATGTCAGCGCTTGCGCGAGGCGGAAAACCCTACCGTCCGACTTCTTTAGTACCTCCCGTTCGTCCTGTGAAACCTCCTCGTAGACGAAGTGGGCCGGCGAGGTTTCGTCATCCGCTTCACCGAAGAAAAAATCGCCACCGACATATGTGGAATGGGTCGGGAGCAGCTCGGTAAAGGCCGGGCGGACGGGATGAAACAAGGGTGTATCGGCGGCGTCGCTAGGCTGGAGGTAGAGAGAGTATGGGGTGGCGGTTACCTGCAAAAAGCTCGTCGAAGCCGTTGCACTCCTTAGGTCGTCGACCCAGCGCGCGATCTTTCCGGGTTCGAGCTCGTCAGTGTCGGTATTGCGGCGGTAGGTGAGGGATGCGTAGTCGGCCTCGTCGTCGATGATGAGAAGCCGCTTCGTCTGGAGATCCGGGTAGTGGTTCCGGAGCGCTTCGAAGATCCTCTTCAGATTGTCTTTTTGTTTCTTGGCAACGACTATGATTTTCTTGCCGAGGTGGTATCGCGTCAGGTTCTTCGGGAGGTGCATGATGTCGTAGACAAGAACGTTCTCGTCTTCGATCGCGCCTCGGAAGTCGGCCGTGATGCGCCGCATAGTTTGTTCGGAGAGCGCGCTCGTGCCTTTCGTAAGAACGATGGCAAAATCGACTCCCTTGTCGAAGGCCTTCGCAATGATCCCGATAAAGGATCTGGTTTTTCCGCTCTGAATCTTCCCGAGAAGCATTGCGGGTCGATTGCCGCTTGTCGGGCCGCCTTCGTTGGAGCCGCCGCCCGGTGCCTCGAGCAGGCGAGTTACGGTCCGAGCCATGCTCTCGACGAGCTCCGGAGAGTCCCCCCTTCGCGAGGTGAGTCCGGCGAAGAGCGGTGAACCGCTGTCCTGAGTTGCTTTCGAGTCGGGCACCTCTAGGACCCTGTAACCCGCGCGCCATGTTCCTGCGCGATGGTGTCGAACCTGCTCCACGAGAGCTTTCGCCCGAGCTTCCCGTTTCTGGAATACCAGACGAGGGCGCCACGGCTCACAAAGAGCTTTCCGACGATCTCGGCATCCCGGAGCACGGTGAAGACGATGTCCGACTTTCTGAGCGCGAGCGCTGGAACCGTGAACTCAACTCTGTGCCGAGCTCGGGTGCGTACTCTGGCCATCCGGTACCTCCTGTCAAAGCGTCCAGAGGCGCAGGGTAATCCTTTCTGGACCAATTGCCAGCGGGCCAGCAGCTTTAGGTGAGGAACCCGCGGATCGGTCTCTTCGGCTATCTCGGCCCTCCGGGGGTGGGTGCACGCCAGATCTCAATCGGGATGCGGCAGTCAGCTGGTATTGAGAATCAGTGTGCGTTGAGACTAGCAGTCGATGCTCGCACGCCACGCAATCGACGGCTTTGCCCTACAGCGCTAGCTCGCGCGACGGATTCGAGTCCACCCTCCATCAGCCGAGTCGCGAAACGCACCACCGGGCGTCTCCCATACGACTGTGACGCCGTAGCGTGCGAGGAAGTCGACACACTGGGTCGTTGGTCGACTCGCAACTAGAACGCCAAGACTCGGCCCGCGCCGATAGAATCTCTTATAATCGTAAAGCTGTCCGAGTGCGCTGCGTAGAGTCTTGCGATCGCATTCGACCTTGGCTTCAAGTAGACGCCACTTCGTTGCATCGAATAAGTCGGTCTTGAACCTTCCCGGTAGCAAGTGCTGTTCGATCTCCCTTTCGCAGGCAAGCCATGCCACGAAGCGCCGGACTAACCGACACTCCGGATCGGACTTCGGCTTGCCTTGAACGGACCCAGTGAAAGCACCTCTACGGATCGTAACCAAACCCTTTGCTGGGCTTGACTCCGTGATGTAGTCCTGCTTTCGGCTATCCGCCGCGCTACCTACTAGTGTCGGTGCCCATCGCTTCGGATCGAAGTATCTAAACTGCCCCACCGCATACCAGCGTATCCTTAGGGGAAGCAATCGTTTAGCCTGACGGATGTGAGTCAAGAACAGCTTGTACCCTCTCCCTGCTTTCTTTCCATCGATCAGGCTCACCGGCATCGGCCCTTCAATGCGGATGGCAGTCGCGATGAGAGCCAAGACTCCGTCTGGTTGCACCAGTGCTACTACCGCGCCTGGAATCTTGAGTTCAAGGGGGCGACCCCAGAGAGGTAGGTACCCGGCACGGCGAATCCGTTGAACAGCGGTTGACCCGTTCGGGAGCCGAATCGCTAGACCTCGTTGCAAAGGGATGTCCTCCTCGCTAGGCGTGGTCGCACTTTTCTCGAATTGTAGAGCGCTTTGAATTCGGACTTACTGGCAAGGTTCGCCGTGTGGACGCCTTCGTTCAATCGGAAGCACGACGCGTTCCCTACCAAGGAGCGGAATCGAGCACGTCGCATGGCGTAGTCGCCGCCGAGCTCGCACCACGGGCGCGGCGGCTAGAGCCAGCCACGGATGGCGTCGGCGTGTGTTTGATTCCGATGCACTAGAGAGGCGATGGGCATCTTCGGCTAGCCTGAAGGGCTAATACGTGGCACGGGATGGCCGCGAACGAGGAGTTCCATGGCTAGAAAAACGCCGCGCGGTTCCGCACGCAACGCACCGAAAGAATGCGTGGCGAACCCGGGGCGGTCGAAACGAAAGACCATGTTGCCTCCGCAGCGTGGCCCGTCTTCGAAAGCAGACTGGCCGAAGTCCTTGGTGCGCTGGAAGAGGATCAGTCTCTCGTCATTTCCGCCAAGCGGGGCTGGGCGTATGTGCAGTTTGCTGCGCAGGGGTCCTTCGGACTTCGCGCCGAGACTGTCAGCAACAACTACCTCCCGTCCTCTGACAGACTTCGCGACGATCAAATCGCAGCACTCCAGGAGCTTGGCTGGGTCGCGCCCACGGGGACGCCTCGAGAGGCGACGGCTAAGCAACAGCCAGATGGTTCACCGAACTTCTTCCGGGACTTCGGTCGACCGGTCTCGTTTGAGGCTGTGGCCCGAATGGCCGTGCGCACGCTGACGGAAGTGCACGGCATCCCCCACCCAGGGTACTTCGACTATCAGGCGTTCGACTTCGAGCGCCAGCACATGCTGATTCCCACGC
>JBDTNM010000329.1:0-3506 GCA_039933735.1 bacterium | reverse complement strand
GCGCGAAAGGGCGTGCTCGACAGCGAACCCAGCGGAGGCTGTCCAGGTGATCGACTCCTGGAGCGCAACTCTGGCCCTGCGTTGATTGCCGGTCCTGAGGGCCAGCAGGCCGAGGACCCGGGGCACCGAGACTGGCCAGGCCATAACGCTCAGCACCCCGGCCGGCAGCAATGCCACCAACCGTTCGAGCCATTCGGCCGCGGCGCGCTGGGAGCCGCGATTCGCGATCACTTCTGCTTCGCCGAGGATCGGTCCAAGGCTCCCCATGGTGATAATTTCAGGGGGTGCGCCCGGCCCAAGATCATCAAGGGCCTGGCTCCCCAGGCTCGCAGCCCGCTCCAACTGTTCGATCGACCCGACCGCCGCGGAACCGAGGCGGCGGCGGGCGCGAAGGAGGGCGTGAAGCGACGTTTCGGTTGCTGCCGGGTCCTGCCGCAAGACAGAGTCGCGGAGCCGGACTCCTTCGCAGTGCCACACAGAGAGGGCGTTACGGCGATCGAGTTCGCCCGGCTCACGCCCGAACTCAGACTGGCCGAAGAACTTGTCCCACGTGTCGAAAGCGAGCACGTCGGAAAGGCGCCAGAGGCTCTCGGTCCGTTGTGCTTCGAGGCGCATCTCTCGGATCCAGGGGCGCGCACGGCGGTGGTCGCCAAGCGACGCGAGGTACGGGACGAACCAGCTCAACAGGAACATGCGGTCGCGGCCAAAGCCGTGGTCTGCGCATTCCTGAAGCAGGTCTTCGGCGGAATCTGACGGCTCGTCTTCGAATGACTGCCAGAGGGCGACCTTGCGGAAGACGCGATGGCGTACCTGCGCTTCGAGCGAGGCCTCGGCCCTGCGTGTTTCCGCTCGGCCAAGCGATTCTTTCGCCGCCGCAAAACCACCCATGGCGGATTGAATAGAGGCTTTGAAACCGTACATGTACATCGTGGCGTCGGCGGAAGCACTGGCGAAGATGAGGCCGTGGTCGATTTCTTCGAGGGCGTCCTCGAATCGGCCCTGGCCTTCGAGCAACTGCACGAGGAGCTGGACCATCGAAACGAGGCCCTCGGCATCCGATTGTTCGCGGGCGGCGTTGATCCCCCGTTCGACAACCTCACGCCAGTCGAAACGCTCGGCGGCCGGCGCCGAGACGAGCCGGGCCATGGCTTCATTGGCGTAACGGGAGACATCAAGCGTCTGATTTTCGGTCGGCATGCCCGAGAGTGTACATCCGCTGTACATCGCTCGGTGACTGATAACGCGACCAAACGACTCCCACGATGAGGCCCATCTCTAAGTACGTGAGGTGCTCGAATGAGCTGGACCGGATGCGACGAAACCGCCTATTGGCTGACCTGGGCCTTGCAACAGGATGCGGTGCGCGGCAGGGCTTCGGCTGCTGTCCAGCGCCACGCTTCGGCGCCGGAATTGATCGAAGCGATCATTCTTGACCTGGAACCAGCCATCCAGGAACGCGTCCGCATGGAGCTGGGCGAACTCCCGGCCGCGGCAGTCCTCGGCATCCTGGCTGCGTGGCAGACCGCTGATACCGGTGGTGTGCCCTTCGTCTTCGAATCGGTGCGACCCGAAAGCCCAATTGACCTTGCCCGGCGCCGAAGTGTGCGCCTGGTGATCGATGTCGACGAGGCAGGAGTCCACGCAGGATTGAGCCACATCCCGACGCGACACCCGACCTGGGCTGAGGGCGCCGGTTAATCAGGAACCACGGCGTGGAGCAACCTGCCATCAGGGCTCGCCGCTACCAATGATTTGGTGGAAGGGCCTTCGCGCCGCGTCTTGAGTTCATGGTAGACAGAGCGGAGGTGCCGTCCTCCCCTGATTGGGCCTGTGCGCCTGGCGCCAAGGCAGGTGCAACGGGCGATGCTCAACCGGCGCCCGGGGAATGTGTGGTTGGCGCCGCCACTTCACTTCCGCCTCGATGAGGCGCGGTTTTGACTCCCCCATCGGTTGATGCCACCATCTCCCGTGCCGAGCGGCCACGTGACTTCACCAGGGGCCAGCGGCATGAAAGCGAACTACTCGGCGCCTTCGGCGCTTGTTCTCGGCGCGGGATTTCAGGGCGTCTGCGCGGCCCTGGCGTTGCATAGTCGCGGGTATCGCGTTGATTTGATTGACCAGGCGGAACGTTGCCTGAGCCGGGCGAGCGGTCGGAACGAAGCAAAGATTCATCTCGGTCTCGTTTACGCGAACGACGATAGTTTCCGTACCTCAGAGCTGATGCTTGAGGCGAGCCTCGCGTTTGCACCTCTCCTCGAGTCCTGGCTCGGCCGGTCGCTGGACTGGCACGGGATGCGGTCCACGCCGTTCACCTACGCGGTCATGCCCGATTCGCTGTTGTCCTTCGACGAGGTTTGTGATTTCTACGGCCGCGTGCAGACAGCCTACAAAGAGCGGCTCGACGGCGGAACCTACCTGGGACAGAGGCCAGAATTGCTCTGGCGGCCGATTGCAGCGACGCACTCGCCGGAGTGGTTGGACACTGCCGAAGTCGCCGGGGTGATCGAAACCGCGGAAGTAGCCCTGGACCTGGAAAAGATGCGGAGAGAACTGGAGGCCGGCCTGGAGGCGGCCCCCGGCATTGTGCTGCGGTACGGCTGGCGAGTAGAGGCCGCCGAGCGAGTCTCTTCAGGCTTTCGGGTGGCAGGTTCGAGCAGTGACGGCGAACCCTGGGAACGTAACGCGGACATCGTGGTGAACTGCCTCTGGGAAGGCCGTCTGCAGTTGGATGAGTCGATGGGAATCGCTCCGGATCGGCCGTGGGTGTACCGGTTGAAGTACAGAGTGCTGGGTCAATTGCCCCGCCGCCTCGCGAATCTCCCCTCGCTAACGTTCGTGCTGGGACCTTATGGCGACATCGCCACCTATCCGGATGGTGGACCAACCTACCTGAGTTGGTATCCAGCCTGCCTGCAGGGCTGGTCGGATGAACTGGCACCGCCCCCAGCGTGGGGGCCCGCCTGTGAGGGTCGGGAGGGTCCGGTCAAAGCTGAGGCGATCGCTCGCGAAACGCTTGCGGCCCTCGACCGTGTCGTCCCCGGCGTCGCCGAGACCGTGGTCCAGCATGTCGATGCCGGCGTGATCTTTTCGTGGGGACAGTCGCACGTCGATGTTGACAATCCCAGGAGCGAACTGCATGAGCGCTATGCCATCGGCGTCGCTTCATACGACGGATACTTTTCTATCGACACCGGCAAATTCACTTGCGCCCCATTGTTCGCCAGCCACCTGCTCGATGCACTCGACGGGTGAGCGCCGAACCGTTAGCGCCACTCGTCTCACTCGCGATCCCGCTCTACCGATCGTTGCGCTTCCTCGACGTCATCACTGAGAACATCCGTAACGCGGACTATCCCAACCTTGAGATCCTCGTGGGCGACCGGCACCTGGCCGACGACACCATTGAGCAGCTGCGAATCCGTTTCGTCGGCGACTCTCGCCTCCGGTTCATCACCTCGCGCGACGAGGTCTCATGGGTGGACCACTACAACCTCCTTCTTGCCGAG
>JBDTNM010000328.1:0-3520 GCA_039933735.1 bacterium | reverse complement strand
CGGAGCTCCGCGACTACGGGCGTCCCTCTGCGGCACCGGCACCTACGGGAACTTGTGGGCGTCTGCGAACTGTTTGTCGGAGATGTCCTGCATGGTTGTGACTGCGCCGTAGGCGAAGACGACCCCGCAGCCGATGACCAGCACCCACAGCGCCACGACGCCCAGCATCGCGTACATGCGAATCGTGGGGACAAAGCGGACGCCGGAGTGCGGCGCCCCGCCGGCCGAAGCCCAGAGCTGCTGTTCGACGGGGAGGGCGTTGGTTTCGTAGGCGGATTCGAACGCCGAGCCCATGTTCTTCGCACGCTTCCAGAGCATATCGAGCTGGGAGTTCGCGCCCCGCACGACGAAGTAGAGGATCCACACGACCAGCACGCCGCCGCCACCCAGTAGCAGTGTCCCTGCGAGGCCCCCGAGGTCGGAGATCTGGCTGGCGATCACGCCGATGATCCCGAGACCACCCGCGGCCAGTGGGATTGGCGTTTCGGTGAAGGCCGACCGGGCAGCTTCCATGCCAAAGCCTGCTGGGCCTCGGGCGGCGCCGCCAATCGACATGTCTTCTGCAAAAGCGGTAAGGGGTTCGATGTCGGCGCGAGTTACGCCCAGCGCTGTGGTGTTCAAGTGTTTCGCCGTTGCGCGCGCATGGCTCTGTAGCGCTGCGTAGCCAATCGTCCGCTCGAAGGCGTCGGGAACTGTGTCCAACTGCCGTTTTGTCGCCCGGTAGCCGTCTACCAGTCCGCCGACATATGAGGCCGCAGTTGATGCCTCGCCAGCCGCTTCCCCGGAAGTTTCCATGGGCCGCATTCTCCCCTCCGGCGAAGCCGTGTCAAACCGCCCGGACGAAGCTAGTTCGCAGCACGTTCAAAGGAGGCCGCGGCTGGCCTCAATCACCATCGCCTGGCGTCTTGTCTTTAGGGCTTTCGCGCCATCGAAGCGCAGGCCGGAATGCTCGATGAGGCCGCGATATTCGGCCAAAGTCCGTTCGCGGCCGCCCGTCATCACCAGCATGCCAAGGTCGGCGTGTGCCGAACTTGGGGCGAGGCGCGGGTCATCGGGCACTGGCTGTTCGACGATCGCGAGGCGCGCGCCGGGCGCCATCGCTGCCTGGCAGTTCCGCATCAGCCGCAGGCACAGCTCGTCGTCCCAATCATGGAGCACGAGCGATAACACATAGAGCCCGGCACCCACGGGCACGGATTCGAAGAAGTCTCCGGCCTGGCATTCGATGCGGCCGCGTAGCTTCGGAACGGCGAAGCGCGGGCGAGCCTGTTCCAGCACCGGCCCGGCATCGAACGCTATCCCGCGCGCGTCCGGCCAGGCGCTCAACAGTTCGACCAGGAGTGCGCCGCTGCCACAGCCCAGGTCCGCTATGCACGCGGCCGGTGGGAGCGTTCGAGCCAGCGCCTTGCCCGTTTCTCTGGCGCCGGGCGCAAGGGCCGCATCGAACCGCGCGAGCGAGTCCGCGTTCGCGCGTTGTTCGGCGAAGTAGCTTTGGCCCATAACCAGGTCGAACGCGGGCTGTCCCGTTTCGACCGAGTGCGTCAACTGCTGCCAGATCTCCCAGCCCCGCGTTGCCGTGCTGAGGACGGATTCCGCCTCCCCGGATTTCGAGCGCGTGGTAAGCGGCTGACCCTGCGCCGTGAGCACGAAGCGGCCGTCTTCGGTGAGGGCGACGAATCCCTCGGCCGCGAGGAAGCGGAGGAGACGATGGAGCGCGCCGGGGTGGACGCCGGTGGTGCTGGCCAGGAGGGTACTGCTGCCCGGACCGGCGACCAGCAAATCGGGAATGCCCAGGCGGACGAAGACGTAGAGGGCCTGGATGCGCGAGGCGCCGAGCATCGCATCTTCGATGGCGTTGTGCGTGTGGCGCTCGCGGGGCTTGGTCACGGCGCGGGGAGTATGGCACCGCGGGAAAGGTCTTGCCACGCGGCGAAACCCTCGAACTGAACGGGATCAGATCCGCAGCGGGATACGGACTCGGTGGTGGCGTGGGGCTGCCGGTGCGATGCCGCACGTTCGCTTCGCTTCGGGCTGGGACGGACCCTCCCTCACGGTCGGGCCACGGTTGGTGGTGTGGTGGGTTGTGCGGGGAGGGGCGCGGTGCCAGCCGCCGTGCCCTTCCGGGCCTCCCATGAGTCGGGTTCTGATGCTACGAATCGAGTTGGGCGTGCTTCCGTAGCTCCTCGCGCTGGAGGATGGCTATTCGATCGCGCTTCCGGCTGATGCATCCGGTTCGCTCGTAGTAACCCAGCCACTTGTTGATGCTTTCGCGCGTCGCTCCAACGTGCGCGGCCAGGGCGGCCTGTGTGAGCTCGATCTCGCGAGCTCCAGTGCTTTCGGCCCACGCCCTGTCGGACCAGCCCCATCCGCTGGGCTCGGTGAGCGCGACGAGCGTTCGAGCGAGGCGGGTTGGTACGTTCAGAAACGCGAGATCCCGTGCGAATTCCGCATTAAGCCGCAACCTCCGGCAGATGATCTTGAGGAGACGAGTGCTCACTGCGGGGTACGTGGCGAGGAGGTAAAGGAACTCCGGCTTGGAGAGGAGGCGGACCGTGCAGTCGTCCAACGCGACGGCGTCGCCGTACCACGCTTCGTCGTCGAGCAACGAGATTTCGCCGAAGAAATCGCCGGGCCAGAGCATTCGCACCGTAAGCGCCTGGCCGTCGTCCGAGGCCAGCTGGATCGTGACTCGACCCGATTCGATGACGAACAGGTCAGCACCCATGACCCCGGATGCGTGAATCAACGTGCCCCTGGCAAACCGTTTTCGACGCAGCGACCCATTCAAGCGCTCCAGTTGCTCGGCGTTGAGATCGGCGAACAGTCGGACGTGTTCGAGATCAGTCACGCGTGATCTCCGTGAAGCAGTTCACAGCAAACCGGTGAACTCTTGCATGGTGCGTTCGCGCGACCGGGATGCACAGTTGGCAGCGTGAGGAATTCCATGCAAGGAGGGCACCGTGTCGATCGAGCATCTGTATCTTCAGCCTGGCGAAGGTGAAACCGTATCGTTGCGCGGGACGGAGGTGATATTCAAGGCGGCCGGCGAGCGCGGAACCGGTGGTCCGACCGTAATCGAGTTTATCGCGGCGCCAGGCTTCCACACCGGTGACCATGTTCACAGCAAGGTGGAGGAAATCTTCTATGTCGTCGACGGTGAGTTCGACATCCGAGGCGGTGAGTGGTCTGGCCGTGTGGGCCCCGGAAGCATGATTCGCATTGCGCCGGGGACAGCACATGGCTTTGGCAATCCAGGCCATAGCCCGGCAACCATCATGCTCATCATCTCGCCCGGGGGCGTCCACGACGGCTACTTCCGTGAGCTCGCTGCGATCCTGGCGAGGCAAGGACAACCAGACAGCGCAGCCATCGCGGAATTGCGGGAACGCTATGACACGACTCAAGTATCGGCGCTAAGAACGTCCTGACGCGCCGGCCAGCCCGCTCACGCTGCCCAGGACGCGTCTTCGAGCGCTAAGTAACGTCTTCAGAGTTGGCGGAACCGTCAACATCTGCCGTG
>JBDTNM010000327.1:0-3543 GCA_039933735.1 bacterium | reverse complement strand
TGCGCGGCGGGCGAGTTGGGTGCCGGGGAGGAGGGCGTCGAAGCCGTGTGGGCCGCCGGGGTAGACGTGGAGTTCGGTGGGGACGCCGGCGTGGGTGAGGCGCATGGCGTAGGCGACGTCTTCATCGAGGAAGCCATCGAGGGCGCCGACGCAGATATAGGTTGGGGGCAGTCCGCTGACATCGGTGGCGCGATGAATGAACCTTCGAGCGCTGCTCGGGTTATCCACCCGACCTTCAACCACTTCGTACCTATTCCGCAAGGAGGCGCATTCGGGAAAGGATCGCTCTGAATCGGGACATGTCTCGGAACCGATCCCAGATCGGATCGACGTTCACGAAGGCGGCGAGCAAGGAATCTCGCTCGACCATTGATCGCTCGAGCCAGTTGAGCGTCTCTTCGTCGTCACCGATGCCGTTGTAGATCACCGCGAAGGAGAACGGAGGCACGTAGCGGCCCTGCGAGTTGGCTCGCAGTTCTGCCAGCATCTCTAGCGCGCCCTCTTCGTCGCCTGCCACTGCCAGGGCGAACCCGGCAAGCGCGATGACCTGGGAGTTTCCTCCGGACGACTGACGAGCTTTCGCCAATTCGGCAAGAGCGTCTTCAAGGCGTCCCTGGAGGACATAGACTTTCGCGAGTGTGAGGAGGGCTATCCAGAAGGTTGGTTCCAGTTCGAGGGTGATCTGGAGTTTGGCGATGGCAGGCAACGGTTGGTGCGCGTAGTACAGGTAGAGCGATTCGTGGGTACGCGTGAGCAGTGCAAGCGGATCGAGCGCGCGGGCTATTTCTGATTCGGTGATCGCTTCCGGGACTCTGCCCAAATGCGATAGGACGAGCCCGAGGGCTCGGTGGGCTTCGGACGAATTCGGGTTCAGTGTTATGGCGAGCCGGGCCTCAGCGAGCGCGCCTTCCCAGTCCCACTGGTGCCACGCGCGGATGATCGCCCGGGAAGCGTGTGCATCAACCAGAGAGGCGTCCAGCGCCAGTGCTTTTTCGACTGCCTCATTGGCCCGCGGGAACACCTCGGCAGCGCTGGCTTCGCTGGTCATGGGAAGCGACCGATACGCCTCGGCGAGGCCTGAATACGGCAGCGCGAACGAGGGATCATCGGCAATCGCCCGTTCGAAGAATCCGATGGACCGTTTGATCTCGGGCGGTGTGAGCCTGCTCCAGTGGAATCGCCCCTGGATATACAACTCGTAGGCTTCGGTGTTTGCGGTGTAGCGACGAGTTAGTCCCTGCTTCTCTTCGGCGCTGAGCGTCAATGCGAGGGCGACCGCGACCCGGACGGAGATCGAGTCCTGAACGGCGAACAGATCGGTCGAGTCCTCGTCGAAGATGCCCGACCATTGCGTCACGCCGTCGTCGACGCGAAGGAGGTCGGCTGTCACCCGTATACGATTGCCCCAGCGTTGGATGCGCCCGTCGAGCACCGACTCGACGCCAAGTTCGCGACCGGCGGCGCAGGCGTCCTGCTCGATGCCGTTGTAGCGGCGGACGGACGTTAGCGGCCGTACGACCAACTCATGACTGTTGCTGAGGCGCATTATGAGGGAGTCGGCCATGCCAAGTTCGAGGGCTTCGTCGCGGTGCTGCTCCATGAGCGGCTTGAATGGGAGCACCGCGATGATTCGTGCGTGGTGCCCCGCTTTGGTTCCGGGTCGCTCGACGACATTGGCAGCGAATCGGTAACCGTGGCCGGGTACCGTCACAATGAACCGATTGTCTCCTCGCGCCTCGCCGAGGGCGCGCCGAAGGACTGAGACGTTCTGATTGAGGTTGTTTTCTTCGACGAAGCCGTCAGGCCAGACCGCGCGGATAAGTTCATCCTTTTCGAGCACACGGCCGCTGTTCCGAACGAAGTAGAGGAGCGTATCGAAGACGCGTGGGGTGAGCGGCACTCGTTCGCCGGAGCGCATCAGCGACCGCGTCGCCGAATCGACGACGAATCCTTCGAATTCGTAGGCGAAAAGCGGAGACTCGGCAGTCGACAATTTCATAATCTCCCACGCCATTCTAAGGACTTTTAGACGCGGCGGAGCCGAGTATCGCCCTGTGCTTACCGGGCAAGAACCGGAACCACAAGGAGAGAACGATGCGCCTAAGGAAGCGAAAATACCTGCTCGGATTGGGCATTGCCCTGATTGTCGCCGCATCCAGCGTGCCGCTCATCGCTTCAGCGATTTCAAAGGACACGAAAGAAGAAAGTGGTAAAGCCGTGGAGGCCAAAGTGGCGGAATTGGGAGTGAGCAAGCTGGAAGGCACCTGGCGGGTGCAGGTGACGATTCGCAATTGCGATTCTGCCGCCGAACTCCGGCCGGCTTTCCCCGCTCTTCTGACATTTGGCCGCGAGGGCACGCTGGTCGAAACCACCACCGGTATCCCGCCGGCCGGACGCACACCGGGCCATGGCTTCTGGACTCGCAACAACGCGGCGCAGACATACACCGGCGTGTCGGAAGCGTTCTTGTTCAATCCCGCGGGAGCATGGATCGGGACGCAGCGCCTGACGCAGATCATCGCTCTCGATGACGCGGGGGGGTTCGCAAGCACAGCCTCTATTGAAGTGATCGGGCCAACCGGCGAGAGCATGTCGAAAGGCTGTGCGACGGCCGCCGGGACGCTGATGGAGTAGTTTCCCCACATCCCGAGACACAAAGTGCGCCGGCTTGGGAGTTCCCACTCCGGCGCAGTGCGTTGTCGCGGTGGGCTGGTAGCGGGCCGGGCGGACGATTGCGCGGGCGCTAGGCCTCGTCCCGGGCGCGGATGTAGGTTCCGAGCCGCCAAGGCGGCGGCGTGTTGGTTGCCTTAGCCCCGGTGCTTTCAGCGGTGGTTGGTTAGTAGTGGAGGGCGCGGGGGAGTGTCTTCGCTTCGGTGACCCAGTTGGCGACGTCGGCGGCGCCAGGGAGGCGGTCGACGAGGATGTGGTTTTCGTTGCATTCGACGAGTTTGGCGTAGAGGTTTTCGGCGTTGCGCTGGGCAAGTTCGGGGACGGTATCGACGCCTGCTGCTTCGAGGAGGTCGGCGTACTGGTCGCCGATGCCGTTGACGCGGGCGAGGTCGGCGCGGTTTGCCCAGTTGAGGACCTGTTCCATGGTGAGGCCGGCTTTGGTGGCGAGGTCAGCGCGGCCGGAGGGGGTGGAGCAGGCTTTGAGGAGTTCTTCCTGGGTGTCGATGCCGAGGCCGGCGAGTTTGGCCGCGTGGAATTTTCCGACGCCTTCGATGTCGATAAGGGATGCCATCGGGACTCCTCGATGCGGCGCCGGTCGGTGGTTGGCGGTCGCGTTGTGTATTTCACGGCAATTGATAGCACATTTGGGAGGGAACGGGGAGGAGTCGGAAAGTTGGGCGGTGGGCCTTGAGGTGGGGCGATGGTTTGGCGGTGGTGGTTGGGGATGGGTGTAGCGCGAATGGGAACGGGGGGAACGGGCTGGGGAACGGACTGGCGGTGCGCCTGGGCGAGTGGTTCGCTTGGGACAACCGCTCCTTGTTAGTCGCGGCTCGTTTTTCGGCTGGGGCGATGGTTTGGCGGTGGTGGTTGGGG
>JBDTNM010000326.1:0-3555 GCA_039933735.1 bacterium | reverse complement strand
GAAGCGCTGGCCGGCATGTTCCCAGTGGCAGCCGTCACAGACGGCTTCGACCGCGCGTTGAACCGCGGTCGCCGCCGGGTCGATGCCGAATTCCCACAGCTGCTGCAGCACGGGAAAAGTGGAAGTCCACGGCTGGCCAAACTTCATATCCGCCCAATTGAAGTTCCTCGGGAAGCAGGCGCCGCCGGCCCACTGGCCGTCATCCCCTTGCAGGGCGAGTAGGCGCGCTCCCCAGCCCTCCGTCGCGACCTTCGCCCGTTCGGCGGCAACTACGTCCGGCGGCGCGTGGACGAGATCGCGCAATACCTGCCAGCGGATGGCCGGATCCGAATCGAGCAGCCAATCGATGATGTCGGCCATGCGTTCAGCGTAGACGACGAGTCCAGGGCCGTCGCTCTTCCCTGGGACAGAAAGAGGCGGGGCCAGATTGGCCCCGCCTCTTCGTTCGTTCACCGAAATGAGTTAGTTGAAGTGGACGTGGATTGTTTCGCAGTAGGTGACCATGTCCGTCATGGTGCCGTCCGCGGGAGAGGCGTCGACTTCGCAGGTATCGTTGCCGTTGCCGCCCTTGACTACGTCGAGGACGAGGTCGTCTGCGTCGATGAAGTCGTCGTCCTCGCCGCCGTCGAGAAGGTCGGCGACCGGTACGGAGCCGGGGGTGGCGATGGGTTCGTCACCGTAGAGGAAGTCGTTGCCCTTCATGCCGAAGATGTGGTCGGTGTCGGCGCCGCCCATGAGCGTGTCGGTGCCTTCTTCGCCCCAGAGCCAGTCATCGCCTGCGTTGCCTTCGACGTAATCGTTGTCGATCCCGGCGAAGAGGTCGTCATCGCCCAGGCCACCGTAAATGTTGTCGTCGCCGGCGTAGCCATAGATGCGGTCGCTGCCGCAGTCGCCGTAGAGGGTGTCGTTGTCAGCGCCGCCGTTGAGCTCGTCGTCTCCGGACCAGCCGTGCATCTCGTCGTCGCCATCTTCGCCGTACATGGTGTCTTTGGCATCGGCATCGACCCCGCAGCCGTGAGCGCCGACGGGCATATCGCGGAAGCCGAACATCGTGTCATTGCCGAGACCGCCATAGGCAAGGTCGGCGCCTTCATCGCCAGCGATCGCGTCATCGCCGTCGTCGCCATGCATTTCGTCGTTGCCGATGTTGCCGCGGAGGCTGTCGTTTCCGGAGCCGCCGAAGATGACGTCGTTGCCATCGCCGCCCGCGACGCGGTCGTTGCCGGCGCCAGCGCAGATGGTGTCGTCGCCGCCCATGCCGCTAATCGTGTCTCCGCCGCTGCGGGCGAAAATAACGTCGTTCCCCGCAGTCCCAACGATGGTTTCGGCGTTATCGGTGCCGACGATCGTGGCGATCTTGCCGTTGCAGGTGAATGGCGCAGCCGAGGCAGTGCCGACGGTCGCGAAGAGGCCCGCGCTGAGGGCGACGGTAGCGACCGCGATGCGCGGCCAGGCGGTGAAGATGGACATTGTGCGTTTCATTGGTGGTTGCTCCCCGTGTAGTGGGGGTAAGACCAACGGGGTGAGGGTTTCTTACCGGGCGCAGTGTGGTGTGGGTCATAGAGGGCTCTGGGGGAACGTTGTGGTGAGCCGCGGGCGAGCGAGCGGTTCCGCACTCGCCTCCGATGCGCGGGTGGTGCGAATCAGCGGCGTGGCGAGACAAGAGCCCGCTCCCTGGCGGTCAGAGTCCAGGGTCTGATGATGGCTACCAGCGTGCCTCGTGCTCTTCGATCCAGCCGAAGAGGTCGTGGATTTCGATGGCCTCTCCGTTGTCCGGGACGATGCGGCCGCGGTAGGCGCCGAACATCTGGTGGACTTCGGTGAACCAGGCCTCCCTTCGGCCGCTGGTGCCGTGACGGTCGTATTCAGGTTCGAACACGAGGTCGATGCGGTCGCTTTCGGAGGTGCGCACCGTCCAGGGCTTCATCCAATCGGTGCGGTCGTATTCGAGGACCAGGTCTTCGCTGATCTTCGACAGACGCCCGTCGAGGCAGAGCCCGTTCTCGTTCATGCCCGTGCCAGTGGTCCACTTGTCGCCGAGGTTCAGGCCGACTATGTGCTCGCCCTGGACGCCCGAGGCCGCCCCCCAGTTCCAGACCGTGTGCGGCGGCCAGACGCCACGGCCGTAGTCCAGACATCCGAAGGCGACCGCGCCCAGCTCGTACCGGGTGTCCCCGATCTGGACGAAGCCAGTGGCCGGAAGGGTGTTCTGCTTGGAAGTGAACTGCATCGTGAGGTCGTTCCAGGGGATGACGACGTTGAGGGTTTCGTGGCCTTCGGGGCGACGGACGTGGATGTCCGCTTCGAGCCGGAAGCCTTGGAAGTCGGCCGCGGAGACGCGCAGTCGCGTGCCGGTGCCTTCGTCCGTGTGCGAGACGCGCATGTCCGGGTGTTCGATGACCATGTCGCCCTGCACGTACTCAGGGATGGCGATGGTCCCGGCCGGGCGCGTGACGGTCTTGTCGAGGTGCAGCTTCGTCCCACGATGATAGAAGTACGCTCCGCCGAGTTGCAGGCGCTCCATATCGGCGATGGTGGTGGAGAACAGGAAGTCGTTGTTCGTGACCGCCCAATAGTTCCACTTCTTCTTGCGTTCGAGGGATTCGGCGAGGTTGCAGCGATGGAGTGGATGTCGCGACCAGCCGATGGCGGCGCGGTTGAAGCGTCCGTCAGGGCCGCAGAGGTCGACGGGCGCGGTGAGTTCGGGTTCGTGGTAGGCGGTCACGAGAGGGAAGGCTACCGCCCGTCAGCCACGAGCGCACACGGCGGGTAGAATCGACGTCACATCACACCAGGAGCCACAGACATGTCACTCGCAGGACGCGTCGCCCTCGTTACCGGCGGCGGCCGCGGAATCGGCAAAGCAATCTCGCTCGCCCTCGCAGCAGATGGCGCGACGATCGCCGTGAACTACCGCCGCGATGAGGACGCGGCTAAGGAAACCGTTGCCGAGATTGAAAAGCTCGGAAGCAAGGCGAAGGCATACTCGGCTTCGGTCGAGGATTGGGACGCGGATAAGGCGATGGTCGAACAGGTGCTGGCCGATTTCGGACACATCGACATCCTGATCAACAACGCCGGCATCGCCTCCCGCGGACAAAGTGTCGCCGATACCGACCCGGCCGAAATGGAGCGAGTGGTGCGGACGCACGCGTTCGGCCCGCACTATCTTTCCAAGCTGGTGCTGCCCAGCATGCGCGAACAAGAGCGTGGCGACATCATCATGATTTCGAGCGTGGCGGCGCGTGGCCTGGGGCCGATGGGTGCGCCATACAACATGGGTAAAGCGGCCATGGAAGCGCTGGCCATGGGCCTTTTCAAGGAAGAACGCCGCTACGGTATTCGGGTGAACGTAGTGCGGCCGGGCCTCACCGAGACGGAAATGGGCAGCCGACTGGCGCGCGCGACCCAGGGCATCCAGAGCATGCGCGACATCGATGCTCGCTCGCCTTTCGGCCGCGTCGCCCAGCCGGAGGACATCGCGAAGGTCGTGGCGTTCCTCGTGAGCGATGACGCGTTTTACGTCACTGGCCAGACGATCGAGGTTGATGGGGG
>JBDTNM010000325.1:0-3579 GCA_039933735.1 bacterium | reverse complement strand
GCCGTCGCGGCGAAGCCCCTCGCGAACCCACCGGTGCCGATGGAGTTCTTGAGCTAGATTCCCGCCGTTGCCGCTTGACTGCCCGGCTACAATCACGATTCATGACACTGACGGATGAGACCGCGCCCGGGTGGCCAGGGGGTCCGGCCACGCTGGCCCGGCCACCAATGGTCGGACGCCAGGTGGAGATGAATGCCCTTGCTGTCGCCGCTCGCCGTGCGCGTCATGGACAGGGCAGCTTCTTTTGCATCTCTGGAGAGCCAGGCATCGGCAAGTCCCGACTGGTACAGGAATGGCTGTCGAGTCTTGCCACGAGCGGCTCACCAGTCTGCGTAGGGAACTGCCATCCGGGTGAATCGGTCATGGCCTATCGGCCGTGGCTTGAGGTCCTCGGATCCATCACGACCGACGGACATGCGGAAGGCGCGCACGCGAACGGGTTCGGGTCGTTCCTGCCCGGCCTCTCCACCGAGATGGATCTGAGCGATCCCGCCGAAGATGACGACCTCCAGCGGTTGCGGTTGTTCGACCGCGCGTTCGCTCTGCTTAGGGAAGTATCGGCGAGTCGGCCGGTGCTGATCGTACTGGAAGACGTCCACTGGGCAGACGCTGCCAGCATCCGGCTCGCGCGCCACGTTGCCCGTCGGGTCGCCCGCCTTGGCGTCGTCCTGGTCGTGACGTACCGCGATAGCGAAGCGGCGGAGTCACCTTTACTGCCCGAGCTGCTTGAAGAGACCCGGGAACGCCGGCTTGGCCAGTTCCTTCCGCTCAAGGGGCTTGACTTGGCGGGGACGAGAACTCTCGCCGAAGAGTGTGGACTGCGCGCGGACGAGCAAGGATTTGCGGTCCTCTTCGAAAAGACCTCGGGAAACCCGTACTTCGTCGAAGAGCTTGCACGTCACAAAGGAGAAGCAGCCACCTCCAGCGCCGCCCTCACAACGACGGACGAACTCCCTCCTCCTCTTTTTGCGATCATCTCTCACCGTGTTGGTCAGCGCTCTGCCGAGTGCGTCTCGGTGCTGCAGGCAGCGGCGGTGCTCGGCCGAGAGTTCAAGATTTCGTTGCTCGCTGAAATGATGCGGCGAGAGTTGGTGAGTCTTGAGAGCGTACTGGCCGAAGCTAGCCGAGCACATTTCGTGGAGCTGGTCCCCGGGGAACCCGACGACGGACGATTCGTGCACGCTCTCGTTCAGCAGGCGCTCATGGAGGGCCTGTCGAAGGCAGCGGCCGAAACACTGCACCTGAAAGCGGCGGAAACGATTGAGCGGATCGCGCCGCCTGGCGAACCCGGTAAAGCCGCCAGACTCGCCAGGCACTACCGCCTGGCGCACTCGCGGGCAGCCGTGCCAAAACTCATTGCCGCCGCCACCGAAACGATCAAGACCGCCGCCGACAGCTGCGCGTGGGACGAGGCGCGCGAGACCTTCGAATTGAGTCTCGCCGAGGTTGACTCCTTGGGCGCAACGGACCTTCAGCGTGCGGCATTCATTGCCGCGGTCATCTCGGGTCCCTTTCCGAGGTTGGGTCTTTCCGCAAACTGGCTGGCCGAGACGGCTGAGCCCGCAGCGGAAATACTGCTCGCCGAAGGCCGAAAAGAACTGGCGGCGGGGCTGCTCTCCGCTGTGTTCTGGGCATGCATCGCCGAAGACTCGTTTGAAGCACTTAACCCAGCCAAGGCGCTTCAACTGCCCGAGCGGATTTTGTCATTAACAAATAACGAGTACACCCGTGCTCAGTGCGACGGGAATCTTCCCATGTTGCTGTTGCTCTTGGGGCGGTTGGAAGACGCGAAAACTGCTGCCGAAGCGCTGCTAGAAAGCCGTCATCCAACAGCTCGCGCGGGTGCTCTCATCTATATCGCAAATTGTCTGCTGTACAACGGCGCCATCGATGAGGCTCGCGTGAGCTACGAAACCGGCTGGGTGGCGACGACGCTCACTTCTCCGGTTGAGGCACCGGCCATTGTGGCGCAGGGGGCGAAGGCATGTCGTTCGGCCTCCGGAGCCTGGTGGCGAATTAGAGCGCCATCCCGGCAAGGCACCCTGATCGAACGTGAACTCGCACTCCACCGGCAGCCGTCAAAGCCGAGAAGGCAGTTGGAGATCTTCCTCGCGGCCGCGTGCGCGGACCAGGGGGTTACAGCTGAGTCGAGCAAAGAACTTAGGAGACGGCAGCCGCTGGCGGAAGGATGGACCGGCGTTAGCCTGGACCACATCGAATTTCGCGAGGGCAATTGGCTGGTTGCGAGTAAGTCGCTGAGGAAGGCATGCGGACTCATCCACCCCGACGCTTTCGACGACATCGCGATACTTTCTGAACTCCTGGCCGACTGTTCGCGTCACGTCGACCCGCAAGGTGCGGCCGGCATCGTATCTGCGGGGCAACTTGAGAGTCCGGTTGCGCTCAGGAACGTCGCCGCCAACGCTCTTACGGGGCTTATCGCGGCGGAACTAGGCAACTACGACGAGCTCCGCACGTGTGTCTCGCGCGCTCGCGGGGCGATGACCGACGACGACTGGCTCGGACTCGGTGCGCGCGTGGAACTGCTGGAGGCGATCATCGCCCTGGTGGACGGATGTGAAGACGAAGCGGTCCGCCTCTTCGATTCGGCGACGAAGAACATGCGCCGGGTTCAACACCCTTGGGACGAGTCGGACGCGCACTACGTCTTCGGCAAAGTATTGATCCAGCTGTCGCGGTCAGCTGACGCGCTGCCCCACTTCGACAGCGCACTCACGATCCTGCATCGGATCAAGGCTTCGCAGCCATTCTTCGAGCGTGTGCTCAGCCAGCGGCGAACAACTGGCGCCGCCGACCCTACCTCATCCGTGGCGGCGGCTACCGTGGTCCGCGTGAACGGTTCGAGCGGGATGTCGCCTCGTGAGCTGGAAGTACTCGCGCTGGTCGCGACCGGTCGCTCGAACCGTGAGATCGCGGCGACACTCGTCATCTCGGAACCGACGGTAGCCACGCACGTCCGCCACATCCTGGACAAGACCGGCACCGCGAATCGGACCGAAGCCGCCGCCTTCGCCATCCGGAACGAGCTCCATTGAGCGGCGGATCATCCGATTGGATGATTCCCGGCACCCTCGCGAAATCATCAGGCCAGTCGATGTCCCGGGCCGCCCGTTCCTTCACGCTGCGCGCAGGCGGAGCGAGGAGGCTGACGCAATGTTCAGGACAGTGTTGCTGGGCATTTCCATGGTGGCGCTCGGTGCGAGCGTACGGTGGGCGGCGTCCCCGGTAGAGCCCGGGCACGCCTCCAGCGAAGCTGTGCAGGGGCCATCGGCGGCGACCCTCTCGACGCCGGTGGCCGCCGCCCACGGTGGCGATCCGCTCTGCATTCACCACGACGTTTACCCCGTTGCCCGGTTCGTTGACGACTACACCGACGGGATCGGGCAGCACTACCACGGCTGGAGGCCGCCTGCCGGGCCGCCGTTCTACGTCCAGTGCCCCATTTCGCCGGATGATTCCGAGTCGCGATCGAGACCGGTGGCCAGCCAGGTTATTACGGGCGCTATAGCGCCAGCGCCGCCGGGGCCTCGAGGAGACTCTGGATCTCCTTGATAAAGA
>JBDTNM010000324.1:0-3591 GCA_039933735.1 bacterium | reverse complement strand
TACACGGATATCGAAGGCCACACGGCAATCATGCAGCGCCTAGGTGACGAACAGGGCCGGCAGGTGATGCGCCATCACGAGCGCATCACCCGCAGCGCCATTGAACGGCATCGCGGCAAGGAATCGCTGGCCACTGGCGATGGCTTCCTCGCGCGGTTTTCGACTGCGAACGACGCATTGGCCTGCGCTGTGGATTTGCAGAGAAACCTCGCCGATGCGAGCGCTGACTTGCCCGTAGAGCTTCGAGTTCGCGTAGGCATCAACGCCGGCGAGCCGATCATTGAGGGCGACGAAATTCACGGTGCGGTCGTTTTCGCGGCCCGCCGCATCGCGTCGTCCGCCGATGGCGGAGAGGTACTGGTCGCCAACGTCGTTCGCGAGTTGGCCGCCGGCAAAGGATTCGCGTTCAAGGAGCGCGGCGAAGTTGCGGTCTCCGGGCAGCATGAGCCGGTTCGACTCTGGGAACTGCTCTGGGCGCACACCGCGACCTGAGTTCGGCGAGCACGCTTCTCCCTCTGGCAACGTGAGCGTAGATTCCGGCGCGAGGGCAAACTCTCCCGATCCGAACGCAGGAGCTCAACCATGGAACGCAGATTCGAAGGCAAAGTCATGGTGATCACCGGGGCGGCCGGCGGAATCGGCAGGGCAACGGCCGAGCGTTTCGCCCAGGAAGGCGCCCGCGTCGTCGCCGTTGACCTCCCCGGAACGGGATTGGAAGAGACGGTCGCGCTCATCGAAGGCGCCGGCTCGAATGCCCTCGCCGTCCCCTCAGACGTTAGCAAGTCTGCTGACGTCGAACGGTATGTGGCTGCGGCAAAGGATCGCTTTGGCGGAATCGACTACTTTTTCAACAACGCCGGGATCGAGGGCTGGGTCGGTCCGACCACGCAGTACCCCGAAGACATCTTCGACAAGGTGATCGCGGTAAACCTCAAAGGGGTGTTCCTCGGCATCAAGCACGTTGTGCCAGTCATGCTGGAGCGCGGCGGCGGTGCGATCGTGAACACCGCCTCGGTCGCCGGGCTCTCCGGCACGCCGAGTATCTTTGCCTATGGCGCCAGCAAGCATGCGGTTGTCGGGATGACGAAGTCCGCCGCGCTCGAATTCGGCCCGCGCGGCATCCGCACGAACGCTATCTGCCCGTCGCCAATTGAGACCCGCATGATGCGCTCGCTCGAACGCGGCATTAACCCCGACGAGCCGGAGCAGGCTCACCAGTCCATGGCGGCTGGCAACCCTATGGGCCGCTACGGAGAGCCATCCGAAGTGGCCGCCTTCGTAGCATTCCTCTGTAGCACGGATGCCAGCTATCTGAACGGCGGCATTTTCCCAATCGACGGCGGCCGAATGGCCCGGTAGCGGCCATGACCTCCCCTACAGCTCCGCAGCAATCTGGCCCGACTGGGCTGGATCACAACCAGCGAGAACTTATTTCGCTGATGGCGCGCGGTTGGAGCAATGGCGAAATCGCGGCATCGCTCGGTGCCCCGCTTCCGTTGGTAAAAGCTAAGGTCGCCGCAGTCATCGAAGCGCTGGGCGCGGCGACGCGCGAGGAAGCGATCGACATCTGGGTGCACCGCAAACGTCGTCCAGCGGCCGCATTGGGACTGACGCGGGTGTTGGGAGTGGCGGCCGTTGGCGGCTTCTCAGTCGTTGTGGTCGTAGCCCTCGCGGGCATGTTCTCGGTCGACGGGACCGGTTCGCCGACAACGACCGCCGAGTCAGACGAAGGACTGGAGCTTCCTGCGCCGTTAGCGAATTCTGACCAACCACGAGCGAAGTGCCCGGGACCACCCGCCTCGCCTTCGGCCTCCGGGGCGATGTCCGAGGCCGACATCGTCCAGTTTGGTGGCATCAGCTACATGCGCCAGTCTCAAATTCCGGGCGCCGAAGGCGGCGTTGTCGAACCCGGCGCGATTGGCCCGCTTTATGGCGTCATCACTGGTGCCGCTGGTGCGACCACAGATTCCGCCGTAGTGGATTGTTCCGCGAGCCGCCTCCCACCAGGCGCCGAACTCCACAGCGTCGGTGGGTATGCACCGTCCTTCCGTCTCGCGACTGCCGATGGTGTCGTCTACGAGGCCGTCGCCAGCGACCGCGCAACCGCTACCGGCGAATATTTTGACCTTCAATCTCGCGTCGAAGCCATAATCCTTCGAGACCCGGCAGACGGGACTCAGCTCGGGAAGATCGAGGACTCCCGGTCCGTAGCACTCCTCACTTCCCTGTTCCTCGAATCTGAACCGGGCTCCCCGGCGCCCGACGGCGAGAAGGTCTGGCTCACATTTGAACTTTTCGACGGCTCATCGGTCGCCCGCCCCTATGGCCTGGACGACCACGTCGCCTGGCCGAACGTTCGACTGCCATCGCGGTTCAACGACGCGATCCTTCTCGCTATCGGCCGCTGAAAGCCTGCCCGGAGACACATTTCCGCCGATTATTAGTTCGTGACCTCCCCCGGACCGGCAATCGAACTCGATCGCGCCGGGCGCACCTTCGGGGAGCGCATTGCACTGCACCCCCTCGACCTGGCGATTCCCGCCGGCGAGGTCTTCGGGCTCCTCGGACCGAACGGTTCCGGCAAAACCACGACTTTGCGGATCCTGGCGACGCTCATCTCGCCTTCCACTGGGACTGCGCGGATCCTCGGCCACGATGTGACCTCGGATCCCATGTCCGTTCGACGCAACGTCGGCGTCATGCCCGAGAAGCCGAGTCTCTATGAACGCCTGACCGTGCGCGACAACCTTGTCTTCTGGGCCGACGCGCACGGCGTTCCAGACGCTCGAGGTGCAATTACTTCCGCGCTGGACTTTGTTGGTCTGGCAGGTCGCGCCGACGACCGGGTTGGGCAGCTTTCGAAAGGCTGGCGCCAGCGCGTCGCCCTCGCGAGGGCCATCGTCCACCGTCCGAAAGTGCTCCTCCTCGATGAACCTTCATCTGGACTCGATCCCTCAGCCGCTGCCGCCATGGAGCGCATGATCCGCCAACTGGTTAGCGACGGTGCGACGGTCCTCATGAACACCCACCGGCTGGCCGAAGCGGAAAGGATCTGCGACCGCGTAGCAATCCTCCGGCACGGCCATCTCCTCGAAATTGGCACCCCGCGCCAACTGCGCGCCCGGCTCCTCGGAAATGTCGTAAAGGTGGAACTCGCTTCGGCACCGGTGCTTTCCGTTCGCCGAGCCGTGGAAGCGACCCCCGGCATCGAAGATGTGCGCTGGTTGCCGACCGGGTTCACGTGTCGCCTCGCGGACGCCGACGCGGATACTCCCCCGCTGGTAGTTCGATTGGTCCACGCTGGCGCCAGCATCATTTCGGTCGTCCAGGCGGGCGATCTCGAACAGGCCTATCTCGAACTCATGACTCGCACGGAATCCCTCGACGAGTTGGGAGCCGCCGCATGACTGCATTTGCCGTGGCCCCACCCGTCCGGGCACTTATCCGTAAAGAACTGCGCGAGTACCGCCACCACCGGATGATCGTCTTGACGGCGACCGTCCTACCGATCGTCTTCCTCATTCTGCCCATCGCGAACCTCGCCCTGTTCGATCCCGAACGTTCGATCGGCGGCGTGAACCTCGCTGTCGG
>JBDTNM010000323.1:0-3595 GCA_039933735.1 bacterium | reverse complement strand
GGCGTCGAGGTGGAAGTGGCTGTCGGCGTGGGTGTACTTGTCGGTGAAGGAGTTGCGGTCGCCGAAGGGACGGCCGTTGGCGTTGTGCCGCCTTCGGGAGCCTGTGTGACTGTCCTGGTGGGCGTAGGAGTCTTCGTTGGCGTTCCTGCGCGGGTGGGGGTACCGGCGGGCGTCGTGGTCGAACCCGGCGTCTTCTCGCCCGCAACGGTTGCTGTCTCGGAGGGGGCCTCTTTGCCCTGGGCGTCCTGGGCTGCCAGCACCTGCTGCTGAGATCCATCGAGCAATTCGATCCCGGCTCCAGCACCCTGCAGTTGGCTCAGCAGCTGTGGGAGCCGCGAACCTTCGGTTTGGCCCCCGGAAGCGGGCGTCGCTACGGTACCGTCCGGATACTGCATACAGGCCGAAGAGAGCAGCGCGAACACGCCGATGGCTCCGCCTCCAACCATCAAGACTCTCGTGCGCTGGGTTCGGCTTCGCATGAACAAAGCCTATGGGCGCGGGTGGCGGCGGGCCTATCGGGTGGATTCTGATCCGCGAAAGGGGAAACCCTCAAGATTCTCAAGGGGCTGATGATCAATCAGTTCCAAAGCTGCGTAGTATCCGGCAGCACTTCTCTCGAGGATCACATGAACAACTTGCAGACCGTTCAATCCATCTACGAAGACTTCGGTCAGGGGAACATCCCCGCCATCATCGACCGGTTGGCCGATGACATTGCCTGGGAACTCCCCGGCACGGGCCATGGCATTCCGTGGCTTGAACCGGGCGTCGGCAAGCAGCACGTCGGCAGCTTTTTCCAGGCGATCGGTGCGCTCGAGTTCGTGAAGTTCGCGCCCGTGAACCTGCTCGAAGGCGGAAATCAGGTGGTCGCGATCATCGAGGTCGAACTCATCGTGAAGGCGACCGGGAACTCCATCAAGGATTACGAGTTGCACGTGTGGTCATTCGCTCCGGATGGCAAAGTCGCGTCATTCCAGCACGTCCTCGATACAGCCGGTCACCTGGCTGCTTACCGGGGCCAGGCAGTACCCGCCTAGCGGATGTTGAGTTCCGGGATCGTCGCGTTCACGTAGACGGTTGCGGCCGCGGTGACTCGTGCTTCCAACGTGATAACGGTACCGGCGAACTCCCGGCGCGCTTCGCCTTCGATAGCGATCGCCCAGGCAGTGCCAGCACCGTGCGCAGCGGTATTCAACACGAGTTCGGTCTGCCAATCGCCCGTTTCGACGTTGAAGTACTTTCCGTCGGCCTTGCGCTTGATGATGAAGCTGACCGATGAGGCGTCGAGGCTGCCCGTGCCGATCGCGAACAAGAGCCGCGACCGTGCGATTGGCGCGTTCGTCGGGTTCGTAACCGTCACCTGCGTCGAAGTCGTCGGCGGCGCGGCCGAAACATCAAACGTGCCGCTCGTCGCCGACGTCAGGCCGGTGGCGCTGGCAGTAATTGTGTACCCGGCGCCCGCAGGGGAAACAGAGCAGCCCGCGAAGTTCGCGAGGCCCGCCGCAGATGTCTTCGACAGTCCGCCGGTGCAGGTGAGCGTTCCCGAGCCGTTCAAGGCGAGTGTGACGACGGTCGCGCTGTCTGAGGTCACGGTCGCATTCGCTGAAGTTTGGACGGCCACGACTGGCTGAGCTGCGAGAGCCGCACCGGCCACGCCGGCCCCTGGCTGAGTTGTGAAAGCGAGTTTCGCCGCGCTCGACGTGATTGTGAACGTCTGGGGCGTGACCGCGGTGCCTCCGCCGGGAGCGGGATTGAACACGGTAACGTTGGCCGCTCCCGCACTGGCTACCTTCGCCGCCGGCACGGTGGCTGTCAGGCTCGTCGCCGAACCGAAGACGGTCGACAGGGCAACGCCGTCCCACATGACCTGGGAACCAGCCACGAAGTTCGTCCCGGTAACCGTCATCGAAAACTGTGCGGCGCCCGCGCCCACGCTATTCGGCGCCAGGGAAGTCACGGTCGGGACAGGGTTGGGAGCCGCGGTGATCGCGAAAGTGAGCAGCCCTGATGTTCCTCCGCCTGGCCCGGGGTTCGTGACAGTGACGTTCGCCGTGCCCACAGAGGCAACATTCGCCGCCGGGACCGTGGCCGTCAGACTGTTCGAGCTTCCCGAATACGTGGTCGCGAGTGCGGCGCCGTTCCAATTCACGATCGAAGAGGCAATGAAGTTGGAGCCGGTTACCGTCATCGTGAATTGGGCGCTGCCAGCTGTCGCGGTCGACGGCCCAAGCAGGCTAATTGAAGGCACTGGATTACTCACCCCGCCAACGGCCAGGGCGAGGACATTCGTTCCGCCAGTGTTGTAGAGCGCCGTTACCGAATAGCTGCCGCCGACCGAAGGGGTGAAGCGGACTCCACTCTGATCCGTCGCACACCCGGTGGCTGCCGAAATCGTTCCGACTCCGGGTCCGGCGACCTGAAAGTCAACCACCTGAAGGGTGATGTTCGATGAAGTTTGGCCAATCATCGCCGCACTGTGCGGTTGGGCCGCCCCGGCGGCCGCATCATCGCCAACATCCGCTGGCACAACGCCGGTACAGACGTTGATTGGGACGCCAACCGAAAGTGAACCGCCGTTGGAATCGAGTCCTACTTCATCCACGGCGACTCCGGAGCCGGCGGTGGAAATGCCGAGCGCGGGAGCTGAAATTTGCGCGGTGATGTCGGCTCCATTGGCCGTATTGGCGGCGGCGACAGTCGCGGTGATCGTGAGCGTTTCGCCCGGGGCGAGGCTACTCCCTGTGCAGGTCGCGGTTGGAGTCCCGCTGCCGCTCCCGAAACCGTTGCTTCCGGAGGTCGTACAGGTCACACCGGTGACTATCCCGTTGGTGAAAACGACGGCGCTGTTGAAGCTGCCTGTGGAGACGCTAGATGAGTTCTGCAGCGCGGCGGTGTAGCTAGTCGAGAAACCTTCGAAGACTGTCGCGGGGGCGCCGGAGCCACCTACGACGATGATGGATGAACTGAAGACGGTGATGATTCCGGCACCAGCGAACGAGTCGTCCGAACCGTCGGCCGCGGTGTCCGGGCCTCCATCGGATGCTCCACCTCGGATCATCGCTTGGGCCGCCGTGGTGACCACATTGCTGGTCACCGAAAAATTCAACGTGAGAGGGACACGTGGTCCTGCAAGAACGAGGCCATAGTCGCAACGTACAACGCCGACTGAGGGGGTGTTGTCCGTGCACGTCACTCCAGGGGGCGTTGAGTACCCGTTCGCGTAGTTCAGCCCCGCGGGGTAATCGAACTCAAAGTAAAGGGGGATGCCAACGGGGGCGTTCGTGACCGTCGCCTGGACGTCCAAGGAGACCGTCGAGCCAACCTGGACGGTACTGCCTCCGGCCGGTGACTGGGTGACCGCAAACTGGACATCACCCTCCGAGATCGCATGGACGCTCGAACGCGTGAGGGAGACGGCACTCACTCCAACGATTAACAGCCCTAAGGCGAGCACCCACAGATGAAGGCCGCGGTGGCGTTTTCGGGTCAGGGCCATCATCGTCATCGCCCGCCCCTAGTAGGTGTAGCTCACGGATACACCGCGGAGCTTGGAGGCGGAACCACCGGTCAGGTCGACCACGAGGAAGTAGACGTT
>JBDTNM010000322.1:0-3596 GCA_039933735.1 bacterium | reverse complement strand
GGCTCAACGAGCGGCGTGTAATCGCGAAGAATCGCGTGGAACTGCTTCGAAGCGACGCTGTAGTAGGCGTAGTCGGATTCGAGGAAGACGGCCTGGGGGCACAGCCGCCGAGCCTGGCTCACGGGAAGTGCAGAACGCACTCCGAATTTCCGAGCCTCATAGCTGGCGGTATTCACGACGCCGCGGTTGCCGAGGCCGCCGGCTACGACAACAGGAAGCCCGCGCAGTTCCGGATGGCGCAACAACTCCATCGACACGTAAAACGCGTCGAGGTCGACGTGCAGCACTGTGGCTCTGTCGCTCATATGTTCTGAATTATACGAGGTTTGGAAGAAACCTTGAATGCTGCCGGCAACACCGGGTGCGCGCGCCTTCCTCTGACACCGCCCGCGCTCCTTGCTATCCTGCCTGCGTGGACTACCTGAAAGTCGAAACACAGCCCGGCCTCAAAGCCCCCATCGCCGTCTGCGCGTTTACGGGCTGGAACGACGCGGCTTCGGCCGCAACCAACGCGGCCCGCTTCATCGTCCGCAGGCTTGGTGCACGCAAGTTCGCGACGATCGACGCCGAACCGTTCTACGACTTCAAAGAACAGCGTCCGAGCGTCCGCATCACCGCCCGCGGCGACCGGGAAGTGAACTGGCCCACAAACGACTTCTTCTACGCCCGCAATCCAACCGGGCCACACGACATCGTCGTCTTCATTGGCACCGAGCCCGCACTGCGCTGGCGGAGCTTCACCAACGCGCACGCCTCCCTGTTTAAGGACCTGGGCGCGGATATGGTCGTTTCGCTTGGAGCGTTGCTTGCCGATGTCCCGCACAGCCGGCCGGTCCGAGTGACGGGTACGGCGATGGACGCGAGCGTCTCGTCTCGCCTGGATTTCCAACCGTCCCGGTACGAGGGGCCGACCGGCATCGTCGGTGTGCTGCACGACTCGCTTCGCCAGGGAGGGCTGCCCGGCGCAAGCCTCTGGGCCAACGTTCCGCACTACATCACGACCTCGCAAAACCCTCCCGCGACAGCCGCCCTTCTGCGACGCCTTCAATCAATCGTCGGGATGGAGTGGGACCTGTCCGAACTCGATTCGGCGGGGGATCGCTTCATCGATGAAGTGAACACTGCCCTCAGCGGCAACCCGGAGATCCAGGATTACGTGCACCAACTCGAATCGGCGATGGACTCCGGAGTCGAATCCGAACTGCAATCGCAGCTTCCGAAAGCGGAGGATATCGTGCTCGATGTCGAGGCCTTTCTGCGCGGGCAAAGGGACGACGACTAGGTCCTCGAGGCGTGTTGACTCCCAGCTAGCGCTCGGGCAAGACTCTTTCGGCTCAGCGAAGGATTCGCCGACCGTCCGGAGGGGTTCTCAATGGCCGATGCCGCGCTTGAACAACTGATCGACGTTGCCGCGCTCGAGCGGTTCGTTACGGAGAACGTGCCGGAAAGTTCCGGGCCGTTCGAAGTCCAGAAGCACGTGGCCGGGTTTTCGAACGAGACCTTCTATGTGACTCGCGGCAAAGCCCGGTGGGTGCTGCGGCGCCCGCCGCGCGGGCCACTCCTTCCCACCGCCCACGACGTTGTCCGAGAGTACCGCTACCTTTCTGCCCTTCACGGGCGGGCACGTGTTCCCCGGCCGGTCGCAGTTTGCGAAGACACCTCCGTGATTGGCGCGCCGTTCTACCTGATGGAACGCTCCGAGGGTGTCGTCATCCGCGCCGAAATGCCGGCTGCGTACGACACCGTGGCCGGGCGCCGGGCCGTCTCGGAGCAGATCATCGATGCGTTGGTCGAACTGCACGCGGTGGACTGGGAAGCGACCGGGCTGAAGGGCAAGGGCGACACGTATCTGCCCCGCCAGGTGGAACGGTGGAGCAAGCAGTGGGAACTCACCCGTCCGCGCACCCGCGCACTGGCCGGGCTGGACAGCGCGACCGAATGGTTGCGGAACCGCATCCCGGAATCTGGCGGCGTGGGTGTTGTGCACGGGGACTACAAGCTCGACAACGTGATGTTCAAGAACGAGTCGCCTGAGCTCATCGCCATCTTCGACTGGGAGATGGCGACCATTGGCGACCCACTAGCCGACCTCGGATGGATGCTTTCGACGTGGGGTGACCCGGGCGACCCTCCGGGTACCCGCCGCCGCGGAGAAGGGCCAGCGTTGACAACCCAGGAAGGATTCCTCGGCCTGGATGAAATGGCCGCGCGTTACGAGCAGAAGAGCGGCCGTTCGATGAAGAACTTCGCCTTCTACCACGTGCTGGCGGTCTACAAGATGGCCATCATTCTCGAAGGGCTGTACATGCACTACATCGAAAAAACTGCTTCGAATCCCGGGGCCGCCGAGTTCGAGTGGTACGTCCCGGTGCTCGTCGAGCGTATGCACCGGATCATGGGGGAGTAGAGGATGAAGAAGCGACTGGCACTTTCGGTGCCCCATTTCGGATACAACTTGCCCGAGCATGTCGGCATCGCGAAGGAGGCCGAAGACCTCGGCTACACCGACGCGTGGTCCTTCGAAGTCGATGGGCAGGATTGCTTCGCTCCACTTGCCCTCTTCGCGCTGCATTCGAATATGCGAATTGGGACGGCCATCGCGAACGTTTACACGCGTGGGCCGGCCACGCTGGCGCAATCCGCCGCGAGTATCGCCGACCTTGCGCCGGGCCGCTTCGAACTCGGCATCGGCTCGGGCTCGCAGCCCATCGTCGAGCAGTGGAACAGCATGAAGTTTACGAAGCCGGCCACCCGGGTGAAGGAGATGGTCCAGTTCCTGAGGCCGGCGCTCGCCGGTGAGCGAGTCGTGTTCGAAGGTAAGACCTTCACGGTCAACGGCTTCCGCCTCTCGACGCCGCCGGAGATCGTACCGCGCATTCATGTCGCCGCGCTGAGGGAGAACATGCTGAAGGTCGCCGGTGAAGTTGGCGACGGCGCGATCATCAACTGGCTCTCGGCGGAAGACTGCAAGAAGTCCATCGCCGTCGTGCGCGAAGCTGCGGCGAAGGCGGGCCGGGACCCGGAGAAAATCGAAATCACCGCGCGGCTGATGGTGAACATCGACCCGCCCAGCCCGGAAGCGGATGTCATGCGGCGCCGCCACATCAACGCCTACCTGCAAGTGCCGGTGTACAAGGCATTCCATCAGTGGCTGGGCCGCAGCGAAGAGTTGAAGGGCATGTGGGAATCCTGGGACGCTGGCGACCGCAAAGGCGCGGTTGCGAACACTCCCGAGCAGGTGGTTGATGACCTCATCGTCCATGGCACGCCGGAGCAACGGAACGAGCACGTCCAGCGATATCTCGATGCCGGAGTCGATACGGCGTTCCTGAGCTGGTTCACGTTCGAACCTGACCCGCAGAAGCGGCGCGAGATGATTCACCAGGCGATGGTGGAGATGTCTCCGAAGAACTCGGGAGTAAAGGTCTAACCGGCGAGCGACCAGCCAACGAACGGTTCCTCGGTCTCCAGGTCGAGGGCTGCCATGACGTGGGCGAGCTGGAAGTACAGCGTGATCAAGAACGTCACTCCGAAGACTTCGCCGTCCGTGCGGCCCTCCGAAACTTGAGCGAATGCGTCATCCGACGGCCGCGGGC
>JBDTNM010000321.1:0-3604 GCA_039933735.1 bacterium | reverse complement strand
CCGCCTCGACTTCGGGCTGAGTTGAGAGCTCCGACCCGACTCGTCGTGCGCCGCGCGTGCACCAGCACAACCTTGACTCACACATAACTATGTGTGACTGTATGTGTGTGCCATCCAACCTCGCCATCGACGATCGGCTCCTCGCCGAGGCCCTGCGCGTGGGCCGGCAGAAGACGAAACGTGAAACCGTCAACGAGGCGCTGCGGGAATTTATCCAGCGACGCCGGCGCCTCCACCTGAAGAAGGTGTTCGGCACGATCGACTACGACCCGGCCTACGACTACAAGAAGGAACGCCGCGCCCGGTGATTCTGCTCGACACGTCCGTTCTATCCCGAGCGTTCAGACGCAGCCGCCCGGGCTCCGATGAACGGCGCGTGCGGTCCACCCTGGAACGCCTGCTGGCGACCGATGCGGCCCTGGGCCTGCCTGGCCCGGTCCTGCAGGAGGTGCTCAGCGGCATCCGGAGCGCGAAGCAATTTGCGGAACTCGAAGGCCTGCTCGTCAGCAGCTTCGCGATCGTCCACGCCACCACAGCCGACTACATTGCGGCAGCCGCGTTGCGGAACACCTGTCTGGCGAAGGGCGCGAATGTTTCTGGACCGGATTGCCTGATCGCCACACTGGCGATGGCGGGTGACCATCGCCTGGTCGCAGCCGACAACGACTTCCGTGCAATCGCGAAACACTCGGAGCTCAAGTTCCTGACGTTCGACGAACTGGGCTAGCTGGGCGCGGGGCGCACGGGCGTCGTCTGCCAGGCGCCCAGTACTACCCCTTCTGCACCCTCGGCACCGCTGGCAGCTGAAATCCGACTTCAGAAGTGTGATCGAGGGCGCTCGTTCACGACTAAGACAACATTTGGAGAATTTTTGGAGAAATCTCCAAAGACCTGCCCACCACGACGGTCGTAATCTCCCCACTCCCGCGCGGCAATCCGCCACGGCGAGAGTTTCATCAGGGGAGAAGTCGCATGAGGCACCTGAGGCCGGTACTGCTCTGTCTGGGCGTTGCGTTGTGGTTCATCGTCCCTCAGCGGGTGCAGACGTTCAACGTCGCAAAGAGCGGGGCCGCAGGCATCACCCCCAGGGTGGCCGCCGGATTGGTCACGCCGGTCAACGGCGGGCTCCTGTCGGCGACCGTCGTGCCGATCGACACACAAGTGGGCTACCAGATGGGTCCGCACGTCAGTGGCGACCTGGCCTGTTACACGGACTTCAATTTCGTTCAAGTCCGCTACTACCGGTTTTCGACGGGCACCAACCTCGTCGCCGATGACGGTCAAGAGTGCTCGATTGACGGCAATCGAATTGCCTACAGCCAGACTGCCGGGAATGAACACCACATCCGCCTGTTCGATGTGACCACCTCCGGTTCGATTGAGCTGGACCACCAGCCGGGCGTCCGGCGCTACGAGACCGCCTTCGCGACCCCCACCGTGGCCTTCTTCGACTATTTCTTTACCTCTCCTACCGTGTACACCAGCACGTCCCTGAGAGTGGTCGATCTGAGCGCTCCCAATCAGTCGCAGCTCCTGAGCTCCGTGGGGACAATCGAGAGGAACGTCAAAATTTCGCCCGCGGGCGACGTGCTCGTCTGGGCCACGACGGACGCAGATGGCTATGGGGACATCACGAAAGCCGTGCGCACGAACGGCGTCTGGACACGACAGGCGGTCACCACGACCCCATTCGTTCCCGATGAGTCGCCTGACACGGACGGCCAGTACATTGTCTGGCACTCAAACGATTCTATTTACACGCAGCCAGTTGTCGGCGGACCAATCACGCAACTGGACCTACCGGGCGTCAGCGTCGATGTGAGCATCAGCAGCGGCGTGATCGCCTTTCGACACGATAACTGGGATGCAACCCAGACGACGACACTCCCCGGCGACGTCATGATCTACGTGATCGCGACGAACACGCTGTATCAGTTGACCAATACGCCCAACGTGACGGAGGACCATCCCGATATCGAGGTGATGTCGAACGGCCAATGGCGGGTGGTATGGGACGTCTTTGATGCCACGTTTTCCGATCCCGACATCGGAGGCACGACGATCAACGCGCCCAACACGACCTCGACGACGATCTCGAATCTCGGATCGACGCCCAACCCGTCGTTCATCGGGCAGTTTGTGACCGTCTCGGCGAACGTCACCGGTTCCGCTCCGCTCACGGGCAACGTTGCGTTCTACGACAATGCCGTCCAGATCGGTCAGGCGAGCGTGATTGGCGGCGTGTCAACGTTGGTCTACGCCGGGCTCGGCGTGGGAGTTCACCAGATTACGGCTGCCTATCTGGGGGACTCGAACAACCAGCCCAGCCTACCCACTCTGCCTCGGACCCACCAAGTCAATCCTGTCCAGAGTTCGGTCGCTCTTAGTTCGTCGAAGAATCCCTCATTGGTGGGTGACGTCGTCACCGTGACGGCCGCCGTCTCAGGCGCGTCGCCAACCGGAACCGTCACATTTTTCGTAGGCGGCGTTCAGTCTGGACCGCCGGCGACGCTGGCCAGCTCGACGACCGCGATGCAGTTCAGCCTTCCGGCCGGGCTGTACGCGATCACCGCGAACTACGGCGGAGACGCCAACAACCTGCCGGCGGTCACGTCGCAGCCGCTGTCGCAGCGAGTCGATGTCGGTCAAACTTCCGGCACGGCGGTGCGCGCCATCGTCACCGGACGGACCTCGCCTTCGGGGGCGAATTTTGCCGGGGACAGCCAGCCTCTCGGCGGTTTCGCCGTTGACTCGTACACACCAAGCGTCTTCATCCAGGATGTCGGGTCGAGCTACGCGCGCGGCTATCTGCCCAACTGGGTACCGAACCCAGGGCCGTTCGTCAGTGCCTACAGTTCGGAAGAGGGGATCGGTGCCGGAGGCTCCCGGGCGATCGCGTATGCGACATATGTCAACCGTAGTGCCCAGCCGGTCACGGCACCGGCCGATGCGGATCTCCACGGAGATTTCTTCGGAGCGGGCATCGGCCAGGCCAGTGGCGCTGTGTACGTGTTCGACCGCGACGAGTTCCTGGCGATGGTCACGGGCAGCGGGCAGACCCTGCCCCAGTTCATGCTCGGCGGCACGACGCAGAATGTGGTCGGCGCCTGGGCAATCGGTGATGAGCCGACGCTGTCACTCGCGAATCTGTTCAACCCGTCCACGCTGAAGGCGGTCGCGTTCCAGACCGCGTCAGCGTCGACAGGCAGTCTCGTGAACACCACGTTGCATGCCAACTTCACGGTCGGTGCCGGGCAGGCGGTGATCATCGTGTTCGACCTGACGGTGTACACGCCGACCCAATCGGCGGCCAATTTCTCGAGCACGTTGATGCCAGCGCCCGGGTTCCTTAAGGACCCGGCCGGCAACCCGTTGCCGCTGGAGGCGGTCGGGCTCACGTCGACTGCGCCGGCTACGGTTGCGAATCTGGCGCTTACGCCCGGGGCCACAACGAGCCAGCTGGCGAACCCGGTGACGGTCACCGCGACGGCCACGACGTTGTCGGGTGCGCGGGTGCCGAACACGCAGGTGTTCCTTGAGATTGCCGCCGGGCCCAATGCGCAGCCGATCGGACCGGCCGTGACCAACACGAATGGTGAAGTCA